>CABZJA010000041.1 GCA_902525935.1 uncultured Pelagibacteraceae bacterium | reverse complement strand
GATTTTGCAGCAGGATCTCTGTCAATGATAGATTGCAAAAAGTCATTCATAGACAGCCTATATAGTTACTTATGTTAAAATTTAAAGTTAATTAATATTGTCTAAAGTAAGCCCTTTTACATTAGCTGGAACTGCGACATCCATCATTTTAGGATTTGCAAGATTTAGATTGTTCATTATATCTGCATATTCTTCTTTCGAGCTTACTTGTAATCTTGGATTATTATTTTTTTCATTTTCAATAGTAGAAAATTTCTTACCATTGTAATCATGGGCTGGGAATACAAAAGTTTTTTCAGGTAACTTTAATAACTTATTAAATATAGAATCGTAAGCATCGTAAGCATTACCATTTTGAAAATCTGTTCTACCGCTTCCATTTATTAAAAGTGTATCTCCAGTAAAAACTCTATCATTCATCAAAAAACTATATGAGCAATCAGTATGACCAGGAGTATAAATTGCTTGAAGTTCAACTTCTTCAACATTAATTTTTTCACCATCTTTTATTCTAAGATCAATAACTTCTGATTTAGATTTTTCTCCCATAACTCTTATGCAGTTCGTTCTTTTGTTTAATTCATTTAATGCTGAAATATGATCAGCATGAATATGCGTATCAATTACTTTGACAAGTTTAAGATCTAAATTTTTTAAAATAGTTGAGTATTCATCTGAATGCTCAATAACAGGATCTATTATAAGAGCTTCTCTACCTTCTCCACTTGCAATTATATAAGTGTATGTAGAAGATTTTTGATCAAAAAGTTGTTCAAATATCATAATTACCTTACTTTATAAAAGTTTGCTTAGTAAAACAATCTTTCATATAATATTTTTTTATAAGGAGGAGACAATGTTAAAAATAAATAGTATGTGTCCTGATTTTCAAGCTAAAACTACCGAAGGTGATATTTCTTTCCACGAATGGCTAGGTGATAGTTGGGGAGTTATTTTTTCACACCCTAAAGATTTTACACCAGTTTGTACAACAGAGCTTGGTGCTCTTGGTTTGATGAAAGACGAGTTCGATAAAAGAAATGTAAAAGTGATTGGTTTGAGCGTTGATGGAGTAGAGGATCATAAAAAATGGCTAGATGATATCAAAGATGTATCTGGCACAAAACCAAATTACCCAATTATAGCTGATGAAGACTTAAAAGTTGCAAAACTTTTTAACATGTTGGAAGGTGATGCCGGTACAACATCAATGGGTAGAACAGCAGTTGATAATGAAACTGTTAGAACTATTTTTGTAATCAGACCTGATAAGAGAATTGGTTTATATCTTACATATCCTATGGCAACTGGAAGAAACTTTTTAGAGATCTTAAGAGCAATAGACTCTATGCAGTTAACAGCTAAACACAAAGTAGCTACTCCTGCTAATTGGAAAAAAGGTGAAGATGTTGTTATTTTGCCAGCCATTAAAGATGATGAGGCGAAAAAAATATATCCTGATGGATGGGAAACTGTGAAACCTTATTTAAGAAAGGTCCCAGATCCTTCTAAATAAATTGGATAAAAATATTTTAAACCAACAATCTCAGCATTGGGAAATAAATTTCTCAAATAAGCCTGAGATGTTTGGTTTAGAACCAAGTTTAGCAGCAAAAAAAGCTTTAAATATTTTTAAAAAAAACAAATATTCTAAAATTGTTGAGTTGGGAGCAGGCCTAGGTAGGGATACGATTTACTTTGGAAAGAATTCGGTAAATGTGACTGCATTAGACTATAGTGAAAATGGTATTAAAGTTATCAATGAAAAAATAAAAAAAGAAAATCTAAAATCTTCAATATCAACATTACAATTTGATATTAGAGAGGAATTACCATTTGAAAGTAATTCAGTGGATGCTTGTTACTCTCATATGCTTTATTGCATGGCTTTAACTCAGAAAGATTTAAACAAAATTAATAGTGAAATTCACAGAATTTTAAAACCAGGAGGAATAAATATTTACACAGTAAGAAATACTGACGATGGTGATTATAAAAAAGGTATTCAT
>CABZJA010000040.1 GCA_902525935.1 uncultured Pelagibacteraceae bacterium | reverse complement strand
AAATTATTGCTAAGGTAATTTTTTTTATCATCTTTTTATTTCGTCTATGTTATGTACCATACTTTCATAAAAACCTGCTTTAGTAATTTTGACAAATTTTGGTTTTTTTCTTAAATCTTTAATTCTTTTTGCACCCATGTAACCCATTGATGATTTTAAACCCCCTACCAGTTGGTAGATGATTTTTTCAACCGTGCCTTTGTATTTGACAAAACCTTCAACGCCTTCTGCTACATATTTTGAAGTATCTTTTTGTTTTGATTGAAAATATCTATCTGCTGAACCTTTATTCATTGCTCCAATAGATCCCATCCCCCTAAAACTTTTAAATAATTTACCACCTCTTTTTATAATTCTACCTGGAGCCTGATCTGTTCCTGCAAATAATGATCCAATCATCACCGCATCTGCCCCTGCTGCAAGTGCTTTTGCAATATCCCCAGAAAACTTGATACCTCCATCAGCAATTAATGTTGTTTTACTTTTGCCCATACCCCTTTTTACATCTAAAATTGCACTTAACTGTGGAACTCCTATACCCGCAACTAATCTTGTAGTGCATATAGATCCCGGTCCAATTCCAACTTTTATAATATCTACTCCTTGCTTTATTAGAAATTTAGCCGCTTCTGCTGTAGCAATATTACCTGCACATAAAGCTGTTTTAGTTGGTTTCAATTTTTTAATTTTTTTTATTATTTCGGCTACTTTTTTTGTGTGGCCATGAGCTGTATCAACAACAATTAAATTAATATTTTCTTTTAAAACCTTTTGAGCTCTAATGTGTTCGTTTATACTTGCACCAACCGCTGCACCAACTAACATTTTTTTTGCTTTTACTTTTCTTATTTCTTTTATCTGATCATTTATTGATAAATTTCTATGAATAACCCCTATTCCGCCCCTTTTACCAATTGAAATAGCCATATTAGACTCTGTTACAGTATCCATTGCTGAAGTTAGAAGGGGTATAGAAATATTTAAGTGTTTTGATAATTGAACATCTGTCTTTACTTCTGAAGGCAAAATTTCAGAATAATTTGGTGCTAAAGTTACATCGTCAAAAGTAAGTGCTTCTTTGATGGGATCCATGTCCTTATATAAACGATTCTTTAAAAAATGAAAGTATCTATCTTAAATTTTTGCAAATTAAAAAGCTTTCTTTAGAATCTTTTCTACTTGCAGGAGGCTTATAAACATTAAATTTTACAAAATTTTTTTTTGAAAATGTTATTATTTCATTAAAAGAAGTTCCCATAAATAATTTTGAGACAAAATAGCCATTTGGCTTCATCATTTTGGTAGCAAAATCCAAAGCTTCTAAAACTAATTCTCCAGTTACCATAGAGTCTAGATTTTTATTTCCTGTTGTATTGACCGCCATATCTGAAATAATCAGGTCAACTTTTCCTCCAAAATAATTATTAATTTTATTTTGTTGTTCAGTATCTGTAAAATCTCCTTTTAAAATTTTTACATTCTTTATTTCTTCTATTTCTTTTAAATCTATTGCTAAATGCTTATTACATTTTAAATTACTTGATATATATTGAGACCAGCTTCCAGGAGCAGCTCCAAGATCTATTAATGATATATTATTTTTTAAAAATTTAAATTTTTCGTTAATTTCCTTTAACTTATAAACGGCTCTTGATCTATATCCTTCAACTTTTGATTGTCTAACATAAATATCTCTTCTCTGCTTATTAATCCAATTTTTTGAGATTTTATTTTTTTTCAATTAGTTTTGAACCTTAGAGATTTTGAGATTTTATTATTATCTAAAGTATTTAATTCTATCTCTAGATTTTTTTCGTTTCTCATATCTTTATCATTTACTTTAATGCCACTAGCCAAATGTATAATTCCAATTTTATAATTTGGTAAAAAAGGTTCCACGAAAATTTTATTCTTTTCATCAAACTTTGGAAGTAAGTTACTAGCTAACCAGTTGCAATTATGAGGAAGAAATTCAACATCTACATTATCAATATATACGCATATATTTATTGCTAGCTGCTCTGAACCAAATATTTGGCCATGACTGAGAGTAGTTTTTAAATTTTTTTGCCAAACATTCCAACAACTAGAGTCTTTTTCTAATGAGAAAACACCAATATTAATATGCGGAGCAAATGCTAACTTTCTTGCTTTATTAATATCAATTTTAGATTTAATAGCATGTTTAAAATTTTGAGATTTTATAATTGCTAATTTTCCAAACAGCCAATTAACTTTACTTAATATTCTATATCCAGGTGTCATTGTCTGGGTAATGCCTAGTTTACCATTATCACAAGCCTTAAAATATAAGTCTATTGAACTCCAATCTTGAACCCAAGCATCGCAATCAATCCATAGATATTTTTTATAGTTAGGAAAATATTTTGGAAGAAATGCTCTTGATACCTGACTTTTTAGCCATTCTTTACCTTTAACTTTAGATTGTGGAACCTCAATATCCCATTCAGCTTTTTTGATCTCGTCTACTTTATTTTTTAAAATAGCAGTTTGCTCCTCTGTTAAACCCGCATCAAGTATACAAATAGCAACCTTTTCACTGTGATTGAATCGTTTAATAGAGTCTATTAATTCATTTAACAATTCAAAGTAATTAGAATCTGCTAGAGAAATAATTACATTCTCTTTCATTACAAAATATCTTCGTGATGATCAACGCTATCATCTTTTT
>CABZJA010000039.1 GCA_902525935.1 uncultured Pelagibacteraceae bacterium | reverse complement strand
TGCCCACACCATCCAAGTTAATAATGCTGTTAAACCAGATATTCCAACTGATGTTTTTACAATCGTGTTAGCCGCAACTGCTCCAGCAACACCATCTAAAATCATAATTAGAATTGCAAAATAAATTCCAGCTTCTCCATAATATTTTGGAGTTCTATAAAGAGTTTTATCAAGCTTTAATGATTTAAAAATAATATCTAAAAACTGAGCAAACATTAATTATCTTTATTTTTTTTTTGCGCCTTATATGAAACGATTAATGGGAATATTATTAGTGCAATAGCGATTATAATGCAAACAACTATGAAAAAGGTTTTCGTCATATTTAGGGGAAATTAAATTTCCCCTAAAAAAATTTTTATCACTTACTGACTACTTCTCTTGTGTTTGCGTTGTAAGATTCTGTAAATGGAATATCAACTACAACTGCATCGACTGGTTCCCCAGTTTTATCAGAATATTTTTCTGGTAGGTGGACTTTAAATTTCGATCCAACCTTACCTCTTGGAAAACCATTTGCATTTAGCGTACCATCAAATGGAACGTATCCCATAGCAATATTTTTCCCTTTTTCTGGGTGATACCAAGGAGAAGTTATAAATCCTACAGGCTCACTGCCATTTTCTGAAATTAACCAAAAATCTGGAGCATATTCTTCAATAGGTTTTCCTCCTAATTCAAGTCCAACTAATTGAAGTTTGTAAGGTTTATGACCTGCTTTTAAATCAGCTTTCATTTTCTCGAGAGCTTTTTTACCAACATAATCACCTTTTTTGTTCCATTCACCTTTTCCAGATAAAGAAACTTGATATCCAAGATTACATTGAAAAGGATTATGCTCATGATCCATATCTTGTCCCCATGAAAGAATTCCAGCTTGAATTCTTCTATGGTGTGCAGGAGCAATCACCATTAAGTTATGTTTTTTACCTGCTTCAAGAACAGCATTCCACATATCTTCAGCATATAAAGTTGCTTCTCTTAAATATATTTCAAATCCAGATTCTCCAGAAAAACCTGTTTGAGAAATTATACAACTTCTTCCACCAATTTTTGCAGACGCCAAACCATAAAAAGGCATGTTGTCTATTTCAACTTCACTTCCACATAGATCTTTCATTAAAGCTTTTGCTTTAGGGCCTTGAATTTGTACAGGACATGCATCTATTTCATTAATTTGAACATTAAACCTTTCATCCGCATTTACTCCTTGCAGATATAATCCAATATCACTATCTGATAAACTAAACCAAAATTCATCTTTAGATATTCTTAAAAGAATAGGATCATTTAATACTCCTCCGTATGCATTACACAAAATTACATATCTTCCTCTCATTGGAGAAATTTTTGTTGCATCTCTTGTAATTACATAATCAACAAATTTTTCTGCATCTGGTCCTTTAACTTGTATTTGTCTTTCAACTGCAACATTCCACATTGTTACATGGTTTTTAATTGCTTCGTACTCAACCATTGCTCCACCATCTTCAGGTTTAACATAACCTCTTGGATGATAAATTCTGTTATAAACAGTTGCTCTCCAACATCCTGCTTTCATAGATAAATGCCAGTAAGGAGATTTCCTCACTCTTGTTGATATTAGCATCTCAACTTTAGTAGGTCCGCTTTGTCTTAAATTGTATGGTACTTTTCTATCAGACTGATCTACTGATGTAGTATGTCTTAGTTTACTATAGTCAAATTCATTAGACATAGTTATTCTCCTTCAACCACTTGTTAGTTTCCTTCAAGCCGCCGAATGTATAAATGTGGAAATAATCAGTATGCGATTTAACTTTCCCAATTAAATCATTAGGGTCTTTAGGTTTCAATAAATCTAACGCCTTACTAAAATTAGATTTAAGAAAATTAATGGAATTTTTTGCCCCGACAATATTAGCGAATTTAATTAAGCTAGATATTTTCATTGGCCCAGTTATTCCAACATGAACTGGTATTGTTTGTAATGAGATAAAATCTATAATAGGCTGAGTATCCATTAGCCATTGTGTAACTATATAATCAGCATAAGGCTTTTTATCTATCATAGCTTTTTCTAAATCAGAGTTGGATATATCAGGACTCCCCTCTGGATGTCCAGCAATTCCAATCTTGATACCATCAAAAAACCCTGTCTCTAACATTTGATATGAGCTATCAAATTTTCCGATAGGGTCACGACTTCCGCCTATCACTAAGACCTGCTTAACACCTAAATCTTTACATCTAGAAACATAATCTTTCAGCTGATTTTCATCATTTATTGACCTTGCTGGGAAGTGAGGAACTGGATTAAATCCCTCATTAACTAACTTTCCAGACTGTTGAGCGGTCTCTTTATAATCACCTCCAGGTAGCATTGTAACATAAACATCTTTTACCTTTGGCAACGTGCTTAAATCAGTTTTAGGACCTATTTCTAAAGAAAAATTCATAACCAAATTCTTAATTATTTTATATTCCGTGTCTATAAAAATATTAAACAGCTGAACACATTGTAACCCATTGTCATGATCTGAAAATTTAATTAAATTTAGTCATGGAAAATAAATTATCTCAAATTACAGAATTATTCTCCAAAACAAGACAACAAACTCTATCTCTGTGCGAGAACTTAGAGGCTGAGGATATGGTCATACAGCCTAGCAAAAATGTTAGCCCACTTAAGTGGCATCTTGGTCACACCACATGGTTCTTCGAAAAATTTATCTTGTCCGAATTGGATGAAAGTTACAAACCTTTTAATAAGGATTATAATTTTATATTTAATTCTTATTATAATTCTGTAGGTGAGTACAATCCTCGAAATAAGAGAGGCTCACTTAATAGACCCATCTTAAAAGATGTCATAAATTACAGACATTA
>CABZJA010000038.1 GCA_902525935.1 uncultured Pelagibacteraceae bacterium | reverse complement strand
AATCTGAATTTTTATCAGAATAAGCCTTGACTATCTTAGAAACTAGTGGATGTCTTACAACATCAGTATGATCGAAATCTACTACAGATATCTCCTTTAAATGATTAAGTAATTTTTTTGATCTATTTAAACCTGACATTATTTTATTAGGTAAGTCTATTTGAGAAGGATCACCGTTAATAACTATTTTGGAATTTTCACCAATTCTCGTTAAGAACATTTTTATTTGAGTATCAGTAGCATTTTGTGCTTCATCAAGAATTGCAAAAGAATTTTTTAAAGTTCTTCCCCTCATAAAAGCAAGTGGTGCAATTTCAATATCTCCAACTTCTATTTTTTTTTGAATCTTTTCAAAATCTAATAAGTCATACAACGAATCGTAAAGAGGTCTTAAATAAGGATCAACTTTTTCTCTCATATCTCCTGGTAAAAAACCTAATCTTTCTCCTGCTTCAACTGCTGGTCTTGATAAAATGATACGCTCTATTTTTTTTTCAAGTAACATTGTTAAAGCAACTGCGACAGCCAAGTAAGTTTTACCAGTTCCTGCTGGTCCTGCAGAAATAACAATATCCGACTCTTTTAATGCTCTTATATATTTTTTTTGCTTCTCTGATCTTGGTATTACAGATTTTTTTGGAGTTTTTATTATGTATTCTACATTTCCACTTTTATTTGTAACTTTCTCATCAATCATAAATTTGTTTACAGATGACTCTATATCCTTTTTTTCTAATGTTCCATTATTTAAAAATTGATCTACAAGAAATTGAATTGCATCCTTTATTAGTTCATTTTTTTCAGGAGTATTTTTTAATAAAATCGAGTTTCCTCTTGAGTAAATATTTGTGTTTGTAATTTTTTCTAATTCTTTTAAATTACTATTAAATTCTCCCAAAACACCCAGTAATAATTCATTGCTTTGAAATACAATACTTATGGTATTATTTTCTGAATAAACAAATTTTAGATCAGGATTGATTTTTGGTTTTACAAAATTTTTCAAACTATGCTGCTTTCATTTTATCTATTACTTTACCAAATAAAGAATTTTGATTACTTTTTTCAATATTAACTTTTATTAATTTGCCAATATGTCTTTCATTACCATCGAAAATTACTGAATTTAAGAATTTATTTCGACCAAAAAATTTGTTTTGGTTTTCAAGTTTATTTTCTACAAGTACTTCTAAAGTTTTGCCTTCCAATGACTTGTTTAATTCTATTTGATTGCTAAACAATTTTTCTTGAATAGTTATCAGTCTATTTTTAAGTTTATCTTTATCAATAATCTCTAATTCGGCAGCCTTTGTTCCAGGTCTTGGACTATAAATAAAAGAAAATGAATTTATAAATTTAATTTTATTAACTAAATTTATTGTTTCTTTAAAATCGTTCTCCGTTTCTCCAGGGTATCCAATAATAAAGTCGCTAGAAAATTTTATATCAGGATTAATTTTGATTAATTTTTCATAAATATTTAAATAATAATTTACATTATGCTTTCTGTTCATCATTTTTAATATTTTGTCAGAGCCACTTTGAATTGGTAAATGTACAAAAGGCATTAATTTTTTTGAATTTTTGTAACATTCAATTAGATCATCTGTCATATCTCTTGGATGAGAGGTAGTATATCTAATTCTACTTATTTCGTTATATTTACTGAGAGTGTTAATAAGATCTGAAAGTCGGTACTCTCTAGATCCATCTATATAAGAATATGCATTTACGTTTTGGCCTAGAAAAGTTATTTCTTTAGATCCATTCTTTATCAAACTCTCTGCTTCATCAATAATACTTTTGAATGGTCTAGAATATTCAGGTCCTCTAGTATAAGGGACAACACAAAAGTGACAGAACTTATCACAACCCTCTTGAACTGTTAAGAAAGATGAAACATTGGTATTGTTATTTTTAATATTATCGAAGTACCTAAACTTTGAAACTGAGTCAAATTCAGTTTCTTCAACTTTATTCTCTTCTTCAAAGCTTTTTAAAAGATTATTAATTTTCTGATAAGATTGAGGACCTATTATTAAATCTATATATTTCTCTCTATTAAGCATCTCAGTATTTTCAGCTTGTGCAACGCAACCTGCAACAACCATGATTGGTTTTTTTTTATCTTTATATAATTTTTTTACTCTTCCAATCTCATGATAAACTTTATCCTTGGCCTTGTCTCGAATATGACATGTATTCAAAATATAACAATCAGCATCATCTTGTTTTTCTGTTTTATTATACCCTATTGCTTTAACAGCATCGTATATCCTGTTAGAATCATATTCATTCATTTGACAACCAAATGTCTTTATAAAAACCTTTTTATGCATTAATTATTTTTTTTTGATTCCGTACAATTCTAATTTATGATCAACCAGCTTATAACCATATTTGTCAGCTATTTTTTTTTGTAATTCTTCGATTTCTTCATCAACAAATTCTATAATTTCTCCTGTTTTAATATCAATTAGATGATTATGATCATCATTTAATTCATACCTTGCTTTACCAGACTTAAAATCGTGTTTTGTTAAGATGCCTGCTTCTTCAAAAAGTTTAACTGTTCTATAGACTGTAGCAATGCTAATTTTTGAGTCTATTTGAGAAACTCTATTATATAATTCATCAACATCTGGGTGGTCAGACTCTCCGTATGTTTTTTTCGATTCGGATATTACTCTTGCAATTATTCTTCTTTGGTCTGTAAGTTTAACTCCATTTTTTTGGCATTTTTCTTCAATAGTTTCTTGCATAATATATTTTAACTCGAGTAAAGGGGTTTAATCAAATTAATATTTGTAAAATTTCTTTTATCAATTTTTACTAACTGATCTACACCTTTATCAGTTAAATGTTCACTCGAAAATCCATATAAATCAATATTTTTTGCAAAAGCAATACCTTTAGCAATTGCTATTGAATTTCTGATACTTGAGATTTTGCCAGGACCTTGATTTACAAATATTTCACTTATTTTGTCT
>CABZJA010000037.1 GCA_902525935.1 uncultured Pelagibacteraceae bacterium | reverse complement strand
CTACACCTTTGGATTTTGCTTCTTCAATTTCATCCAGCAGCGCCCATGGATCTACTACAACTCCATTTCCTATTATAGAAATTTTATTTTTTCTTACAATTCCAGATGGTAACAGTCTTAGTTTATAAGTAACACCATCTATGACTAAAGTATGACCAGCATTATGACCTCCTTGGAATCTTACAACTACGTCTGCTTCGCTTGATAACCAATCAACTATCTTACCTTTTCCTTCATCTCCCCACTGAGATCCAACAACGACTACATTATTCATCTAAATTTCTTTTCTATAATAAAACTATTTAAATGGTTAATTGGCCCATTTCCTTTTCCAAATTTAGGCCTTGTCTTTATGGCATTGTTTACATATCTAATTCCCAACTCACAAGATTTCTTTAGAGTTTTTCCACATCCATAATATGTTGCAATTGCACTTGATAATGTACATCCTGTACCGTGAGTATTTTTTGTTTTGATTTTTTTATTAGTAAATAATGCAGTTTCTTTTTTGTTTACAAAAATATCTTTTAATCTGTTAGAGCCTAAGTGACCACCTTTAATTAAAACATTTTTAGCACCTAAATCTAACAATATTTTAGCAGCATTTTTCATATCTAAGACAGATTTAATCTTTATTTCAGTTAGTATTTCTGCTTCTGGGATATTAGGTGTAATTAAATCTACTTTATTAATTAATTTTTTTTTCAGAACTAAAATCGCCTTATCATCAATAAGTTTGGCTCCTCCTTTAGCCACCATCACAGGATCTAATATTATTTTTTTTAATTTTAATTTTTTTATTGATTTTATTACTGATTTTATGACTTGTGTGGAATGTAACATTCCTATCTTCACAGAATGCGGTTTAATATCTTTAGAAGTAAATTCAATCTGATTAGAAATTTCCTTACTTGGTATTGGCGTTATAGACTTAACTCCTGTTGTATTTTGAGCTGTAATAGCTGTTATTGCTGTCATAGCATAAGATCCAAGCGATGTAACCGATTTTATATCTGCTTGTATACCAGCTCCGCCAGAAGAATCTGATCCTGCAATTATTAATATTTTAGATTTTATCCTCAATTTACTGAATTGATTTTTTAATTATACTAACACATAACTTATTCAAATTTGTATCTTCAGACTCACTCATAATTCGTATTTTTTGCTCAGTGCCTGATTTTCTTACCAATATTCTACCTCGATTTTTTATAATTTTTTTTGCTTTATTAATTGCTTTTTTACATTTTGGACTATTAATTATTGATTTATCTTTAACATCAATATTCTCTAATATTTGAGGTGTAGGTTTAAAATTATTAAAAAGCTCACTTGCTTTTTTACCTTTTCTTAAAGAAAAAAGAATTTCTAAAGCAACCAATAATCCATCCCCGGTCGTTGCAAACTTTCCAAGAATAATGTGGCCTGATTGCTCTCCTCCTAAATTAAATTTATTTTTTTTCATTTTTTCCTTTACGTATCGGTCACCAACGTCTGATCTTAAAAATTTAATTCTATTTTTTTTAAAAAAATCTTCTAAACCATAATTGGACATTAATGTACCGATGACTCCCCCTTTCAAAATTTTTTTTCTTTTCCATCTTTCTCCCAACATTGCGAGAATTTTGTCTCCATCTATTATTCTGCCTCTTTCATCACATACAATAATTCTGTCTGCATCTCCATCTAATGCAATACCTATATTAGCATTTCTTTTTTTTGTCATTTGACAAATTTTGTTTGGATAAGTGGATCCAGATTTAAGATTAATATTTAATCCATTTGGAGAAGTCCCAGTTTTGAATACTTTAGCTCCTAAGGATCTAAATAAATCTGGACCAGCTTTGTAACCAGCACCATTCGCACAATCTAATGCAATTTTAATACCTTTTAAGCTAAATGAAGATTGAAAATTTTGTTTTAGTATTTTTATATAGTTTTCGTTTGCATTCTCTAATCTTTTAACTCTGCCTAACTCAATAGGGTTTGAGAGATTTTTTGCAATTTTTGAATCGATTAGTTTTTCAATTTTCCTCTCAATTTTATCAGATAGTTTGAGTCCATCCGGTCCGAACAATTTAAGACCATTATCGTAATATGGATTATGGGAAGCCGTGATCATTATACCCATATTTGCTCTCATTTTTTTTGTTAACATCGCTAAACCATTTGTAGGCAATGGTCCTAATGTATAAATATGCATTCCAGCAGATGCTAATCCTGATACCAAAGCTGGCTCGAGTGTATAACCTGATAATCTAGTATCTTTTGCTATAATTGCAGTTTGTTTGCTTTTTTTTAGATTTTTAAAATATATTCCTGCAGCTAAACCAAACTTAAAAAACATTTCTCCATTTATTTTAGACCCATTAACTCTTCCTCTAATTCCATCTGTACCAAAATATTTTTTAATCATTTTTAGCTTTGTAATTCTTTAAAAACTTTGAATGCTTGATTGATTTCTTTAACATCATGCACTCTTAATATCTGCACGCCTTGTAAATATGACTGAATACATGATGATATAGTTCCCCCAATTCTCTCTTTAGTGTCATTTTCTTTTGAAATATCCTTAATAAATCTTTTTCTAGATAAGCCTAACAATATAGGAAGACCTAAGGAATGGAAAATAGAAATATTCTTTAATAGAGTAATATTATGTTTCAAATTTTTTCCAAATCCTATACCTGGATCTAATATAATATTATTATGCTTAATCCCTTGTTTTCTTAAATATTTTAATTTTGCTTCGAAAAAATCATAAATATCTAGTAGTACATTTCTATACAATGGTTTTATTTGCATATTCTTTGGTGTTCCCCTCATGTGATGAATGACAAAAGGTTTTTTTGTTTCTTTTAAAAATTGTATAGTTTTATTGTCGTAATTTAATCCAGAAACATCATTGATTATATCAATTTTTAGCTTAGATGCTTTCTCCATTACAAAACTTTTTCTTGTATCCAATGATATAATACACTTTTTATTTTTTAAAAATTTTAAGACTGTCTTAATTCTATCCCATTCTTTATTAGGGTTAATATCATTTGAACCAGGTCTTGTAGACTCTCCGCCAACATCTATTATTTTTGCTC
>CABZJA010000036.1 GCA_902525935.1 uncultured Pelagibacteraceae bacterium | reverse complement strand
AAGAGTCATTATCTAAGTCTGCAAATGAAACTTTTTCTGTAGCAGAAAATCTATCAATACCACTTAGAGAAGCTAGAGAAAATTTTGAAAAGGAGTATTTAATTTCTCAAATTAAAAAATTTGGTGGAAATATCTCTAAAACTGCAAAATTTGTAGGTATGGAAAGATCAGCACTTCACAGAAAATTAAAACTATTAGGTGTAAAGGATTTAAATTAATGAATATAATTATCTGTGGTGCAGGCAGAGTAGGATTTACAATTGCAAAATTATTAACTGAACAAAATCATTCAATAACAGTTATTGATCAATCTAGTGATGATATTCAAAAAATTAACGAGTCACTTGATGTAAAGGCTATTGTAGGTAAAGCAACTTCACCAGAAATTTTGGATCGTGCTAACACCTCAGATGCCGATATGCTGATTGCGGTTACGAGAAATGATGAAATAAATATGCTTATTTGTCAAATTGCATATTCCTTGTTCAAAGTGCCGAAAAAAATAGCTAGAATAAGATCCCAAGAATATTTAGACCCAAAATTTTCTACTCTCTTTAATAAGGATAATTTGCCTATAGATTATGTCATCTCTCCAGAAATTGAAATTGCAAATTCATTACAAAGAAAATTAGAGGCACCAGGCGCTTTAGATAATGTACCTTTTGCAGAAAATAAAATTAGATTATTAGAAATTTTAATTGATGAAAAATGTCCAATTCATCAAATAAAATTAAAGGAATTAACAAATAAATTTCCAAATTTAAATGCTTATATATTGGGTGTAATAAGAGAAGAAAGTTTTAAAATTTTAAAAAAAGATGACAAACTTCAACATAATGACAAGGCATATGTAATTGTTAACTCTAATCAAATGGAAGAAACTTTAAGAGTTTTTGGTCATAATGAAAAAATTGCAAATAAAATTCTTATTATTGGTGGAGGAAATATAGGTTTTAATCTTGCATCAAATATAGAAAAAAATTTTGACGAAGCTAGAGTAAAAATTATTGAGAAAGATAAAATTAGAGCAGAATTTATTGCAAATTATTTAAATGATACAATAGTTATTAATGGAAATGGTTTAGATGAAGATGTACTGAACGAAGCTAATTTAGAGGAAGTAGAAACTGTATTGGCCTTAACAAATGATGATGAAGATAATCTTATGGTAAGTGTCCTTGTAGAAAAATTCTCGAAAAACAAAAGAACAATGGCTCTAGTAAACAAACCCAATTATTCCTTACTTCAATCATCTTTAAAAATTGATGATCTAATAGATCCAAGAATGAGCACAGTTTCAAGTATATTAAAACACGTACACAAAGGCACTATCGAAAATGCTTATACTATTTTAAACGGAGAGTATGAAGTTATTGAGGCTGACATTATAGAAACTTCAGAATTGATTAATAAAGAACTAAAAAATGCGGATTTACCAGATGAAATTCGAATTGGTGCTGTTTTAAGAGATAATAAATTTATACTACCTTCATCAAAATATATTTTTCAAAAAGATGATACAGTTGTGTTGCTTGCAAAGAGAGATCAATTACCTCTTGTTGAAAATTTATTTAGAATAAGTTCCATTTAGTAAATGAATATATTTGGTTTAAAATACTTTGGTATTTTTTTTTTAATTATAAGTTTTTTTTCTTTTTTTAATATAATTTACTCTTACTATTTTGATCTTTTAAATTACCTAAGTAATTATATCCTCACATTTTCAGTTACTCTTATAATTGGATTATTCCTCATTCTATTTAAAAAATACAAATACGAAAAAGTAAATTTATTTGAGAGAATTCTAATAGTTTTAATAGGGTATTTAATTTTACCTTTTGCAATATCAATTCCCTATATTCTAAGTTTAGATAATATTGGTTTAGTTAATTGTTATTTCGAAGCTATTTCAGGTTTTACTTCTACTGGTTTTACGATTTTTAAAAACTTGGAGCAATTAGATCAAACTTTGATTTTATGGAGATCAAGCTCTCAATGGATAGGTGGATTATATTTTTTATTTTCTATATTATTACTTATTGACCTTTTTGATGAAAATTTAAAAAGATCTTTAACCAATTATATTTCTTTAAATTCATCTGAGATATTTAGACAGGTATTTAAAATAATAATAATTTATTTATCTATGACTGTTCTTATATTTATATTGTTAAAATTAGTTAACATAAGATCGTATGATGCTTATAACTACTCACTTACAATAATATCATCAGGTGGTTTTTTGCCAAATGACAATTTTGATATAACTTTTTCCACAGATTTAAGTAAAATTGTTTTATCTATATCAATGCTATTTTCTTTTTTTAGTCTTTTTTTTATATTTAATTTAATTTTTTTTAAAAAAAAAAATATTAATTATTTGAGTGAAGATATTAATATATTAATTTACATTTTAATTGTAATTTCTTTATCATTTATATTTTTTAATTATGATAATAATTTTTTAAAAGTATTAGTTTCTATTTGTAGCAGTGCATCTAATATAGGAATTTCGTTCGAGAATATTCCAAAAAATCTTGTTTTTCTATTTCTTTTACTTGTGATTTTGGGAGGATCATTTTTCTCAACTAGTTCTGGTTTAAGAGTTATAAAAGTAATAACACTAATTAAATTTTCTGTTAATAATTTATTATCCCACTCTAAACCTAATCAAATTTATTCTAATAAATTATCTTTAAATAAAATAAGTGCTGATATAAGTGATATTAACAAATATTTTTTAATGATTATAATTTTTATAATTTCTCTTTTTACGATATCTATATTATTGACAATTTCGAATTTAGATTTTGAAACTTCATTTAAATTAGGTATTTTGACCATTATGAATACTGTTAATTCTGAAATGTATAATTTGAGTGGTCTTAATTTTTATAATTTTAATCTTTATAGTAAAATTTCATTAATTATTTTTATGATAATAGGAAGAATTGAACTATTAACAGTAATAATTTTATTAAAAAAATTTCTTTTCAAAAATTAATTTAGTATTATAAAGCAATTGTTGCGCTCTTAGCTCAGCTGGATAGAGCAACGGTTTTCTAAACCGTAGGTCGAAGGTTCGAATCCTTCAGAGCGCGCCAATATCCAAATAAAGCGTAAATTTTGCGACTAAT
>CABZJA010000035.1 GCA_902525935.1 uncultured Pelagibacteraceae bacterium | reverse complement strand
TCTGTATCGAAAGGAATTCCATTTTTATTACACGTTATGTTGGCTCTTGATAAACTTTCAGCTGCAGCATTACCTTTTACACCAAAAGGTCTTAGATCTACTAACATTAAATGAGTATCTGTCCCTCCAGAATAAATCTTAAAACCATTTGTTTTTAATGTTTCTGCTAGAATTTTTGCATTTGCTAAAACATTAGATATATATTCTTTGAAAGAAGGTTCTAATGCTTCTTTAAATCCAACTGCTTTTGCTGCAATTATATGCATCAGAGGGCCACCCTGATAACCAGGAAATACAGCTGTATTAATTTTTTTATAAATATCCTCATGATTTGTTAAGATTATTCCACCTCTGGCACTTCTAAAAACTTTATGAGTTGTAGATGTAACGACATGAGCATGATCAACAGGATTTGGATAACCTTTGCCAGCAACAAGACCTGAAAAGTGAGCCATATCTACCATAAAGAATGCTCCAACCTTATCTGCAATTTCTCTAAACCTTTTAAAATCAATTATCCTGGAGTATGCACTACCTCCAGCAATTATAAGTTTAGGTTTATTTTCAATTGCTAGTCTCTCAACTTCATCATAATCAATTAATTCAGATGTTTTATCTACATCGTAACTTATTGCGTTAAACCATTTACCTGACATTGCAATTTTAAGACCATGTGTAATATGACCACCAGAATTTAAACTCATTCCCATAAATGTATCACCTGGCTTTAATAATGCTAAAAAAACTGCTCCGTTAGCTTGCGCACCAGAGTGAGGTTGTGAATTAGCAAATTTACAATTGAAGAGTTTTTTTAATCTATCATTAGCTAGAGACTCGGCAACGTCAACGTGTTCGCAGCCGTTATAATATCTTTTACCTGGGTAACCTTCAGCATACTTATTTGTTAGAACAGAACCTTGTGCCTCTAAAACAGCTTGTGAAACTATGTTTTCTGATGCAATTAATTCGATATGATTTTGTTGTCTGATTAATTCTTTATTTACTGCGTCAAATATTTCTGGATCAGCTTCAGACAATTTTTTCTCAAAAAAATTTTCATATTGAGTATTTAAATATTTTTTTTCACTAGACATTTATTTACCTATAATTTTTTAATTCTTTTTATATGTCTGCCACCCTCAAACTCAGTTTTTAGAAAGCTCTCAACACATTTTAAGGCAACTGTTTTTTTAATAAGCCTTTCTCCCAATGTTATAACATTTGCATCATTATGCAATCGCGATAATTTGGCATTTTTTACTGAATAGCATAAAGCTGCGCGTATTCCCTTATTTTTGTTTGCAGCAATAGACATTCCCACTCCTGAACCACATACAAGTATTCCTACATGATTCTTATTTTTCACTACTTGTTTACAAAGTTTATGAGCAAAATCAGGATAATCAACGGACTTCTTATTTTGTTTCGGCCCTAAATCTTTTATTGGATAATTTTTATTAAAATATTTTAAAATATTCATCTTTAAATTAAAACCGCCATGATCAGAAGCAATAAAAATTTTTTTCAATTTAATTAAATTTGTAATTTAAAACACAAGCAACAAGGTGAACTCTATTTTCTTCACCTCCATTAAATGCATTGTGATATTTAGTATTATTAGTAATCCAAACAGAGCCATCTGCTGGCATATGTTTTGCAACATTATCAACGACCATTATTGCACCAGGATTTGTGTATATAGGTATATGAAGCCTTGGTTCAGGATCTCTATGCCAACTCAATGTTGATCTTGGTTCTTTTAGAAGAAGTCTCATCCTACCTAATTTATACTTTTTTGTTAATTGATCATAAACTTCTTTGAAATAAGTATTTTTAAAATCGTCGACAAATTCTGTATATTTATCTTCATCAATTTTACTTTCCCTCTGTACCTCAACACCTGTACTATCAGGTTTAGTCCAATAAATGCCTCTTACATTATTTCCCTGGACAGAATCTGGAACACCTGGAATTTGATTTAGAGGTATACCGGCGAAGTGAGGTATTCCAAGACTTGTATCAAAACCTTTTATTTTTAATACTTCATCACAAGCTTGTTTTAATTTTATGATATCGAATTTTACATCTTGTTTTTGGAAATCATTGAATAATTGTGACATCGCTGCTCTACTATCTTATAGACTATTATATTAAATATTACTATTGTCGCATCAAAAAAATTAATTGATAATGATTATCACAGGTAGCTATCCCAATCTAAGATTAAGAAGATCAAGAAAATTCAGTTGGTCTAGAAGATTAGTTCAAGATAATGATCTATCTTACAATGATTTTATTTTACCTATCTTTCTTACTGAAGGAAAAGCAAAAAAAGTTCCTATTAATTCAATGTCAAATGTTTTTAGGTACTCTATTGATAAATTAAAAAGTGTAGTTGATAAAGCACTAAGATTGGGAATACCAATGGTAGCTTTATTCCCTTATACAAATCCAAAAAAAAAAGATGAATATGGAAATGAAGCATTAAATGAAAATAATTTAGTTTGCCAAGCAATAAAATTCATCAAAAAAAATTATAAAAACGAAATTGGAATAATGTGTGATGTTGCATTAGATCCATATACATCACATGGTCATGATGGAATAATTAAAAAAAATGAAATTTTAAATGATGAAACATTGGAAATCTTAATTAAACAATCAATATTGCAGGCAAAAATGGGTTGCGATGTGATTGCCCCTTCAGATATGATGGATGGTAGAGTTTTAAAAATTCGTAAAGCTTTAGACAAAAATAATCTTAAAGATGTTCAAATTTTATCTTATGCAGTGAAATATGCATCAAGTTTTTATGGGCCATTCAGAAATGCTGTTGGATCAAAAAGTCTTCTAAAAGGAGACAAAAAAACTTATCAAATGGATTTTAAAAATAATTATGAAGCTCTAAGAGAAGTTGCATTAGATATAAAAGAAGGAGCAGACATGATTATAGTAAAACCAGGAATGCCTTATCTTGATATAATTAGGGAAGTTAAGAATAATTTTAAAATTCCAGTCATCGCGTATCAAGTATCAGGAGAATATAGTCTCATACAAAATGCAATTTCAAAGAATATATTAGATAAAAAATCAATATATGAGAGCCTAGTTTCTTTTAAAAGAGCAGGAGCAAGTGCAATTATAACGTATTTTGCTGATCAGATAAAACTAGATTAATTTTAAAGAATTTTGAAAATTAAATCTTGTTTTGGGAAAATTAAGATTATTCGGTTTAACTATTGTTTTATCTAAAAAATCTCCTACAATTTTTAAAGCATCAAGGCTATCTTCAAAGCTTATATCTTCTTCATTTTTAT
>CABZJA010000034.1 GCA_902525935.1 uncultured Pelagibacteraceae bacterium | reverse complement strand
AATTCTCATTTAGATTAAATATTGGTTGTCCGAAGAAATTTGAACCAAAGAAGAAAATTAGAGATTGGGTTAAAAAGAATAATAAAAAAATTTATATATATAATGATCCAGGCAAAGCAGTTGAAGGAGTAGATGTAATTTTCTCAGATAAGGTAATATCTATGAATGACAAAGTTGATAAGAAAAAAAAGATAAAACAATTTAAAAAATTTAAAATAAAAAAAGAATTAATGGTTCATGCAAAAAAGAATTGTATTTTTTTACATTGTTTGCCTAGAGGTAATGAAGTTGAAGATGAGGTATTTTTAGGTAAGAATTCTTATGTTTGGCAACAAGCTCTCAACAGAGTACATGTACAAAAAAGTATACTATTATACTGTTTCGGTAAATTAAGGTAGTGGTATAGGATTGTCTGAGTTTTGATTAAGATACAAGATAACGGAAGCCCTATCTTTTTCTTTTCTTAATCCTGCAAATGCCATTTTAGTCCCTTTAATATAGCTTTGAGGTTTTTTTAAATATCCATTCATTTCTTCAAATGTCCATTCTTTGTCATATGCTGCCATTGCTTTTGAATATTTATAATCCTGTTTTGAAGCTACTTTTCTTCCTAATACGCCATACAGTGCTGGTCCGATTTTATTTTCTCCACCTTTATTTACTAAATGGCAAGCTGAACATTTTTTGAAAACCTTTTCGCCATGAGAAACATCTCCTAAGGCAAGTAATGCAGAAATATCAACTTTTTCCTCAATTGTTTCTGCTACAGAGCTAGAGGTTTGACTACTTTCCAGAATATCTACTTTGTAGGCTGATTTCTGAGGTTTATCTACATGAAAAGCTAAGTCAGAAATTTTCCCAATGCCTATTACAATTAGAGCAGTAAGAAGCACGGCTGCAATTATTTTATTTATTTCGAATGAGTCCATAATTTATTTTATTAGGTCGTATAACATGTTAAACAAAATTAATACGTAATTTAATTTATAAATTTGCGTCCCAAAGACGCATAAAATATAAATATATGAGCAATTCAATTATAATTATTCCATCAAGACTAGCTGCCACAAGACTTCCTCAAAAGCCTTTAATTAAAATTAATAATAAAACACTTATTATGCATGTATATGAAAAAGCAGTACAAAGCCAAATTGGAGAAGTTTATGTTGCAACTTGTAACCAGGAAATTGCCACAGAGGTAAGAAAAAATGGAGGCAAATTCATAATGACGGATGTTAAGCATACAACTGGTACTGATAGAGTATTTGAGGCTTCACAAAAATTGAACTTAAAAGATACAGATTTTGTTATGAATATTCAAGGTGATGAACCAATGATTAATCCTTTAGATATTAAAAATTTAAATAAATTATCAAAGGAAAAAAATTTAAATATTACAACTTTAGCATACAGTATTAAGAAAAAAGAAGATTATAGTAACAAAAATATAGTAAAAGTTATTACAAAAAATAAGATATCTGATAATTCAACAATAGAAGCTTTAAACTTTCATAGAGCTATTAAAAAAAAAAGCTCTAGCCATATCTACCAGCATTTTGGAGTATATCTATATAAGTATTCGGCTTTAAAAAAATTTGTAAATTTTGAAAAAACTGAAAATGAAACTAAAGAAAAACTGGAGCAGCTAAGAGCTATTGATAATAACATGAAAATTAACGTAATAATGGCAAACTATTTTTCTAGTGGCATTGATACAAAAAAAGATCTAGAAGATTACATAAAATCTTTTAAAAAATAATATAATGAAGATAGTTTACCAGGGCATTGCAGGAAGTTATAGCGAGAGTTGCGCCAAATATCTGTATCCAACCATAGAGACCATTCCCTGTAAAACATTTGATGAATGTTTTGAGAGGGCAAGTGAAAACAGCAACATCAGGGCAATTATACCCGAATCAAACAAAACAACAGGAAACATTGGAGTAGAATATTTAATATTTAAATACAGATTAAACATTTATGAAGAAATCTTTTATCCAATTAATCACAATTTAATAGGCATTAAAGGTTCTAAATTAAAGGATATCAAAAATGTTTACTCTCATGCTCAAGCATTGAGTCAAGCTTCAGAATTTTTAAAAAAAAGTAATTTATCAGGTAACGTGAGAGCAGATACTGCAGGATCTGCCAAATATATTTCAGAGACAAAAGATAAAAGCAAGGCTGCAATAGCATCAAAACTAAGTGCTGAAATATATAATCTAGAAATTTTAAAAGAGAATATTCAAGACGATAATGATAATTGTACAAGATTCTTAATAATGGGAAAAGATATAATGCAGCCTGAGATTGATAAAAATAAATATATCACTTCTCTTTTGTTTAAATTAAGAGAAAGACCTGCTGCTTTATATTCAGCTCTATCAGGATTCGCAATTAACGGAGTGAATATGACTAAGCTTCAAAGTTTTCCTGAAAAAAATTCATTTTCATCTTTCTTCTTTTTATGTGATATTGATGGACATTTAGATGAAATAAAAATTAAAAATTCTTTAGAAGAATTAGCTTTTCACTGTGAAGACATGCACGTACTAGGTGTTTATAAGGCTCACAACTTCAGAGAAAAAAAATAATTAACTTTATTGTAGATTAGAAAAAATTATTGTTATAATACATTTGGAGGCCTTCCAGGTGGGACTACCATGAACTCCCCCAGACTTGAAAAAGAGCAAGGGTAATGAGTTTTTTCCAGGTTGGTAGGTCTCCCATTATGACAATAAAATCTCAAGTTCTGGCATTAAAATATAGACCTCAAATATTTAAAGATTTGATTGGTCATGAAGAAATTGCCACTACAATTTATAATTCTATTAAAAATAATAATTCAGCTAACGCTTTTTTGTTTACTGGTATGAGGGGAATTGGAAAGACTACATTTGCAAGAATTGTTGCTAAAGCATTGAATTGTGAAGATTCAATTGAAGGTATGTGTGAAAAAAAATGTGATCAATGCGATCCCATAACTAATTCTAATCATATTGATGTTCTTGAAATGGATGCAGCAAGTAAAACAGGCGTTGATGATGTCAGAGAACTAATAGAATTTTCTAGATATCCACCATCAGTAGCGAAGTTTAAAATTTTTATCGTTGATGAAGTGCACATGTTAAGCAAGCAAGCATTTAATGCATTACTCAAGACATTGGAAGAACCTCCTAAATACTTAAAATTCATTTTTGCAACTACTGAAGTAAAAAAAATTCCTATTACTGTTATATCAAGGTGTCAAAGGTACGATTTATCAAGAATTAAGTCTGAGGAACTATTCAATTATTTAAAAAATGTAACAACAAAAGAAAAAAAGAATGTCGAAGATAATGCGATTAGATTAATAGTTAAATTATCAGAAGGCTCTGTAAGAGATGCATTGTCTTTACTAGATAGAGCAATTATTTCGAGCAATGAAAAATCTCTGACATTTGAAGATGCTCAAAAGATTTTTGGCTATGTTAATAAAAGCTCATATTTAGATTTGTTAGAAATGGTTTTTATAGGAAATGAAGAAAAAATAATAAAACATTATAGAAAACTGTATAATTCAGGTATTGAACCTGAAACATTCTTAAATGATTTCTTAGAAATACTATATTATTTGAAGAATATATCACATATTGAAAATGAAGGAAATAATTTTACATTGAACGACGGTGATTACAAAAAAATAATTTCTTTATCAAAAGAATTAGATCCAAATGCAATATTATTATTTTGGGAATTTACTTTAAAAACTTTAAAAGAAATAAAAATAGTTGCCAACCAAAATTTATTAATTGAGATGTTTCTTATCCAATTAATTTATTTAAAAAAAAAAAACGTAATAAAAAATAATGAG
>CABZJA010000033.1 GCA_902525935.1 uncultured Pelagibacteraceae bacterium | reverse complement strand
GAAAGTCTTGCACGTAATTTACATCCTGATAGTAACGCTTTAGTTGATCATCTAAGAACTGTACATCAAGAACACACTGGATTTACTGAAGCATGCGCAAGTTCATGTCGTGATGAAGCTGGACGTAATAGTTATGAATGGCTTGCTGAAATTGTTCCTAGTGATGAATGTTTAAATGTATTAGATCTTGCATGTGGATCAGGGCCACTATTAAAAATCTTATTTGATCGAAACAAAAATCTAAATTTAAATGGTATAGACATGTGTCCTGAAGAATTAAAGTTAGCTAAGAAACTTCTTATAAATAGTAGAGTTAATCTGATTGAATCAAAAGCACAAAATTTGTCAGCAATTAATGATAACTCTATTGATATAGTGCTATGTCATTGGGCTTTAACATTAATGGACCCCATAATTCCTGTATTGGATGAAGTAAAACGAGTTTTAAATGCTAAAGGTCAGTTTGCAGCATTAGTTGATGGACCAATGAATACAGCTCCAGGTTATAAAGAGGTACACGATTTAATTTATAGCTACGTACAAGAAGAAATTCCTAGTTATGGAGACATTGATTTAGGTGACCCAAGGATAAGAGGATCTAAAAGCCTAAATGATCTTGCAAATAAAACATTTCCAGAAGCTAATGTGACTATAGAAACAAATGTTGTATCTTTGGAAGGTCCTGTTATTCAAGTAGCTGAAATTGCAGCAGGATTTTTTTATGCTACTTTTATCTTAAAACCTCAAAAAAGGAAATTAATGATTACAAGTCTATCTAACATACTAGCAATATCCAAAGAAAGTACTGATACTGAAAGACAAGGAAGATTTTCAATGCCAATTAGTCGTCTTTTAGTTGTACCTGAAACAAGATGAGATCAATTTTACAAAAAGCGATTCTCTGATTGAGTAAAAAATTAAAAAGTTAAGTTTCAAATGTTTTTATAACTTTTATGCATCAAAACTTTTAGTGTTTACTGTCTAAATCTATAAAATTGTACTAGATTGAGGTAAATCAAAGTTTGACGTTGTATGAACAAAGAAAACGCAAGTAAACTCTGGAAAATTATTCAGGAAGCTGGCGATTATTTGGATGGTCAACTGCCTGATCATCCAAGTCATCCAAAAGGAAGAAATGCATACGCTCATGTAGCTATATGTGTAAAAAATAAATTTAAATTATCATATAAAGAAATTCCTGATGAAAGATTTAATGAAGTGACTGATTATATTGAATTCTTAAAAAAAAATCCAAATTAACCTAATGTGCTTGTTGCATAAATTAATATAATTACAAGCACAGCTATAGCTTCCATATTTTCCTTTCTTTTATAATAAGTAACATATTTAATTAGATATCGTTTGTAAAAATTCTTCTACTTCATTGCTTTTCGTATTCCAGGCTGTCACTAATCTTACAGTTTTGCCATCCATTTCTTCATTACTCATCATATATTCTTCAGTATTTAAATGCTCAATCATCTTTTTTGGAAGTTTAACAAAAACTTCATTTGCTTCAGTTGGATATTCAAGTTTAACTTGATTGCGAGAAACTAAACCATCACTTAATTTTTTTGCCATTAGATTTGCATGTCTTGCGTTTTTTAACCAAACATCATTTGAGATATATCCATCTAATTGTGCTGAAACAAAACGCATTTTAGATAACAAGTGTCCAGATCTTTTTAATAAGAAAGGCAGGTTGCCAACTAATTCCTTATTAAATATTATAATTGCTTCAGCTGCTATACATCCATTCTTTGTTGCTCCAAAAGATAATATGTCAATTCCTGATTTCCACGTCATTTCTGCAGGAGTTACATCTAATGAAACTAGTGCATTAGCAAATCTAGCACCATCCATATGTACTTTTAATTTTTTTTTATGTGCTATTTCTGAAATATTTCTAATTTGATCTAAATTATAAACTTCACCAGTTTCTGTTGCTTGAGTAATACTTACAATAGAAGGTTGCGTATGATGCACAATTCCAAACCCACCAATATTATCATTTAGCTCATCAACTGTTATTTTACCGTCTTTACCGTTCAGTGGAACAAGTTTTGCTCCACCTGTATAAAATTCAGGTGCTCCACATTCATCAACATTAATATGAGAGAATTTATGGCAATAAATATTTCCAAACGATGGAGATAGAGCAGAAAGCGCTAAAGCATTTGATGCGGTTCCTGATGCTGTGGGGAAAACAATTACATCCTTTTCAAAAATTTTAGAAAATTTTTCCTGTAACACACCTGAAATTTCATCGTTACCATAAGGAGGAGCAATACCATCATTTGCTTTGATAATTGCGTCCAAAACCTCTGGACAAGCTCCTGTCACATTGTCTGAAGCAAATTTTACTCTTTTTCGTTTTGTATTAATTTTTGCATTCATTTTATTGTTTTGGAAAATAATCTTTTAAAGTACCTTCTCTATAAACATCGGCTGTACAACAATGAAGGCCACCACCAAAAGCGTATGCATCTCTCAACTCTACAGAGATAACTTCCATACCTAATTTATCTAATTGTTCAGCCTGATATTTTTCACTTTTTTCAACGCATACAGTTTTAGGGTCAAGAACTAAAACATTCATTGATAGCCATACTGAAGAGTAACAAAGTGGTGGTGGGGTATTATGAGCAGGTTGTGCTGCATCAATAATTTCCCATCCATTATCTTCAAATAATTTTCTTTGTTCTTTTGGAAGTCTTCGTTGTGGATTATTAATAATTAACCCCTCTTTAATTGGGGTAAAGGTTGCATCAATATGAATTGGATAAGGATCACCTGGGAAATTTACAGCATGAACTCTATGTTCTTTAAAATGTCTTTTTATCCAATCGATTCCTTTCAAGTTAGTTGTAAATCCGTGTTGTACAACTAAATCCTTTCCAAATCTTAGAATATCTGCGGCATCAAATAATGGCTCTTCCTCTGTTGTGACAAAGTATTTATTTTCTGTCCATTCAAGTCTTTTAGTTACACCAATTTTATCTGATAAATAGTCTTTTCTATAATCTGCATCTGTTAATCTAGGCTTTGGTGCTGATTCATGTCTCATATTTGGATCTTTATTATAATATTCTTTTAATAAAGGTCTGTAACAGAGGTATTCAAACCATCTGCACCTATAGCTCATTGTGGCTTCTAATATTTCATTTCCAACAGTTAATAACACATCTCTAGGCGGCATACATCCAAACATTGTCTCAGTTTTCCAATCAGGAGTTGATGTTGGTTGATTAAAATTTAAAGGTGTTGGTCTATCAACCTTGATACCTCTTTTTTCAAGTAGATTTGAAAAGTTGTCTAATAGTTCATTAGCTTTTTCTACAGTGTCCTTTGTTCTAGGACCATAAGTTCCTCTCATTTCGGAATCTTCCGGAACTTTAGCATCTAATGCAGGTTCTGGTGCTGGAATACAAGTGCCATCTGCTCTTCCAACTATAACGTGTTTTAAAGGATCCCATTCATTCCAACTATTTACAATCTTATAATTTTGACTCATACAATATTAGTTTAATCCAATAAACCTTCTATTGGATTGCATTATCATACTATAATAAAATATTGCTAAAAAAATAAAGAAACCTCCAATAATTGTATTTGTTGAGGGGATTTCATTTATTCCAAGCCATGGAAGCCAGACCCAAAATATACCTCCTATAACTTCAGTCAAAGATAACAAAGTCAAATCAGCTGCCGGAATGTGTTTAGATCCAATTGAATAAAGAATTAAACCCATGCAAACAAGAGTCCCATGAGTTGCAAATAATGCTTCATTTTTATTTGAAGATAAGAAATTTGCATCATTATTTAAAAGCATGACTGTTGAAAATAAAAAACAAAATAAGCCAGCAATAGCAACAGTTGTAAACGTAGGAGTTTGTTTTCTCCATCTCAGACTGACTGAAAATATTGAAAAACCTAATGCTGATACTAGTCCAAATATTAAACCCATTAAAGAATTTTCTCCAGTATTATCGTAAGCCATTACTATAATGCCAAATGCTGCAACTAAAATTGATATCCAAACTGTAATTGAAATTTTTTCTTTCAAAAAAAGAAATCCAAGTAATGCAGTTATAAAAGGCATTGCAGCCAAACATAATAGAGTTACTGCAGCTGTAGTATTAGTAATCGACCAGATAAATGTTATCATTGCTGTTCCTAAACCAACACCACCTATAATTCCAGATATTCCAATTTTTAAATAATTTTTATAAAAAGAAAATCCCTCTTCCAAGAATAAGTAGACATTTAGCAATAAAAAAATAACAATACCTCTAGCAAACAAGTATTGCCAAGGAACAGTTTCGGGTTGATCTATATGTCTTACAACATATGGTCCAAATGACCAAAGTATGCCAGCAAATAAAACAATTGGAATAGCTACTTTAGGAT
>CABZJA010000032.1 GCA_902525935.1 uncultured Pelagibacteraceae bacterium | reverse complement strand
TTTTTTTCCCGGGTATCTAGGCCAAGGTATTTTTGGTAAAGCACTATCGGAGAATAAATGGAAAATAGATACTGTTGATATAAGAGAGTATGCATTTGATAAACATAAAACTGTTGATGACACTCCTTATGGAGGAGGTGAAGGTATGTTAATGAAACCAGATGTATTAGCAAAATCAATAGACAAAAATGTTAAAGATGGTGAAAAGATTATTTATCTAAGTCCGAAAGGTAAGTTGTTCAATCATCAATTAGCAAAACAACTATCTAAAGAAAAAACAATAAATATAATTTGTGGCCACTTTGAAGGAATTGATGAAAGAATATTAAAAACAAGAAATATCGAGGAAGTAAGTATAGGAGACTTTGTTTTATCTGGAGGTGAAGGAGCTTCATTTGTAATTCTTGATGCAATTTTAAGATTTATTCCTGGTATTCTTGGCAATACAAATTCAGCTAAAGAAGAAAGTTTTGAAAACGGACTTTTAGAGTATCCTCAATTTACAAAACCTCAAATATGGGAGGAAAAAAGTGTTCCAGACGTGCTATTATCGGGCGATCACGCCAAAATTAAAGACTGGCGTTTATCTCAATCTGAGGCTATAACACGCGACCGTAGACCGGATTTGTGGCAATTATATAAAAAGACTAAATAGAATTAAAATGAAGACAATAGAAGAAATTAATCAATATAAAGTAAAAAAAATTATTTCTGAGAGAAAGCATCCAGAATTCTTCCCAGGTGATATTGTTAAAGTTGGAGTTAGAATAACTGAAGGAAAAAGAGATCGTATTCAATTTTTTGAAGGCGTGTGTATTGCGAAAAAAATAGAGATATCAATTCTTCTTTTACTGTAAGAAAAATTTCTTTTGGTGAGGGTGTGGAAAGAACATTTGCTTTATATAGTCCGATTGTAGATACAATTAAAGTTGTAAGGTCAGGAAAAGTTAGAAGAGCTAAGTTATATTATTTGAGAGATAGAACAGGTAAATCTGCAAGAATTGCTGAAAAAATTAAAAAGAAAATAGGTATAGATGTCGAAACTAAAATTTACGAAGTAACAGACAAAAATGTTATGCCTGATACAGAGCAAAAAACAGCAGATAGCCCACAAGAGATTTATTTACATTAAACCAAGTTATAATTTTTTTAACTTCACCAATAACCTCTGGACCAATACCGTCACCTGGTAAAAGTAAGAATTTTCTTTTTTTGACCTTAATCATTAAATATCCAGGGCTTTGTGGATTTTAATTTTTCCTCAAATGAAATAATTTTATTAGACTTTTCTAACGACAGTGCAATATCATCAAGTCCCTCGATTAAACATTTTTTTTTAAATTCATCTAATTCAAATTTGATTTCTTTATTTCCAAAAATTATTTTTTGATCAGGTAAGTTTATTGCAATTTCTTCTTGTCTCTTAGAATATTCAGAGAGCTCCTTAATCTGTTCATCATTAACCTTAATCGGCAATATCCCATTTTTAAAACAATTATTATAAAATATATCTGCGTAACTTGTGCTTATAACGCAAGTGATACCAAAGTCTAAAAGTGCCCATGGTGCGTGTTCTCTAGAAGATCCACATCCAAAATTATTTCCTGCAATTAAAATCTTAGAATTATCATATGGCGATTTATTCAATATAAAGTCATCTACTATTTTACCTTTTTCATCATATCTCATTTCATAAAATAAATTTTTTCCAAGTCCTGTTCTTTTTATTGTTTTTAAAAATTGCTTTGGAATAATCATATCAGTATCAATATTTACAATTGGTAAATATGCAGGAATACTTTTTAATGTTGAGAATTTGTTCATTTAACTATTGTATTTTCTAACGTCATCTAAACTTCCAGATATAGCAGCTGTAGCTGCCATCGCTGGGCTAACTAAATGCGTTCTTCCGCCCCGTCCTTGTCTTCCTTCGAAGTTTCTATTTGATGTTGATGCACATCTTTCTTCTGGCTTCAACTTATCAGCATTCATAGCTAAACACATTGAACAACCTGGTTCACGCCATTCAAATCCAGAATTTTTAAATATTATATCTAAACCTTCTTGCTCTGCCTGCTGTTTTACTAATCCTGAACCTGGAACTATCATCGCATTTACGTGAGAAGCAACTTTTTTATCCTTTAAGATTTTTGCAGCTTCCCTTAGATCTTCAATTCTTCCATTAGTGCAACTACCAATAAATACCTTATCAATTTTAATATCTTTTATTTTAGTGTTTGGTTTTAAACCCATATATTTTAGTGATCTATTTATAGAATTTTTTCTGTTTTCATCTCGCTCATTTTCAGGGTCAGGTACAATCCCATCAATATCTACTACATCCTGAGGCGAAGTTCCCCAAGTAACCATTGGTTTAATATCTATGCCTTCAAGACTGATTTCTTTGTCAAATACTGCATCATCATCGGACTTTAATTTACTCCAATACTCTAATGCTTCGTCCCAATTTGAGTTCTTTGGAGACATTGGTCTACCTTTTAAATATTTAAAAACTTTTTCGTCTGGTTTTATTAGTCCAGCCCTTGCACCGCCTTCAATTGTCATATTGCAAATCGTCATTCTTTGCTCAACACTTAAATTAGAAATTAAGTTTCCAGCATATTCAATCACATAACCAGTGCCACCAGCTGTACCAATTTTTCCAATAATTTGTAATATTACATCCTTAGATGTTACTCCAACGGGAAGAGATCCATTAACGTTTATTCTAAAATTTTTTGATTTTTTTTGAACTAAAGTCTGTGTTGCCAAGACATGTTCTACTTCTGAAGTTCCAATTCCAAATGCTAATGCACCAAATGCTCCGTGTGTAGCCGTGTGACTATCACCACAAACGATAATAGTTCCTGGTTGTGTAAATCCTTGTTCTGGACCAATAATATGAACTATTCCTTGTCTTTTATCGTTCATTCCAAAGAGATTTATTCCAAATTCTGCACAGTTTTTTTCTAGTGTCTCGATTTGTATTTTTGAATCTTCGTCAGTAATAGGTACTGATCTATCCGTTGTTGGAACATTGTGATCTGCCACCGCTAAAGTTAAAGGAGGTTGTCTAACTTTTCTATTAGAATTTCTTAAACCTTCAAATGCTTGTGGACTAGTAACTTCATGAACTAAATGTCTATCAACAAATAAAAGTGAAGTCCCATCCTCTTGTTGATGAACAAGATGATCATTCCATATTTTATCGTATATAGTTTGAGGCATTGTAAAAAATTATTTTTTTACTTCAGAATTTTCTTTTTTTTCATCAGTTTTTTTTTCTACTGATAGGTTTTCTTCTTTATTTTGTTTTTTTTCTTCCGGTTTTGGAGCATCTTTATTGGAATCTTGTGGGCTATCTGCTGTTTTTTGCTCTGTATCAGGCATAACATTTTTGTCTGTTACTTCGTAAATTTTAGTTTCGACATCTATACCTATTTTCTTTTTAATTTTTTCAGCAATTCTTGCAGATTTACCTGTTCTATCTCTCAAATAATATAACTTAGCTCTTCTAACTTTTCCTGACCTTACAACTTTAATTGTATCTACAATCGGACTATATAAAGCAAATGTTCTTTCCACACCCTCACCAAAAGAAATTTTTCTTACAGTAAAAGAAGAATTGATATCTCTATTTTTTTTCGCAATACACACGCCTTCAAAAAATTGAATACGATCTCTTTTTCCTTCAGTTATTCTAACTCCAACTTTAACAATATCACCTGGGAAGAATTCTGGATGCTTTCTCTCAGAAATAATTTTTTTTACTTTATATTGATTAATTTCTTCTATTGTCTTCATTTTAATTCTATTTAGTCTTTTTATATAATTGCCACAAATCCGGTCTACGGTCGCGTGTTATAGCCTCAGATTGAGATAAACGCCAGTCTTTAATTTTGGCGTGATCGCCCGATAATAGCACGTCTGGAACACTTTTTTCCTCCCATATTTGAGGTTTTGTAAATTGAGGATACTCTAAAAGTCCGTTTTCAAAACTTTCTTCTTTAGCTGAATTTGTATTGCCAAGAATACCAGGAATAAATCTTAAAATTGCATCAAGAATTACAAATGAAGCTCCTTCACCTCCAGATAAAACAAAGTCTCCTATACTTACTTCCTCGATATTTCTTGTTTTTAATATTCTTTCATCAATTCCTTCAAAGTGGCCACAAATTATATTTATTGTTTTTTCTTTAGATAGTTGTTTTGCTAATTGATGATTGAACAACTTACCTTTCGGACTTAGATAAATAATCTTTTCACCATCTTTAACATTTTTGTCTATTGATTTTGCTAATACATCTGGTTTCATTAACATACCTTCACCTCCTCCATAAGGAGTGTCATCAACAGTTTTATGTTTATCAAATGCATACTCTCTTATATCAACAGTATCTATTTTCCATTTATTCTCCGATAGTGCTTTACCAAAAATACCTTGGCCTAGATACCCGGGAAAAAAA
>CABZJA010000031.1 GCA_902525935.1 uncultured Pelagibacteraceae bacterium | reverse complement strand
CCATTCGTCATGAATACCAAACAAGAAATACTTCAAGCAATTGATGATTATCATAATGGTAAATTTGTAAAGTAAATATGAAAGCTATAAGATTTGAAAAGTTTGGAGGACCAGAAGTCTTAGAATACAAGGATATTGAAATTGGTAAACCTGGTCCAAAAGAAGTTCTTGTTAAAAATTTGTCAGTTGGACTTAACTATATTGATATTTACCATCGAACAGGTTTGTATCCGATAGAATTACCAAGTGGACTTGGTTTAGAAGCATCTGGAGTAGTTGAGGAAATTGGCTCGGAAGTAAATCTTTTCAAAGTTGGAGATAGAGTGAGTCATGCATCTGCTCCAATAAGTGGATACTCAGAAAAACAAATAATGCCAGAAGAAAAATTAGTTTCTGTACCTGAAGGTATTTCAGATGAAATAGCCTCTAGTATTTTATTAAAAGGCATAACATCAGAATATTTATTGCATAGGTCATATGCTGTTAAAAAAGGAGATAAAGTTTTGTTTCATGCTGCAGCTGGAGGTGTGGGCCAAATATTGTGCCAATGGGCTAATGCTTTAGGATGTGAAGTTATTGGAACAGTTGGATCTAAAGAAAAAGTTGAAATAGCAAAAAAAAATGGGTGTCATCATGTCATCAATTATACAGATCATAATTTTGTGGAAGAAGTTGAAAAAATAGTAGGTAAAAACGGAATAGATGTTGTTTATGATGGTGTGGGAGCAAAGACTTTTGAAGGATCAATAGAATGTTTAAAAATTAGAGGGATGATGGTAGCATTTGGAAATGCATCTGGATATGTTCACACGATAGATGTCAAAAAACATATAAATACAAAAGGTCTTTTTTTTACAAGACCGTCAATAATGCATTATACAATAACTAGAGATGAATTAGAAAAATCTGCTGAATTGGTTTTTGATGCAGTTCTCTCAGGGAAAATAAAAATTGAAGTTTCTAAAAAATACAAATTAAGTGAAGCTAAGCAAGCTCACATAGATTTAGAAAATAGGGTTTTAACAGGTCCAGCCGTTATTATTCCTTAAATTGATCATCCATATCTGAAAGATGAAGTCTTAACGCTCTAGTCGAGATTTGTATTTCTCTTATAAAAAATATTATTGATACCATCATCGATAAACAACATGAACCAAAAATTATTCTAGCTAAAAAATATGTCTCTAAATAAAGAGCAAAAACAGTAAGCATATTAAATAAGAAACCAAAAGCTGCAAAAAGGATAGTAATCCTTAAATTTTTTACTCTATCATTTAAATTAATTAGCTGCTGCTTCCACTCTGGTGGGGTATGCTTTTCAAAAACATATTCGTCGTGTATTTTTCTAATCAAACCACTTAATGTATGAAATCTGTTACTATAGACAGCCATAATCAAAGGAATGGCGGGAAACATTAATGCGGTAACAGTGTAATCAATATTCATGCGAATCAGTTTGATTATGAATCTACGCTTTGTTATTTACAAGTAAATTATGTCTGAAAAGGTTAAAATTTTTATTGAATTAACAAGACTCAATAAACCAATTGGTTTCATGCTTTTATTTTGGCCATGTATTTGGGGTTTAACAATTTCATATGATTTTTCTCTTTCTTTAAATACTTATTTTATTTACGCTTTTTTATTTTTTTCTGGATCTATTCTTATGAGATCAGCAGGATGTATTGTTAACGATATAAGTGATAGAAAAATTGATAAGTTAGTCGAAAGAACAAAAAATAGACCAATCGCGTCAGAAAAAATTTCAGTATTTAATGCTGCAATATATGCAACAATCTTATGTTTAATTGCGTTTTTAGTTTTAATAAATTTTAATAAATTTACTATTTATATGGCACTTCTTTCAATGCCATTGGCTTTTACATATCCATTAATGAAAAGATTTACTTACTGGCCTCAACTTTTTTTAGGTATTACTTTTAATTATGGTCTAGTTTTGGCATGGATATCAATTCAAAATGAAATTTCTATAATACCAATTATATTTTATTTAGGAGCCACATTTTGGACATTAGGTTACGACACAATATATGGATATCAAGATATTAATGATGATGAAATAATTGGAGTTAAATCAACATCGATTAAATTTAAAAATAACCCAAAAAAATTTATATCGTTTTGTTACATTATATTTTTAATATCATTGTTTCTTGTTGGTTATAAAATGAATTTTAATTATTTATATTATATTGCTTTGATAATACCTTTAACTCATTTGTTAATTTTTCAATCTCTTAAATTAAAAACTGAAAATGGGAGAGATTGTTTAGCAAAATTTAAAAGCAATAATTTTTTAGGTCTTATTATATTAGTAATTTTGTTAGTAGGGAAATTAACGTAATGAAAAATATTGATATTGTAAAAAGATTATATAATGACTATACATCAAAACATCTTAACAAAATAATACTTGCTATATTCTTTTCTATTTTAGTTGCTGGTGCCACATCTGCAACAGCATGGTTGCTAGATCCTGCAATAGAAAAAATTTTTATAAATAAAGATCAAACTTTAATTTTTGTAATCCCACTTTTGATAATAGTGGCCTTTGCTACCAAAGGTATATCTTTATATTTAGCAAAAATTTTGATGATAAAAACTGCTGAAGAAGTAAAAAAGAATATTCAAATTGATATGCTATCTTCTTTTATTAAGTCTGATACTGAAAAAATTGAAGATAAACATTCAGGAAAATATATTTCAAATTTAAACTTTGATGTAAATCAAATAACTGGGATGTTAAGTAATGCAGTTTTAAACTTATTTAAAGATGGATTAACTCTTATTGGTTTATTATTTGTAATGTTCTTTCAAAATTGGAAACTTTCTCTAATAGCCTTGATAATGCTCCCTATAGCATCAATTACAGCAAAAAAGTTAGGTAAGCGTATTGTAAAAGTTGCAACAGAAGCACAAGAAAAATCTGGTGATTTAAATAAATATTTAATTGATCTTTTTAAAAACCATAAAATTATAAAAATCTTCCAAAGAGAAAATTATGAGAATGAAAGATCGGAAAAATTTGTAAATGACCTTAAAGAAAAAACAATAAAAATTCATAGTGTATTTATAAGGTCAACACCTATTATGGAAGTTGTAACTGGAATTATGATTGCAATATTAATTTTTTATTCTGGTAAATTAATTATGAATGATCAATTGAGTATAAATAATTTCTTTTCTTTTTTAGCTGCAATGATGCTTGCATATCAACCAGTCAAATCTTTGGCGAACGTGAATGTTGCTTTTGGTCAAGGTTTGTCTGCTGGAAAAAGAATACTACCTATTATAGATCAAGAAAATACAATATTGGTTAATGAAAATGGAAATTTATTACAGATAAAAGATGCTTCTATGGAATTTAAAAATATTAATTTTAGTTACAAATCAAACCATAAAAATATTGTTCTTAAAAATATTAATATCGATATTGTTGGAAATAAAATGACAGCTTTAGTAGGTCATAGTGGATCTGGGAAATCTACTTTATTAAATTTGATACCAAGAATTTATGATGCAGATTCAGGGGAGATCACAATAGATAATCAAAAGATAACAAGCTTAAATCTGAATTCATTAAGAAAAGAAATATCTATCGTTGATCAAAATACCACTCTTTTTGATGATACTATTTTTAATAACATTAAGTACGCAAAACCAGATGCAAATAATGATGAAATTTTTAGTGCTGCAAAAATATCAATGTGTACTGATTTTATAGAAAAACTAGATAATAAATTCCAGACGGTGATTGGAGAAAATGGTGTGAAATTGTCTGGTGGGGAGAAACAAAGACTTTCGATTGCTAGAGCGCTGTTAAAAAATAGCAAAATAATACTTTTAGATGAAGCAACGTCATCACTCGATTCTGAAACAGAAGAAAAAATACAAAAGGCAATAGAAGAATTGACAAAAAATAAGACAACCATAGTTATTGCACATAGACTATCAACAATTCTCAATTCAGAAAGAATTTATGTAATTGATAAAGGATCGGTAGAGTCATCGGGAAAACATTATGAGCTAATAAAAAATTCATCACTTTATAAAAATTTCTATGAAAGGCAGATTAAAAATAATTAATGTATTTATTATACAATATATTCGGAGTCATTTTTTTTTTAATCTCACCGATTATTTTATTTATTAGAATAGCTAATGGAAAAGAGGATTCAAAAAGAATTTTGGAAAAATATTCTTATTATAATAAAAAAAATTCTGATACTACTTTATGGTTTCATGGTGCAAGTGTTGGTGAAATAATGAGCATTCTTCCTTTGATAAATAAGTTTGAAAAAGATAAATCTATCAAGAGAATTTTACTTACATCTTCTACTGTAAGTTCTGCTTCAATAATAAAAAAAAAATTATTAAAGAAAACAACTCATGTTTATTACCCATTTGATATTGGATTTATATGTAATAATTTTTTAGATAAATGGAGTCCAAAAATTGCAATTTTTGTGGATTCTGAAATCTGGCCAAATATGTATAATAAAATAAATGCAAGAAAAATTCCTCTGATTTTAATTAATGCTAGGATAACAAGTAAAAGTTTTAAAAGGTGGCAAATCTTTCCATGTTTTGCAAAGGATATATTCAATAAAATAACTATCGCTTTGCCTCAAAATCAAGAAACAA
>CABZJA010000030.1 GCA_902525935.1 uncultured Pelagibacteraceae bacterium | reverse complement strand
TAAATATAAACATTTTTTTGATAAATTAATATGGATGATGTTGTAATAGTTGGTGGTGGTATAATTGGAGCTGCAACTGCATACTTTATGTCCAAAGAAGGCAGAAAAGTAAAAGTCATTGAAAAAGATCCAACTTATAAAACTGCATCATTCCCGTTATCACTTGGTGGATTTAGACGACAGTTTTTTCAAAAAGAAAATATTCTTTTAGGAAAATTTGCAAGGGAATTTATATTTCAAATACCAGAATTATTGAAAACTGAAAAAAATCCAAACCCAACAGCTAGCATGGTGCCTAATGGATACCTTCTAATGTTTGGACCAGATCATGCAGAGGAGCAATATAGAGCTTTAGAAAATCATAAAGAATGTGAAGCGGGTACAAAAAATATTAAAGGTTCTGAATTGAAAAACTATTTTCCTTACATTAATGAGGAAGGAATTGAAACTGCAACATTTACTGATAACAAAAGCGAGGGATGGATAGATCCATTTTTATTTCATAGTGCTTTAAAGTATAAAGCAATTGATCTTGGGGCAGAATTTATTAAGGGAGAAGTTAAGAGCCTTTCAGAAATTAATGCAAAGACAATTATTTCTGCAGCTGGATGTTGGACTAAGGAACTGCTTGAAGATATCCCTGTAGTACCTCAAAAACATACAGTCTTTAGAGTTAAATGCCCTAATCATATTCCGGAGATGCCATTAACCGGGGATCTAACAACAGGAGTATATTGGCGACCAGAAGGAAAAGAATATTTAGCAGGTTCTCCAATTTCAGTTTTTGATGCCGAAGATCTTGAACCAGCTTGGAATGATTTTGAGGAATTAGTTTGGCCTGCTCTAGCAAAAAGAATACCAGCATTTGAAGAACTTAAATTAACAGGCGGATGGGCAGGATATTATGATTGTAACAAATTAGATAATAATGCAGTAGTTGGAAAACATCCAAAATATGAAAATGTTTACATGGCTTCAGGATTTACTGGCAGAGGCTTAATGCAAGCACCAGGAATTGGTAGAGCTTTAACAGAATTAATAACCACAGGTAGCTATCAAACTATTGATATTAGTGTTTTCGCAGTCGAAAGAGTATTAAATAGCTCAGCAAGACCTGAGCCCTATGTATTATAATTTTTTTACGTATACTCCCATCATTCCATTAAAAAAAGATACAACAATTATAAGAATTTGACCTTTAAGTGAGTAAAAATCAAATGATGGATAAAAACTGATAGCAATACTCAAGAAAATATAGGTTAATAAAAAGGGTCTATAAAACTTTTTTAAAAATTCCATAAAAATTCTAATCAAATTTTTACAAGCATTTTTCCCATATTTTTACCTTCTAATAAATCAATGAATGATTTTGGCGTATTTTCTATACCCTCGTAAACAGTTTCTTTAAATTTAATTTTATCTTCTAATAGCCATTTAGCCATATCGGTTTCAAACTGTTCTCGATCATTTTCATGATCAAAAATTATAAAACCTTTAATAGTTAGTCTTTTTACAAGAACATGAGCCATATTTTTTAAACCAGAGCCAGGATTAGTTGCATTCATTTGGGATATCCTTCCACAAATTACAATTCTCCCAAAGTTCTTCATTTGAAAAATAGCTGACTCTAAGAAATCGCCACCCACATTATCAAAATACAAATCAAATCCTTCAGGACAAACTTCTTTAAGATGCAATACAAGATTTTCTATTTTTTTATAGTTAAACGCATGATCAATTTTTAAATCATCTTTTAACCATTTAACTTTTTCATCTGAACCTGTGCTTGCAATTACTTTACAACCCATATTTTTTGCAATTTGACAAACAGTAGATCCAACACTTCCTCCAGCTGAAGAAACAAGGATAGTTTGACCTGGTTTTAAATCACCATGTTTAAAAAGGCCTATATAGGCTGTATGACCTGTCATTCCAAGTGGACCTAAATATGTTTGTATAGGAATATTTATTGGTTCAATTTTTTTTAAATCATTGAAATTACAAACAAAGTAATCTCTCATTCCAAAATTACTAAAAACAATATCTCCTTCTTTAAAATATTTGTCTTTAGACTCTTTAACTATACCTAACGCATAACCTTCCATCTCTTCACCAATATTAAATGGTGGTTTATAGTTTTTTCTTTCAGTCATTCTTGCTCTCATATAAGGATCAACTGAAATCCATAAATTAGAGACCAAAATATTATTATTAGTATCTAAAGATATTTCTTTTGTTTTTATTTCGAAGTCACTTTCTTTTGGTAAGCCAGTTGGAATATAATTTTTTAAAGCTACAAATTTGCTGGTTATAGACATTGACTATGTTCCCCAAATAATTTCAAGTATCCTCTCTCTTTTGCATGCCTTTTTATATCTCAAATAATTTTCTAAATATACTTGATAGTAATCTTGATGCTTATCCTCAGCTTTATAAAAAATCTCAAACTTTTTCACATATGTAACGACTTTTTTCTTAAATTTTTTCTCAAACTTTTTTATGTCACTTTCGATTAAATTTTTTTGATAATCGTTTTCATAAAATGCTACAGATCTATAACTGTACCCTTTATCGCAAAATTGGCCATATGCATCAAAAGGATCAATATTGATCCAGAAATTTTTTAAAAGTTCTTCATATGATATTTTTTCTGTATCATATATTATTTCAACAACTTCAAAATGACCAGAATCTCCGTGGGTAACTTCTCTGTAAGTTGGGTTTTTTGTAATTCCTCCAGAGTAACCAGATATAACTTTCTCAACTCCTTCTAACTTTTCAAAAGATTCTTCCATGCACCAGAAACAACCCCCTGCAAAATATGCTTTATCTTTTGAATAAGAGAAAGATGTCGAGATAAGAAATAATAATAAAAAGTAGTAAAATAACCTCATATACAAAAATATATAATAATGAGGGTTGAAATCTATGGTATTAAAGGTAGCTACTTATTTAAGTAGCATACCTTTAATAAATCTATTTTATTTTTTTTGATATTTAGCAGCTTCTTCTGATCCACTAGTTGCAGACCCTTTACTGTAAGAATGTGCACCCATACCTGCTAATTGACCGTCTTTTACAATCAAATATTGATCTCTAATTTCTTTTCCTTCAAAGAAACATTCTAATATTTCTCTAACACCATCTGCATATCTTGCTTGAGCTGATAAAGATGTACCAGAAGTGTGTGGTGTCATTCCATGATTTGGCATTGTTCTCCATACATGATCATTTGGAGCGGGCTGTGGAAACCATACATCACCTGCGTAACCACTTAGTTGTCCACTTTTTAGGGCTTTAGCTATTGCATCTCGATTACAAATTTTACCTCTTGCAGTGTTAACTATGTATGCTCCTTTTTTCATTTTACTTATCATTTCATCATCAAACAAATTTTCTGTTTCTGGATGAAGTGGACAATTGATTGTAACAACGTCGCAAACTTTTACCATAGACTCCACAGATTCATGAAAAGTTAAGTTTAGTTCTTTTTCAACACTGTCTGGTAATTTATGTCTATCAAAATAGTGTAAATGTACATCAAACGGTTTCATTTTTCTAAGTGCATCTAAACCGATTCTTCCAGCAGCAACAGTTCCTATATGCATTCCTTCAACGTCATAACTTCTCTGAACAGCATCTGCAATATTCCAACCACCTTCATTAACTATTCTGTGTTGATTGTGATAATCTCTAACCATTGAAACAATCATCATAACTATGTGTTCAGCAACTGATCTAGAATTACAGAAAGTTACTTCAACAACATCAATTTTATTATCCATTGCTGCTTGTAAATCAACATGATCAGAACCTATTCCTGCTGTAATTGCCATTTTAAGGTTTTTAGCTTTAGCAATTCTTTCTTTAGTTAAATAATAAGGGAAAAATGGTTGTGAGATAACAATGTCAGCATCAACAATATGTTTATCGGCTTCGCATCCATCTCCATCTTTACTGTTAGTAACAACTAATTCGTGTCCATTACTCTCTAAAAATTTTCTCAAACCAAGTTCACCTGAAACACAACCAAGCAATTGACCTGGTGTAAAATCCCTTCCTTTAGGCGATGGCAATGTCATTCCATCTGGATATTTCTCTAATTTTGGTAAATCCGACAGAGGATAAGATTTAGGCATTCCTCCTTTTGGATCGTCATACAATACACAAAGTACTTTCATTTTTACTCCTATTACCAGCTTCTTGAAGCTGAATTATTAATTATTATTTGAAAAGACTAGCACAAGTTAAATAGGACTAGCAAACAAATTGTGTTTATTTTGGGTAATTCCTTTTAGCAATAAATTTGTTCAAGATTATGCCGAAAACTATCACAATAATTGATCCGCTTATAACTGGTGATATTAAATATTCAAATGAAACTGACCCCATGATAACTATTATAGGATTTCCTCCTGCAGGAGGGTGAGTTACATTAAGAATAATCATTAATCCGACACCTATTCCAACAGCGACAGGTATAATAATATATATTGGAAGTGGAACGAAATTCACAAATATCACTCCAACAAACGAAGTTAAAAAATGACCAAAAAATATATTTTTAGGTTTTGCAAATGGACTTTCTGGATACCCATAAAGTAAAACCATGGTAGAACCAAATGAAGCAATCAAAAATAATCCATAAGGTGTTTTATAAGTAAGCAATGACAAAACCCCAATTGTCAAAGTAGAAAATATTGCAGCGATAACAGGTTTTTTAATATCTAAATTATTCATCAATGCTGAGTTTCTTAAGTGCTATTAATGGCATTAATACACAGTTTTTTCTAGATATATTTTTTTTATTAAACAATTTATTTAATTTATTTAAATTTTTTGGCAAAGGTTTAATTTCACTTTCAAAATAATCGATAAGATTTTTTAATAAATAATTAATTTTATTTTTACTTTTTTTTTTAAGTTTATGAGATATTAAGCTTGCAGAAGCTTGACAGTATACACAGGACTTTGTCTGATACC
>CABZJA010000029.1 GCA_902525935.1 uncultured Pelagibacteraceae bacterium | reverse complement strand
CGATTACTGTTTCAAATTTATCAATTCTAGTAACTACAGCTAACTCCCACCCTAATGATTTTTCTAAATTTAGATCTTTAAGATCTTTTTTCCAATTTTTGTATTTTTTTATATTTGATAGGGGCCCTCTCCATCCTTTTCTTTTATCAAATTCTTGTAAACCGTTCCTCAATGATTGAGTTGCGATTTTTTGTAATTCTAAATCCAGTGGTGTCTTGATGTTAAATCCTTGCTTATACACTTTATCATATCCATATTTATCAATTACGTCTTTTCTAACATCCTCTACATAATATCTCGAGTCTTCTAAGTAAATTCTTTTTCTTTTTTGTAATTTAATTTTTGAATTAATTAATTTATCGTGTTTATTTTGATCAATAAATCCATTATCTAACAAATTATTTAATACTAAATTTCTTCTAAATTTTGCTAACTCCTTATTTTTGTATGGGTTATATTTACTTGGTGCTTTTGGAAGAGCAGCTAAAAGTGCAGCCTCCCCGTAATTGAGCTCACTAATTGGTTTATTAAAATATCTTAAACTGGCTGAAGCTATACCATAACTACCCTCACCAAGATATATCTGATTTAAATAAAGCTCTAAAATTCTTTTTTTTGAAAGAACTCGCTCAATTCTAAAAGCTAATATTGCTTCCTTTATTTTTCTATCAATACTTACTTCATTAGTTAAAAGAAAATTTTTCGCTACTTGTTGTGTAATAGTAGAAGCACCTTCTAATCTTTTTGAATAAAGTAAATTAAATATATTATTTTTAATTGCTCTTACTACTCCTTTGGCATCTACCCCAGGGTGTTCAAAAAAGTTTTTGTCCTCCGCTGATAAAAAAGAATTTACAACAGTTTGAGATATGGCCGAATATGGAACAAAAATTCTTTTTTCAGATGAAAAATCGCTTACTAATACTCCATTTCCTGAATATAACTTGCTTGATACTGGGGGTTTGTAATTTTTAAGATATTTATAATCAGGCAATTTATTTGAATATGTCCAAAGAATAGATATTATTGATAATAATATTAGAAGAGATGACAATAATCCAAATATTATTAATCTTTTAAAAAACTTTTGCATTTTAGTTTAAATATCTTGCGAATTTGTTATTCTTAAGGCACAGAATTTATTAAATTAACTTATGAAAAAATTATCAATATTATGTCAAAAAATTTATATATCGATGCATCGCATCCTAATGAAACAAGAGTTGTTCTTAAAAGTAATAATCATATCGAAGACTATGAATATGAAAGTATAAATAATACTTTAATTAAGAATAATATTTATCTCGGAAAAGTAAGTAGAATTGAGCCTTCTTTACAAGCAGCCTTTGTTGACTTTGGAAGAGAGAGACATGGTTTTCTATCTTTTAATGATATCCAGTCTGATTATTATCAGCTACCATTAAGCGATTTAGAAAAAATAAAACAAGAAGAAGAGAAGGTTCGAGAGGAACTTTCAAAAGAGAGTGAAAATATAGAAGATAAAATTCTTGAAGGTAAAGAGGAAATTAAAATTGATGACCCTGTTGAAAAAAAAGAAGACGATGAAAAAGATAAAATAAATGCTCAAAAAAAATTTCCATCAAAAAGATACAAAATCCAGGAAGTAATAAAACCAAATCAAGTAATTTTGGTTCAAGTTTTAAAAGATGAAAGAGGATTAAAAGGAGCGGCGCTTAGTACTTTTATTTCGATTGCTGGAAAATACATAGTCTTAATGCCTAACACAGCCAAAGGTGGGGGAATTTCTAGAAAAATATTTCATCCAGGAGATAGAAAAAAAATTAGAAATATATTAAATGAAATAACTATTCCAAAAGAAATGGGAATTATAGTTAGAACAGCAGGATCAAACAAAACAAAAAATGAAATAGAGAATGATTTAAAAAATTTAATTAAAGTTTGGGATCAAATAAAAGATAACGCATTAAATTCAATTGCTCCATCTTTAATTCATCAAGAAAGTGATATTATAAAAAGATGTATAAGAGACATGTATGACGATGATACTCAAAATATATATGTTGAGGGAAATGAAGGATATCAAAAGACAAAAAATTACTTGAAATTAATGATGCCAAATCAATTAAAAAAAGTAAAAAAATACAGAGATAAAGTTCCACTTTTTTTTAAAGAAAACATTGAAAAAAAGTTATTTGAAATTTTCGAGACAGAAGTAAAACTGACTTCTGGTGGGTATTTAGTAATAAACCCAACTGAAGCGCTAGTATCAATAGATGTAAATTCAGGTAAATCAATAAAGCAAAAAAATGTTGAAAGCACTGCTTTTGATACAAATATTGAAGCAGCTGAAGAAATTGCAAGACAAATAAAAATAAGAGATTTATCTGGATTAATAATAATCGATTTTATTGATATGCTTAACTTTAATAATAGAAGACAAGTAGAGAGAAAATTAAAAGAAAAATGTAGAAACGATAGAGCAAGAATCCAGATTGGCAGAATAAGTAACTTTGGATTGCTAGAGATGTCAAGACAGAGACTTAGGGAAAGCAATGTTAAATGGAATATAAAATTAACAGATGAAACATTTGTTATAAAAATACTTAAATTAATAGAAATAAAATCACTGGAGCATAATGCTAAATTAGTAGAATTAACTATTAATAATAAAATTGAAAAACATATTACAGATCATTATGAAGAAGTGGTAAAATACTTTGAAAAAAAGCATAAAGCAAAAATTGATTTAAATACAAACAATGATTTAAATTTAGAGGACTATATAATTGAATTTAAATCAAAAACAAAAAAGGTATTAGATAAAATTGAAAAAGTAGAGAAACTTGAGGTTATAAAAATTGAAAACAAAAAAGAAGATAATATTATAAAAAATAAAAGCAGAAAGATTTTTAAAAAAAGAAAGTTTAGAAAAAAATTTCACAAAAAAAAAACTAAATAATTCCTTTATTTGTAGTTGATCTAAATCCAAATAAATTTGGATTAATCCTTCCTGACAAAAAAGATTTTCTTCCTGAAATAACTGCAAACTTCATTGCTTCTGCCATTTGAATAGGATTTTTTGCTTTTGCTATTGCGGTATTTATTAGTACTCCATCGCAGCCCAGTTCCATTGCAATACTTGCATCTGAAGCTTGACCAATTCCAGCATCTATTATTAAAGGTAATTTGGTTTGTTGTCTGATAATTTTAATATTGACTTTGTTTTGTATTCCTAGCCCCGAGCCAATTGGAGCTGCAAGAGGCATAATCGCTACAGCACCTACATTTTCCAATCTTTTTGCCATTAACGGATCGTCATTACAATACACCATTACTTTAAAACCTTCTTTAGTTAATAATTCTGTAGATCTTAATGTTTCTATCATTTCTGGAAAAAGGTTTTTTTTATCTCCTAAAACTTCTAATTTTACTAATTTCCACCCGCCTATTTCTCTTGCTAATCTTAAAGTTCTTATCGCATCTTCGGCATTAAAACATCCAGCCGTATTTGGTAAATAAGTTATTTTTTTTGGATCTATATAATCCATAAGTCTTGCTTTATTTTTATTTGATATATTTACTCTTCTTACTGCAACAGTTACAATATCTGCTCCTGAAACCTTAATTGCTTTAGCGCAATCTCTAAAGCTTCTATATTTACCAGTCCCTACAATTAAACGTGATTTAAAGTTTTTATTTGCTATCTTTAATTTTCTATCAACCATTAACCGCCTCCTATAAAGTGTACTATTTCTATTTTATCATCTTTTTGTAAGTAAATTTTTGAAATTCTTTTTTTATCAATTATTTTTTTATTTAATTCTATAGCAATTTTATTTATCGGAATTTTTAAATTTGTTATCAAACTCTTCATAGAAAAATTAGGAATAACTTGAATTTGTTTACCATTTACCGTTATTTTTATTTTATTTTTAACTTTCATAGATTATAAGAACTTCGTGAGCAAAATATTAATTATCAATGGTCCTAATCTTAATCTAATAGGTGAAAGAGAACAATCACAATATGGTAGCAAGGATTACAAATACTTAGAAGATATTTGTAAGATAAAATCAACAGAATTAAATTTAACTCTTGAAATGAAACAATCAAATGTTGAAGGAGAGATTGTAGATTTTATACAAAGTGCTAGAAAAGAATACAGTGGGATTATTATTAACGCAGGTGGATATAGTCACACCTCAGTTGCTATAAGGGATGCTCTTGATGTATTCAAAGGTAAAATAATTGAGCTTCATATATCAAATATTTATAAAAGAGAAGAATTTCGTCATAAATCTTTAATAAGTGGCGTAGTCACAGGAATTATTTGTGGATTAGGTATAAATGGATATATTTTAGCCATAAATTCTATGCATGAGATGTTAAATGAAAATAAATAAAAATATAATTAAAGAACTTACTGAATATTTAAATGAGTTTAATCTTACTGAGATAGAATACACAGAAAAAGATATTAAAGTTAAAGTATCAAAGTTATCTGGAGCAAATGTAGCTGCAGTTAAAGAAATAAAATCAGAAATAAAATCAGAAAACATTAAACAAGATAATATTAGTGGAACTGAGGTTTCGTCACCTATTATAGGAACAGCTTATTTAGCACCAGAACCGGGTGGGAAAAAATTTGTAGAAGTTGGAAAAAAAATTAATAAAGGTGATACAATAATGATTGTTGAGGCTATGAAAACGATGAATCATGTTCCATCACCAATAGCTGGTAATGTAAAAAAAATTTGTGTTGAAGATGGTCAGCCTGTTGAATATGGACATACCATAGCAATAATTGAATAATAATGTTCAAAAAAATTCTTGTTGCGAATAGAGGTGAGATAGCTGTTAGAGTTATTAGAGCCTGCAAAGAATGGGGCATACAAACAGTCGCTATTCATTCTGATGTTGATAGAAATAGTATGCACGTTCGATTAGCTGATGAAAGCATATGTGTAGGGCCTCATCAAGCGGTAAGTAGCTATTTAAATATTCCAGCTATTATGTCAGCTATTGAATTGACAAATTCTGAAGCTGTTCACCCAGGTTATGGTTTTTTATC
>CABZJA010000028.1 GCA_902525935.1 uncultured Pelagibacteraceae bacterium | reverse complement strand
AATGGTCTATCATCTTTCAAAACTTGATTATCAGACCTAATAATTTCTATTGATTTATGTTCACCTAAAAAATTTGCAGTTACTTGATTTACAGTTGAGCTTTTTGATCTTAAATAGTTATTAACACTATTCAGCAAATCTATCTTCGAGTTGAAAGTCTTACTTTCTATAGGATTAATGTTTTCGTAATATTTGCTATTAGTTTTAGGAATTTCGTGATTATAGGTTCCTTTTTTTGACTTTAACGTATCTTTTAAATTCTCGCTTGATTTTCTTAGTGACTCTTTTGAAATATCATTAGAATGAGAGTAAGCAACAACCTCTCCTGTCACAGCTCTGAAGCCATATCCTTGATCAGAGTTATAAGTTGAGCTCTTTATTTTATTATCATCTAAAACAATAGACTCTGATTTATGATTTTCTAAATATAATTCTCCGTCATCACAATTATTTAAAGTTTCAGTAACAATTGCCTCAACTTGTGATGTATCTATATCTGTATTTTTGAAGAAATTTGACATTTTAAGAATGTAGTAGTGATTATTAATATATCAACTGCTTATTTGGCACATTTGTAAAAATAAAATATTCAAATATAGTTTGATTATGAAGGTTTTTTTCAACAATTCATGCAGGATATGCAAAGCAGAAATTAATATTTATAAAAAAGAAAACATAGAAAATTTGAATTGGATAGACATTACTAAAAATAAAAATGCTGAATTAGAAACAAAAAAAACTGATAAAGAGCTTCTAAGAAGACTACATGTAGAACAAGATGGAAAAATCTATATAGGTGTTGATGCTTTTTTACTTATTTGGAAAAGTATTCCAAAATACAAGTTTCTTTATAAATTTTTTAAACTCCCGGTTATTTACCAATTATTTTTTGTTGGATATGAAATTGTAGCGTTCTTTTTGTATTTAAAAAATAGACACCAACTAAACTAATGTTGAATAGCGTATAAAATCTGGGTTACAAAAGATAAAAATATAAAAAAAGAGAAAAATAAAATAAAATACATAACTGTAACTGCTCTATTTCTCTTTCTTCTTAAAATAACAAATTTTTTATCATCAAGAAATGAAATGTCTCTATCACCTGACACTGGATAATCATAACTCCATCTCCATAAAGATGAACCAAATCTTTTATCTAGCTTATTATAATAATTTACCCAAGCCAATGACCACATAAACATTAAAAATAAAAATGTTAAAGCTAAAAAAGTTGAGAACATAAATATATTAAATTATATTTAATTTTTTTTATATGTCTATCTGGGGAAGTTTAATTGGTGGGATGATTGGTTTTTCTTTAGGAGGACCGTTTGGGATGTTATTAGGTTCCTTAATTGGTGGAAAAGTATCAAGATCAAGATCGTCATTTAAATCTTTTGCACAACCTCAACAAGTTTTTGCATTAGCTCTTATAGTTTTATCAGCTAAACTGAGTAAAGCAGATGGCCAGGTTAGTAGAGAGGAATTAATAGCGGTAAAAGATAAACTAAAAATTCCAGAACATGAATTAGATCAAGTTGGAAAAATTTTTAATAAAGCTAAAGAAGAAAGTACTGGTTACGAACCATATGCAAAACAAATAGCTCAGATTTATCAAGGAAATATAAATGTGTTGGAAGAAGTCATTAATATATTATTTTATATTGCAGAAGCTGATGGAAATATAAGTGATCAAGAATTTAGAATGATACAACATGTTTCTCAATTATTTGGTCTTAGTGACGCCCAGTTTAATGGAATAGTTGAGGGCAGAAAATCATCAGATAAACTCAATCCATATGTAGTATTAGAGAGCAAACCTCATGATAATCTTACAGATATTAGAAAAAGATATTTGAAATTGAGTAAAGAACATCATCCTGACTTACTTCTAAGCAAAGGGGTTCCTCAAGAAGTTATTGAGGAAAGTAAAAAGAAAATGAGAGCTATTAATTCAGCCTGGGATCAAATCCAAAAGCTAAAGAGTAGTTAAAATTGCTCAGCTTCAGTTGAGCCTTCCATTGCTGTTGTGGAGCTCTTTCCAGAACTTATTGTATTGGAAACTGCGTCAAAATAAGAAGTGCCAACTTCTCTCTGATGTTTAATACTGGTATATCCATCTTTTTCTCTAGCAAATTCATTTTGTTGTATTCGAGAGTAAGCAGTCATACCTTCCTTTTTATATTTTTCTGCAAGCTCGAAGATAGCAATATTTTGCGTATGGAAACCTGCTAAAGTTATAAATTGAAATTTATACCCCATCATTCCAATTTTAGTTTGAAATGTTGCAATCTCGTCATCAGATAAATGTTTCTTCCAATTAAATGATGGAGAGCAATTATAAGCTAACATCTTACCAGGAAATTTTGCATGTATTGCATCAGCAAACTTTTTTGCTTCTTCTAAATTAGGTGTTGCAGTTTCACACCATATTAAATCCGCGTAAGGTGCATAAGCTAACCCTCTTGAGATTGCTTGATCAATACCATCATTTACATAATAAAAGCCTTCAGGTGATCTTTCTCCAGTTAAAAATGGTTTGTCATTTTCATCAAAATCGTTTGTTATTAGTTTCGCAGCATTGGCATCTGTTCTTGCAAGAATAATGAGAGGAACGTCGGCAATATCAGCTGCCAATCTTGCTGCTTTTAAATTTCGGACCATAGTTCCAGTAGGAACAAGTACCTTACCACCCATATGTCCACATTTTTTTTCACTAGCTAATTGGTCTTCAAAATGAACTCCGGCTGCACCAGCTTTTATAAATTTTTTTGTTAGCTCAAAGACATTTAACGGTCCACCAAATCCTGCTTCACCATCTGCAATAATTGGCAACATGTAGTCAGTTCTTTCACTACTTTTCATATCTCCATCTGCTATTTCCATATGTTGAATTTGATCGGCTCTAATTAAAGAATTATTCATAGATTCAACTAATTTAGGTGCACTATCGTAAGGATATAAAGATTGATCAGGATACATTTCACCTGCACTGTTTGCATCTGCTGCAACTTGCCAACCACTTAAATAAATTGCTTTTAAACCTGCTTTTGCATGTTGAACGGCTTGATTTCCCGATAAAGACCCAAGTGTATTTACATATGGCTCTGTATTTAACAATCTCCAGAGCTTTTGAGATTGCTGTTTACACATTGAATACTCAATTTTAATAGATCCTCTTAGCCTTTCTACTTCATCTGGATTATAATCCCTTTGAATTCCGGCAAATCTTTTCAACTTGTACGAGATATTCTCGGCTGACATTATTCCCCCTTTAAAAACTAGTTTTTTTATTTTTCGTTATATTCTTCTGTAAACTCATTCATTCCACTTGATCCCCAATCGCAATGGTCGTCTCTTAAATATACACCTTTGCTTCTTTTCTCTTGATGCTCTTGGTGGTCAGTCATTTGTGAGCTAGTTTCTGAGTGATTTATTTTGTTTTTTTTCATAAATTACTTATAATTTACAATATTTACAAAATCTACAAAAATGTTGGTTTTGCTTGTAAATTTCAATAATTTTTTGTAAATTTAAATTTACAAAATTTACATGAGCCAAATAGACAAAGAAATAGGAAGTAAAATAAAAGAATATAGAAACAAACTTGGTTTACAGGCAAAAAAATTAGCAGAGCAAGTTGGTATATCTCCAAGCTACTTGAATTTAATAGAAAGCGGAAAAAGAAAAATTGATGGAGATATTCTTTTAAAAATTAGCCAAGAACTTAGAATTGATTTTACAGACATAAGGACAGATTTGGACAATCAAATAAATAACTCAAAGATAGCTATCGCGAATTTTAGCTCAAAAAAAAATGTTAATGATTTAAATTTAAAAATCGGTCCAAAAATTAGAGCTTTTAGGAGAAGATTGGGTATTCAAGCAAATAAATTAGCTGAAGAACTACGAATATCACCCAGCTATTTAAATCTTATAGAAAGTAGTAAAAGAAGAATTGATGGAGATTTAGTTTTGAAAGTTTGCAAAGTTTTAAAAATAAATTTATCTGACTTAACAAGTAGAAGTGATTTAAATCTTGAAAATAATATTTCAGAACTTTTAAGCGACGAATTATTTGAAGATTTAGATATTTTAGCGCCAGAAGTAAAAGACTTAGTGAATTCTAATCCAAAAATTGCAAAAGCCTTAATAAAACTTGGAGATAACTTTAAACAGAAAGATATAGAGATTGTAAATAAAGTTGAAAATATATCTGGTAAAATAATAGATAGTAGAAAAGCAGCATTTCCTGGTGAAGTAGTATCTGATTTTTTACAAGAAAATAAAAATTTTTTCCCTAAATTAGAAAATTTTGCAAATGAAATATTTGAAGAAGTTAAACAAAATAATAGAACAAGGTATATTGCCTTGTGTGATTTTCTTAAAAGAGAATATAATATAAAAGTAATTGATATTATTCCAGAGGAAAAAAAACCATTTTCTAAAATATTTAAAATTAAAAGCAGGGAATTATTACTTTCGGATTATTTATCTCTTGAGACAAAAAAACTTCATGCTGCAGCTCAAATTGCACAAGAAGGTGCTTCAAAAGATATAGATGAATATCTATCAACATTTACTTTTCCAACAAAAGAATCAAAAAAATTAACTAGGGTAGCTTTATTAAATTATTGTGGGGCGGCAATTTTGATGCCTTATAAACTTTTCCACAAAGAATGTAAGGAATTAAAATATGATTTAGAACTTCTTCAAAATACCTTTGCGACATCTTTTGAGCAAGTTGCACACAGGGTAACATGCTTGCAAGATCCTGAATTACGAGGGATACCATTTCATTTTTTAAGAGTAGATGTTGCAGGTAATATCTCCAAGAGATTTTCTTTATCAGGAATAGAGATACCGCGTTATGGTGGTGCATGTCCAAGATGGAATGTTTATTCTGCATTTTCTAGGCCAGGAGTAATTCAAGCAGCTGTTAGCAAAATGACTAATGGTGAAAAATATGTTTGTATTGCAAAAACTGTCGAAAAAGGCGTTGGTAGATATGGTCAAAAAAAGAGTATGCTCTCTATTGGTCTTGGGTGTGAAGCTAAATATGCAAGAGAATTTGTTTATACAGAGAATCTAGATATTAATGATAAGAAATCTGAATTACCAATAGGAGTATCATGTAGAACTTGCGATAGACTAGATTGTTCTCAAAGAGCCTTTCCACCATTACACAAAAAGTTTGATGTAGATTTAAATTCAAGAGGA
>CABZJA010000027.1 GCA_902525935.1 uncultured Pelagibacteraceae bacterium | reverse complement strand
ATGATATTCTCTTTTAAAAACATATAAGCCAGATAAAACAATTACGAAAAGACCAATAAAAGTAAATTTATCTGGAAAATCCGAAAACACATAATAACCTAAAATAAGGTTAGTGATTATCTCAAAATAACCAAATGGTGCTAATTTTGAAGCATCAGCGTAACGAAGAGATAAAATAATTAATATATGCCCTAAACAGGCAAATATACCCATTAAAGCCATCCAAGACCATTGAGTTGGCGTAGGATTAATCCAAACAATAGGAACAAAAAAAGATGCTATAATGGCCCCTACTACGCCCGTAATCAGCAATGTGAGCAAAGGACTATCTGTTGAATGTAATTTTCGAGTTATTATTAAATAAAAGCCGTAAAAACAGCCTGTTCCAACAGCTGCTATACTAGCAAGATTAATCTCTATAATTCCAGGTCTTATGACAACTAAAATACCAAAAAAACCGACTAATACTGCAGTCCACCGTCTATATCCGACTTTTTCGTTAAGTAAAAATGGAGAAAGAGCAGTTGTGACCAATGGAGCAACGAATGCCAATGTTAACGCTTTTGCCATTGAGATTACAGAAATGGAGTAAAAAAAACAAATATTTGCAAAAAATAAGGACAATCCTCTAACTATTTGTAATTTGATATTTTGAGAAAACTTCAATTGATCTCTAAAAAAGAAAAACATAAAAAAAGTTGTAAATACAACTGTAAAAAAATATCTAGCCCAAGTTATTTGAAAAAAAGATAAATCTGAAGATAGGTATTTTGCAATTGCATCCATAAAAGGCAAAACCATCCATGCGGATAAATTTAAAAATATTGCTTTCATTTAAGCGAAATATTTAAGAGCAATAAATACTGTAATTGGAACTGTAACCAATGACATTAAAGTAGACACAACAATTGTGCTGGAAATATTATCTACATTTTTTTTTGGCGAATACATTGAAGCAACCAAATAACACAATATTGCACTAGGCATAGAAGATTGAATTAGCAAAACTCCAGCTGCAAAACCAGATAAATTAAAGAATTTTATAATAAAAAAACCTACGATTGGACCAAGAATTACTCTACCTATAGAAGTTATAATTGCATCTCTTAAAGAAAATACCTTCATTTGGGTTAAGGCAATACCTAAAGACATTAAAATCATAACAATCATAGCATAAGATAAAAGCATTGTTGTATTAATGACAAAAACTGGCATCTCTTTGCCGTAGTATAAAAAGATAACAGTCAAAATAATTGTATAAAAGGAAGGACTTTTTGCGATTATTGAAAAATCAAATTTTCGTTTTGCAAGAAATATATTAGCAGTAAAATGTAAGAGTATTACCAAAGATGATATAGCTGCAGCTACACCCATTCCCAATTTACCATAAGCAAAAAGACATATTGGTATACCCATATTACCTGTATTAGGTAAAAAAAAAGTTGGTAATTCTCTAATATAATCTTTTTTCATAAGAATTAAAAAAACAAGGCCAATTAAAGCAAATGATGAAAGTAATATTAATGCGTAAATAAAATATTCTGCAAATATATTAAAAGTAACACCTGTAGATGTAAGAGAGAAAATTACTAAAGCTGGAGTTCCAAAATTTCCAGCATAAGATGTTATAAAAGAAGTATCGAAATTTGGATTTTTTTTCCCTAATAAAAAACCAATTCCAACAATAAAAAATACAGGGAATAGAACTTCAAAGAGCTTAAAATAAAGTTCCATTAAAAAAGTCTTAATAATATAGGGTTCTTAATAATATTTTTATTTGATTTAAAAGATTTAATACATTTCTGATAATCTTTTTCCAAAGATTTGTGGGTAATAATTACAATAGATGCAGTTTTTTTTTTATTATTTGGTATTTGTATTAATCTTTCAACGGAAATTTTATGTTTAGCAAATTTATTAGTGATTTCAGATAGAACACCCGGTTTATCTTTAACTTCGATTCTAATATATAAAGCATTAGAATAATTATCTATATTATATATTGAAGGGGATTTTCTTTTATTATCAGAAATCCCAAAAGGGTATTTGATATTTCCTCGTAAAATTGACAAAAGATCAGACATTAAAGCAGATGATGTTGCGCCAGGTCCAGCACCTTCTCCTTGCAAAACACTCTCCCCTACTGGATTACCTTCAATTATAACAGCATTCATAACACCATTAACATTTGCGATGTAAGTATTTTTTTTAATTAAACACGGATGAACTCTTTCAAATAATTTATTATAAACAATTTCTGTTATTCCCAATAATTTAATTTTATAATTTAATTGATTTGCAATTTCTAAATCCTTGTATTCTATATTTTCAATACCCTCCATTAAACATTTTGAATTTGAAACTTTTTTATTAAATGCTAAAGCAGAAAGAATTTTAACTTTGGCTAAAGCATCGTAACCATTTAAATCTAATTTTGGATTACCTGGTTCAGCATAACCTAATAGTTGAGCTTTTTTTAATACAGTTGAAAAGCTAGACTTAGTTTCTTCCATTTCAGATAATATAAAATTACAAGTACCATTTAATATTCCATATACTTTAATTATCTTATTAGTTGCCAGCCCTTCCTTAATAGTTCTTAATACAGGAATTCCACCTCCCACTGACGCTTCAAATTCTAAATTTACTTTATTTTTTTCAGCAAGTTTCGATAGATTATTACCATGTTTAGAAATTAATGCCTTATTAGGAGTTACAACATGAATTTTATTCTTAAGTGCAAATTCTACAATTTTTTTTGATATACCATCAGATTGTCCAATGGTTTCAATTAAAATATCAATTTTATTATTTTTAAAGATTTTAAAAGGATCTTTGTAAAAAATTTTTTTATTAATTTTAAATTTTCTTTTTTTATTAATATTCTTAGCTGAAATTGCTGAAACAGAGATAATTTTTCCAGTTTTTTTTAAAATATCTTTTTTTTTTGTATTAAGCTCATTATAAAGATAATTACCAATCTGCCCTAATCCAACAATTGCTATATTAAGTTTTTTTGTCATATCAATCGTCTAAGCTTGGAAAACTACTATTTTTTCCATAATTAATAATTTTATTTTTAAAATCTTCAAAAGAAATATTTTTATCAATATCTAAATTTAGTTTTTCAACGACATCAACATTTTTTTTCTTTAAAAAAAAACCAAAGTTTTGATTAGAACAATTATTAATAAATAAAAAAATTAGTAAAAATATTAATATTCTCATCAATTCAATCCTTCATCAGAATTACATCCAAATAAAATATTCATATTTTGAACAGCTTGTCCACTACCACCCTTAATCAAGTTGTCTATTGCTGACAATATAATTATTTTATTCTTATATTTGCTCTCACACACAGAAATATAACAGTTATTTGTGTTTATTACTTCATTAGTCCCTAAAAAAGTATTTGGTTTCAAAATTTTAATAAATTTACTATTTTTGTAATATTTTTTTAGAAAAGAATAAATTTTTTTAAGAGAATCATTTTTTTTTAGATCTAAATACATAGTAGTTAATATTCCTCTAAACATTGGTGAAAGATGAGGTGTAAATTGAAATTTTACCTTTTTGCCAGTTTTTATTTTTAATTCCTGATCTATTTCTGAGTTATGTCTATGAAACGCTAAACCATATGCACTCAATGTCTCATTTAAAAATTTGTTGTTATATTTTTTATGAATATTTCTGCCTGCACCTGAATATCCAGATTTTGAATCGATTATTATATTATTTGGTTTAATAATATTTTTATTAATTAACGGTACTAGGGGTAATAAAATTGATGTTGGATAACATCCTGGACAAGAAATTATTTTATATTTTTTAATATTTTTATTATTTAACTCAGGCAAAGAATAAATACTTTGTTTGATTAATTTTGGAGCATTATGTTTGATTTTATACCATTTCAAATAATCACTGGCAGATTTAAGTCTAAAATCTGCTGCTAAATCAATTAAAATATTATTATAATTTAAATTTTTCGAAATTTTTTGAGCCTCTCCATTTGGCAAAGCTGTAAATACAACATCAACATTTTTTAATAACTTTTTATTAAATTTAACAATATTTGGTAATTTATATTTATTAAAGTATTTGTCGTAAGAGCTAATTTTTTTACCTACAGAAGTATCTCCACAAAGATATTTAATTTTAACTTTTTTATGTTTAGTTAACAATTTAACTAGTTGAACACCTATGTATCCAGTAGCTCCAGCAACTAATGTATTAATCTTAGACATATTGTAATATAACAGTTGTTTAATAAAATGATATTATCTTTTAGAGAATTGATAACTTCTTCTAGCTTTTGCTCGACCATTTTTTCAGCATTCTCACAATGTTTTTTCATTCTGACAGAAAGTGTCTCAATACCTTGTAGCACATTCCATGCATTTTGAGGGCTTAGACAAGGACCAAAATCTCTCATACCTTCCGCTCTTGATTTCATTGTAAATGCTGTTGGTCCAAATTCTTCTGCAAAAGATAATCCATGATAACCTTCATATGGTTTAGTCATTGTTGGGAATTTATCATTTTGCATCCAGTCAAACTTACCACCTTCAACAATTATACCAGCCATTGAAGATCCATGACCTGCCATCCATTTAGTAAGTGAATGAACTACAATATCAGCACCGTGCTCTATAGGTTTACATAAATAAGGTGTTTGATAGGTTGCATCTACCATTAAAGGTATACCTGCGTCGTGAGCTATTTTAGCAATCTCAGGCATATTCATTATTTCGTTTCCAGGATTACCTACAAGTTCTCCAAAAATACCTTTTGTATTTTTTTGAATTGCATTTTTAAATCCTTCTGTATCTCTTGGTTTTACAAATGTTGTTTTAATTCCAAATTTTGGAAGTGTTAGTCTGAAAAGATTTACAGTTCCACCATAAAGCTGTGATGATACAACTAAATGATCTCCTGCTTCGCAAAGTGTCATTACTGCAAGAAATATCGCACTCATTCCAGACGATGTAGCAAGTGCAGCTGTTCCACCTTCTAATGAAGCAACTCTCTCCTCTAAAACTGCAACTGTTGGATTTGATATCCTACTATAAATATGTCCACCTCTTTCCAAATTAAATAATGCTGCTGCATGATCTACATCATCAAATTGTAATAGTGCTCTTGATATACCATGTACTAATGCTCCTGCTTGACCTGTATGACCGCCGCCGACAACTTGAGATCTAACATCGTATTCTGTAGATTGATTGATAATTTCGAAAGGTCTTAGTAT
>CABZJA010000026.1 GCA_902525935.1 uncultured Pelagibacteraceae bacterium | reverse complement strand
TAGATTCACAAATCTACAATTTAAGTATATTCCTAGTTGTATGGCTAAAGATATATTTTTAACTAATAGTCTAGGTGGTAAGAAAGAAAAATTTACTCCCAAAAATGAAAAATCCATAGGCATGTATGTTTGTGGTCCTACAGTTTATGATGACCCACATATTGGTAATGCCAGACCGTTAGTTGTTTTTGATATTCTGTATAAAATTTTAAAAAATAGATATGGATCAACATCTGTAAAATATATAAGAAATATAACAGACATAGACGACAAAATAATCAAAGCATCTAATGATCAAAATATTTCTATAAACGACTTAACTTCAAAAATTACTGAAAATTTTCATAAGGATTGCAATTACTTAAAATGTGAAGCACCAAACAGCGAACCAAAGGCAACAGAAAATATAAAACAAATGATTGAAATGATCACAGTACTAGAGAAAAAAGGGTTTGCATATTCAAAGGATAAGCATGTTTATTTTGAAGTTAAAAAATTTAGTGATTATGGAAAACTATCTAATAAAAAGTTAGATCAATTAATTGCTGGTTCACGAGTAGAGGTTTCGGAAATAAAAAAAAACCCCGAAGATTTTATATTATGGAAACCATCAAAAGACAAAGAACCTTCATGGGATTCTCCTTGGGGCAAAGGTAGACCAGGTTGGCATCTAGAATGTTCAGTTATGTCTAAAATATATTTAGGTGAAGAATTTGATATTCATGGGGGTGGTAGAGACTTGATTTTTCCTCATCATGAAAATGAGATTGCTCAATCAAGATGCGCAAATGAAACAAATTCATTTGCAAATTATTGGGTTCATAACGGATTTATAACCCTTTCCAATGAAAAAATGGCAAAATCTCAGGGAAACATTATAAAAATTAAAGATTTTAAAAATAAATATAATGGTCAGGTTTTAAGATTAGCATTAATTAGTGCTCACTATAGACAAGGATTAGATTGGAATGAAAAACTAATATTAGATTGTGAAAAGACTTTAAGTAAATGGTATTCAGCCTATTCTGATGTGAATAAAAGTACAATTTTACCTGACGAATTATTAGCTCCATTATATGACGATTTAAACACTCCTGGCTATATTGCTAATTTACATTCTTTATATAGCAAAGCTTCAAGTGGAACGAGCGAAGACAGAGCAACTTTTGTAAAAGCTTGTAACTTTATAGGTTTATTAACTGATACTTCAGAAAAGTGGCTACAAACAAAAAAAAATACAATTTCTCTTTCAGAGGATGAAATTAATTCAAAAATAGTTGAAAGAAATAAGGCAAGAGATGAAAAAAATTATGAATTAGCTGATAAAATTAGGAAAGATCTTTTAGATAAGGGTATTTTAATTGAAGATAAAGATGGTACAACCTCGTGGAAATTTAAATGAGTAATGAAAAAATCTATATATTTGATACAACACTTAGAGATGGGGCACAAACCCAAGGAGTTGACTTTTCTTTAAATGAAAAAGAAAAAATCGCTAAATCTTTGGACAACTTAGGAGTTGATTATATAGAAGGTGGTTGGCCAGGAGCTAATCCAACAGATACAGAATTTTTTAATAAGGATCAGAACTTTAAAAACTCTAATCTTACTGCTTTTGGTATGACTAAAAAAACAGAGCATAGTGCAAAAAACGACCCTATGTTGTCATCTTTGATTAATTCAAAAAGTTCATCAGTTTGTTTATTTGGTAAAAGTTGGGATTTTCATGTTGGTGTGGCCTTAGGCATTTCAAATGATCAAAATTTAGAAAATATAAGTGAGAGCGCAAAGCATATAGTTAATTCAGGTAAAGAATTTATGTTTGATGCTGAACATTTTTTTGATGGTTATAAATCAAATCCTGAATATGCAATATCATGTTTGAAAGCTGCATATGATAATGGTGCAAGATGGATTATTTTATGTGATACTAATGGGGGGACGTTGCCTCATGAGGTTTCTAAAATTGTTGAGGAAGTAACAAAGGATATACCTGGTAAAAACCTTGGAATTCATGCACACAACGATACTGAAAATGCAGTTGCTAATAGTTTAGTAGCTGTACAAGCAGGAGTTAGACAGGTTCAGGGTACGATAAATGGACTTGGAGAAAGATGTGGTAATGCGAATTTAATGTCTCTGATCCCAACTTTTTTTTTAAAAAAAGATTTTTCAGAAAAATATGAAATTAATATCAAACCAGAAAACATTAAAAATTTAACACAATGTTCAAGATTATTAGATGAAATATTAAATAGAAAACCGAATAAACATTTGCCCTATGTGGGTGCATCTGCATTTTCTCACAAGGGTGGAATGCATGTATCAGCTGTACAAAAAGATCCGAAAACTTATGAACATATTAATCCTGATGAAGTAGGTAATGCAAGGAATATTGTTATTTCTGATCAATCAGGACAATCTAATATAATGTCTAGATTAAACGCAATTGGCATTAATATTGAAAAAGATGATCCAAAAATTAAAAAACTTCTTCATGAAGTAAAGGATAGAGAGTTCATAGGATATAGTTACGATGGTGCTGATGCATCTTTTGAACTTTTAGCTAGAAGATTGATGGGAGAAATACCGAGATATATTTCAATTAATGAATATGATGTTTCTGTTAAGAAAGATTATACTGGAGAAGTAATATCATTTGCAAAAGCAAAACTTGAGGTGGATGGTCATGAAATATTATGTGAAGGTGAAGGTAATGGACCTGTTAATGCTTTAGATAATGCAATTAGAAAAAATGTAAATAAACTCGAAAAATACTCAGAGTATTTAAAAGATTTAAAATTAGTTGATTATAAAGTTAGAATATTAAATACAGGAACGGGAGCTGTTACTAGAGTTTCAATAGAAAGTGCAGACTCAAAACATGGTAATTGGTTTACAATAGGAGTTTCTCCAAATATTATTGATGCATCTTTTAAAGCTTTAGTTGATAGTTTGGATTATAAGCTTTTCAAGGATAATGCTCCTGCAAGTATTTGATGTCATTAAAAAATATAACTTTCATTTTACACAAACCTCAATTATCAGAAAATATTGGAGCCTGTGCTAGAGCCTTAAAAAACTTTAATTTTAACAATCTATCAATTGTTAATCCGAAACCATCATTTCCAAATGACAAAATTATTGCATTATCTGTAGGGGCAAAAGATGTTATTAAAAAAGCAAAAGTATATGAAAATTTAGAAACATCATTAAGTAAATTGGATATATTAGTTGCCACAACAGCAAGATTTAGAAATAAAAATATTAAACATATATCAATAACTGATCTAAATAAGATTAATTATAAAAAAAAGGTTGGTTTTCTTTTTGGATCCGAAGCATCTGGATTATCAAATAATGAAGTTAGTTATGCTGATTATACTTTACAAATTCCAAGTAATAAGAATTTTAGATCTTTAAATTTATCTCATAGTCTAATTATAGTAGCACAAATAGTAAGTGGACTAATTTTAAATAAAAAAATCTTTTTTGAAAAATCAAAAAAAATTAAAAGTGCAAATAAAACTGATATTCAAAAAATGTTAAATTTATGTATTAACAATTTAGAGAATAAGAATTTTTTTCACCCACCTGAAAAAAAACCAATCATGATGGAAAATTTAAGAACTATTTTCTATAAGCTCAATCTTTCAGAAAAAGAAACTCGTATTTTATCGAGTGTATTTGCTGGTTTAAGCAAAGAAAAGGTTGATTGACAAAACATAACTTAGGCTTATAAAGCCTCCTATTAATGACAAAAAGATTAAACTCTAAACATAAAGTAGATAGAAGATTAAAAGTAAACTTATGGGGAAGACCCAAAAGCCCTTTTAATACAAGAGCTTATCCTCCAGGACAACATGGACAAACAAAAGCTGGCAAACCTTCAGACTATGGAATTCAACTTCAGGCAAAACAAAAATTAAAGTCTTATTATGGAAACATGAATGAAAGACAGTTTAGAAATGTTTATAAGAAAGCGATCATGAAAAAAGGGGATACAGCTGAAAATTTAATTGGATTATTAGAGAGAAGATTAGACGCTGTAGTTTATAGATCAAAGCTATCAAACACTATATTTTCATCAAGACAATTGATCAACCACGGTCATGTTAAAGTAAATGGAAAAAAAGTTAATATAGCAAGTTACCAAGTCAAAGAAGAAGATACTGTTGAGATTAGAGATAAATCCAAACAACTTGCTTTAATTGATATTGCTCTAGCTAACAAAGAAAGAGAAGTACCAGAATATCTACAATTAGATGAAAAGAATAAAAAAGTTAAATTTGTAAGAGTTCCATCTTTTGAAGAAGTTCCTTATCCAGTTGTTATGGAACCAAACTTAGTAATTGAATATTATTCTAGATAATTAATTCTTTGCTTTAAAATTTATTCTCTTTGATTCAAAAAGTTTAGCAAGTTCTCCACTTTCATACATTTCTTTTACTATATCGCATCCACCAATAAACTCATTTTTAACATATAACTGAGGAATGGTTGGCCAATCACTAAATACTTTTATACCTTCTCTTAGCTTTTGATCTGCTAGTACATTTACACCTTTAAAATTTACCTCAAGAACCTTTAAAATATTTGAAGTTGCCATTGAAAATCCACATTGAGGTGCATCAGGTGTACCTTTCATAAAAAGACATACATCGTTATTTTCAATTTCACTTTTTATTAAATCATTTGTTTCTTGTTCCATTTAAATTTCCTTTGTTTTAATTGCTAAAGCGTGAAGCTCGTTTCCCATTTTACCTTTTAAAGAATTATATACCATTTTATGTTGTTCTATTTTACTTTTACCTGAAAATTCAGATGATGTCACTGTAGCAGAATAGTGATTTCCATCACCCGCTAAATCTTGAATTTCAACTTTTGCGTCAGGTAATCCTTCTTTAATTAAGCTCTCAATTTCTTTTAAATCCATTGCCATTAGCTATCCATATACTTCTTTAACCAATATTTATGTGCATCTGCTAATTCTTCAATAGGCAAATTGATATCATTACTATATTTAATGGAATTGCCATCTATTATTCCTAAATCTTCAAAATGTACTGAATATTTGTTTAAAATCTCGATTACATTTTTCAAACCAGCTCTAGGTATTTCAACAATATATCGAGCCTGATCTTCTCCAAAAAAATATTCATATTTATTTGTTAACCCCTTAAGTGCATTAATTTTTATTCCTTTTTTTCCTTTAATACACATTTTTGATACTGCAGTTAAAATTCCACCTAATGAAACATCATGACAGCTCACAATAAGATTTTTTCTTGATAAATCTAATACAGTCTCACCAATATTTTTCTCATTAAATAGATTAACAGTTGGTGGAGGACCTTTTTTTTCGTTTAAAACGTCTCTTGCAAAAATACTTTGATCTAAATGCCCATCAGTTTTACCAATTACATAAACTATGTTTCCTTCATTTTTAAAATCCATTGTAAGCATTTGTTGATAATCAGAGATTAGCCCAACACCTCCAATTGTTGGCGTAGGCTTTATGCCTTTATCTTTTGTTTCATTATAAAATGAAACATTTCCAGATACGACTGGAAAATCTAGATACTTGCTTGCTTCTGTTATTCCTTCAACACATTCAACGAATTCACCCATATTTTTTTCTTTTTCTGGGTTTCCAAAGTTTAAACAATTAGTAATAGCGATAGGTTTAGCTCCTACCGAAATAAGATTTCTATAACTCTCACAAACTATTTGTTTTCCTCCAGTTAATGGATGCGAGAAACAATATAATGCAGAAGAATCTACTGATGCTGCTACCGCTTTATTAGTCCCATGTACTCTCACAACACCAGCGTCACCACCTGGTTTTTGAATTGTATCACCCATTACAGTATGATCATATTGGTCCCATATCCATTTTTTGTCTGAAATATTTGAATTACTTAAAATCTTCTTTAGACAATCTGATAATTTTAATGATTTTAATTCAT
>CABZJA010000025.1 GCA_902525935.1 uncultured Pelagibacteraceae bacterium | reverse complement strand
AAGTTACATAAAAATAATAAATCATCATCTAGAAAATGGAACAAATGGGTTAGTTCCAGTTGGAACAACAGGTGAGTCACCAACATTATCACATGATGAACATGAGAGAACAATTGAATTATGCATAAAAGAAGCAACTGGTAAACTTCCCATAATAGCCGGCACAGGATCTAATTCTACAGAAGAAGCAGTATCATTAACTAAACATGCTGAGAAAGCTGGTGCTGATGGTGCTTTAGTTGTTACACCATATTATAATAAACCTACTCAAGAAGGATTATATCAGCATTACAAATCAATTAACGATAACTGTGGAATTCCAATTATAATTTATAATATACCGAGCCGTTCAGTAATTGATATGAGCGTTGAAACAATGGCTAGACTATATGAACTAAAAAATATAGTTGGAGTTAAAGATGCAACTGGTGATCTAAATCGTGTTGATCAACAAAAAGAAAAAATGGGTAATGATTTCATTCAACTTACTGGAAACGATGATAATGCTTTTGAATTTAATAAACGAGGAGGAGTTGGAACAATTAGTGTTACAGCAAACGTAGCTCCTAAATTATGTTCTGAATTTCAAAAATTATCAAAATCTTCAAATGAGGATGATTTAAAAAAAGCTCAACAACTTGATGATATGTTGCAACCGTTGCATAAAAATTTATTTATAGAAAGCAATCCTTCACCAGTTAAGTATGCTGCTAAATTACTTGGTCTATGCGATGATACTGTAAGATTACCTTTGGTAAAAATAACTGAAAATACAAAAAAGGAAGTCGAGAAAGCATTGAAAGTAGCAAAACTTATTGATGACTGATAAATCTACATCTGGCATCAAGATCATTACAATAAATCGAAAAGCATCTTTTAATTTTTTCTTTAAGGAAATTTTAGAAGCAGGAATTGTGTTAAAAGGTTCTGAAATAAAATCTGTAAGAGATGGAAAAGTAAATATTGCAGAGTCATACGCAGTAGAAAAAGAAGGAGAAATTTTTTTAATTAATTCACATATACCCATATATAAACAAGCCAGTTATTCAAATCACAATCCTTACTCAGAAAGAAAATTGTTATTTAACAAAAGGGAAATTAACAAACTAATTGGTAAAATGAATGAGGATGGTCTAACTTTAGTTCCAACTAAAATGTATTTCAAAAAAGGTAAAGCTAAAGTTGAAATAGCAGTTGCAAAGGGCAAAAAACAATACGATAAGCGACAAACCAAAAAAACTAAAGATTGGAACCGTGAAAAAGCGAGATATTTCAGACGCTCAAGTTAATTATGTATATCTATCAATAGGTTCTAATTTAGGAAATAGAATACATTTTTTAGAAAAATCTAAATATTTGTTGGAAACCCATGATATTAAAATTATCAAAACATCTAGTTATTATGAGACAGAGTCATGGCCAGATCCTAGTTTTCCAAAATTTATTAATGCTGTATTACTGATAAAAACAAAATTAAATCAATTTGAACTGTTTAAAATGATTAAGTCTATAGAAAAAAAATTAGGCAGAAAAATAGCTCCTCAAAATCATCCAAGAAATTGTGATATTGATATATTAGACTTTAATGGAAAGATAACTAAATCAAATAAAAAATTGATCAATTTAGAGATCCCGCATCCAAGAATGCATAATAGAAACTTCGTACTTATGCCACTGTATGAAATATGTAAGAATTGGTCTCACCCAAAATTAAAAAAAAGCATAGTAAAACTCTTATCTTCTTTAAAAAAAAATAATTTAAGAAGTATTAAAGTTATCTAAATAAGTGATATAATAAAGTAATGCTAAATTCTGATGAATTAATAAATAAGGTTAAATCATACAATAAGTTTCTTAACCCAGAAACTTTAAGCAAAGCTTACAATTTTGCAGTAAAAGTTCATAAAGATCAAAAAAGACAATCTGGAGATCCATACGTTATTCACCCTGTAGCAGTTGCAAATATTCTGACTGAATTAAAATTGGATAGTGCAACTATAGCAACTGGTTTGTTACATGACACAATTGAGGACACATATGCAACTTATAAAACTATAGAGGAACAATTTGGTAAAGAAGTTGCTGATTTAGTAGATGGCGTTACAAAAATTTCAGTTTTTGAAAATCAAGCTGCATCAAATTCTAGAGCAGAAAATTTTAGAAAACTTATATTAGCAACTTCTAAAGATATAAGAGTTCTTCTAGTAAAGCTTGCTGATCGGTTACACAATATGAGAACACTTAAAGCTATCGATAAAAAGGACAAAAGAGAGAGGATTGCAAAAGAAACAATGGAAATTTATGCGCCATTGGCAGATAGAATGGGGATGAATCGTATAAGAGATGAACTTGAGGACTTATCATTTGATATATTAAATTCTGACGCAAGAGTAATGATTAAAAATAGATTAGATAAAATTAAAGATAATAATCTTATTAATTATAATTCAGTTTTAAGTGACTTTGAAAATATATTGATACAAAATAATATAAAATATAAAATCTTTTCGCGAGAGAAAACACCTTTTTCAATTTGGAAAAAAATACAGAAAAAAAGAACCTCATTGGAACAAATCACAGACATAATAGGATTTAGAATTATATTAGACAGTGTTGAAAGCTGTTATAAAACTCTAGGAGTTCTTCATAAAGAATGGAATTGTATACCAGGAAGATTTAAAGACTATATATCTTCACCAAAAATTAATAACTATAAATCATTGCATACAGCAATTATTGGTCCAAATAAAAGACCTATTGATATACAACTTCGTACTCAACAAATGCATGAATTTGCTCAGAGAGGAATTGCTTCACATTGGAAATATAAATCCTCAGAAAAATTTAATTCTTTAACATGGAAAGAGTATGATTGGTTGGCGGACTTAGTAGAAATTATGGATAAAAATGAAAATCCTGAGGATTCTTTTGAGTATACAAAGCTACAAATGTTTCAAGATAATGTGTTTTGTTTTACTCCTAAGGGCTCTGTAATTAAATTGCCAAAAAATGCTAGTCCTATTGATTTTGCATACGCAGTTCATACCAAAATAGGAGACTCTGCCACTGGATGTGAAATTAATGGAAAGGAAAGTGCTTTACAATCAATTTTAATGAATGGAGATGTTGTTAAAATATTAACATCAAAAAAAGATTCGCCTTCTTTACATTGGATAACAAGTGCGAAGACTGGAAAAGCCAGAGCAGCAATAAGAAGATATTGGCAGTATAAAGAGGATCGTAAACCCACGATAAAAAAATATAATACTACACTATGGGTATCATTGCCTGATCAACCAGGTATTTTAGGCGATGTTACCACTATGATTGGAACCAATAATGTTAATATTTCAAGTGTTGAAATGGTAGAAAAGACAAAAAGAACGATAAACTTTAGGTTTAATTTAATCATTCAAGATTTGAAAAACTTTACAAAACTTATTAGTGAGCTAAAACAGAAAGAATATAATTTCAAAATAATTAGACATAAAAATAAAAAATATGCTTTCTTTAAAAGACTCTTTAGTGGTTTTAAAAAAAACTGAGGCGCTTTTAGAAGGACATTTTGTTCTATCTTCAGGTTTACATTCTCCTAAATATGTTCAGTGTGCAAAATTACTTAGTTACCCAAAAAAATCAGAAAAATTTTGTAAATCATTAAGTACTAAAATAAAAAAAAAATTTAAAAAAATTGATATAATTTTGTCACCAGCCATTGGTGGTATTGTAATAGGTTATATTGTTGGAAATTTATTGAATAAGGAAACAATCTTTTGCGAAAGAGTTAATGGAAAGTTTACATTAAGAAGAGGTTTTTCTATAAAAAAAAATTCTAAAGTTCTAATTGTAGAAGATGTAATTACTACAGGTAAGTCAAGTTTAGAATGTGCTCGACTTGTAAAAAAATATAAATCAAAAGTAGTTGGTTATGCATGCTTGATTAATAGATCTAGTAAACTAAGTTTAAAAATTAAAGATAAAAATATTATTTCTCAAATTAAATTAGAAATACCAACTTTTAAAAAAAATAATTTACCAATCGATTTAAAAAAGATTCCAATTAACAAACCTGGAAGTAGATATTTAAAATGAAATCTAGACTAGGTGTTAACGTAGATCATATTGCAACATTAAGAAACGCCAGGGGGGAGGGACATCCTGATCCTATTTCATACGCAAGAAAAGTTATGAATTTTGGCGCAAATTCTATTACTGTTCATTTAAGAGAAGACCGTAGACATATTCGAGATGAAGACGTAGCTATATTTTCAAAAATTAAAAGAGTACCAATAAATTTAGAAATGGCTGCAAACAATGAAATGCTTAAAATTGCATTAAAATATAAACCTAATTTTGTTTGCATAGTTCCTGAAAAAAGAAATGAAATAACCACAGAAGGTGGTTTAAATATCACAAAAAACAAAAAAATAATTAAAAAAGTAATTAGTAAATTAAATTCAAAAAAAATTAGAACAAGTCTTTTCATCAATCCAAATATTAAAGATGTTTATGCATCAAAAGAATTAAATGCAAAATGTGTGGAACTTCATACAGGAAAATTTGCTTTAAAAGTTAAAAACAATAAAAATTATTTAGTCGAGTTCAAAAAAATAAAAAATTGTGCCGCGTTAGCAAAAAAACTAGGAATGGAAGTTCATGCAGGTCATGGCTTAGATTATAAATCAACTAAAATTTTAAGAAAAATTCAATCTATAGAGGAATTTAATATTGGTCATTTTATAATAGGAGAATCCATCATGTTTGGTATGAAAAAAGTAATCACTAATTTTAGAAAAATATTAAACTAATGATAATTGGTAATGGTGTTGATATTATTGATAATAAAAGAATAGAAAAATCCCTAAAAATTAAAGGTTTTAAAAAAAGACTCTTTACATTGAATGAAATTAATCAATCAAAAAAATACAGAAACAAAACGAATTATTTTGCAAAAAGATTTGCTGCTAAAGAAGCTTTCGTTAAATCAATAGGCTCAGGCTTTAGAAATAATATTAATTTTAATGACATCGAAATATACAATAATAAGAAAGGATCCCCTAAAATTAAAATTTCACAGAAAATAAAAGATATATTAAAAAAAAAATTTAAAATAAAAAATTACGATATACATCTTTCACTTTCAGATGAAAAAAAACACTCAATTGCATTTGTTATTTTGAATAAAAAAAAATGAAAAATTTCATAATTGATAATACTAAAACATTATTTTATGCATTAATAATTGCAGTATTCATAAGATCAATATTAATTCAGCCATTTTATATACCGTCATCATCAATGGAAACTAACTTGCTTGTTGGTGACAGATTATTTGTCACAAAGTTTTCTTACGGATATAGTAAACATTCATTTCCTTTTAGTCCTCCTATTTTTAAAGGACGTATATTAAATAAAAACCCTAAAAGGGGAGATGTTATAGTTTTTAAAACGCCCGCTGATAATCGTACAGACTATATTAAAAGATTGATTGGGTTACCAGGTGATACAATACAGTTTATTGATGGTGATTTATATATAAACTCTAATCAAGTATTAAAAACAATTAAAAGCAAAAATGATAAATTATATTGTGGATCATCGCAAATTGATGTCAATATATTTGAGGAAAAACTTCCAAATGGAAAGAGTTATTTAGCTGCATATAGAACCGATATAACATTTTCTGATTCAGATAAATACATTGTTCCTGAAAATCATTATTTTTTCTTAGGTGACAACAGAGATTGTTCTAAAGACAGCAGATTTCTATCTGAAGTTGGTTATGTTAATCAAAATAATTTAGTTGGAAAAGCACAAATTTTATTTTTCTCATCTAATCCGAGGAAAGGAAGTATCTTTAACATTTTCAAATGGAATAAAATAGTTCGATTTGAAAGATTTTTTAATAAAATAATTTAAATAAATGAAGTTAAACAAACTACAAAAGAAAATTGGTATTAATTTTAAAGATGATAACTTATTGATACAAGCCTTAACACACAAAAGTTTCGA
>CABZJA010000024.1 GCA_902525935.1 uncultured Pelagibacteraceae bacterium | reverse complement strand
ATTAAAAAAGTTGGTGGTATTAAAATTAAGGATTTAAATGAGAGTTTAAATAAAATAGATGCAATTTCAATTCATATGCCTCTAAACGAAAATACAAAACATTTAATCAATTATGAAATGATAAAAAAAATGAAAAAAAATTGTATTTTAATTAATGCTGCAAGAGGTGGTATTGTTAATGAGGAAGATCTTAATAAGGCATTAAACGAAGATTTAATTTTTGGTGCAGGGCTTGATGTTTTTGAAAAGGAGCCTCCATCTGCAGATAATCCATTGCTAAAAAACGAGAAAGTATTTTTAAGCCCTCATTCAGCAGTATTTACCGAAGAATGTTTGTCTAGAATGGGTATTGAAACAGTCCAAAATATTATTGATTTTTTTGATAATAAATTGGAAAAGTCAAAAATAGTAAAAATCTCATGAGCTTAAAATTAAAAAATTTTGGATTGTTAGAGTTTCTTATCATTATATCGGCTGTTTATGTTGTAGGAATGTTGATATGGACAGCGAGTACAAGGCCTGAAGTTGAAGCTCGTGCAAATTTAGTAAAAGAAAATCATAAAAAAGTTATCGATTTTATTAATGGCGAAATTAATAATTGCGGAAATAATGATGAGGGGAATATAACAGTTTGGGGTGATCCATGTAATGCTGAGTGGATTGCTGAAAAGGTTGTTAATCATATAAATGATAATCTTAAAATTGAAAATCCGTTTTCAGATGACAATAAAGTAAAAACAGACCCTGACCCGAGAATAAAAGCAGAGGGAAAAGCTGGTCAATCAGTAGAAATGGGTGTTATTTTTATCATGTCATCAAATTTTCTAGCAGAACCAGGATCAGAATGGGTAGTTGGTACTTGTTTTAAATCTCCATGTGTCGCTGCTGGTAATAATGAATTAACTTCTTTGTATAGATAGCTAACCATTTTCGATTTCTACATTTGCACTTTTTAAAGTTTCAATTAGATATTTGTGTCCAATTTTAGCATACTCAAAAGGATTTGCTTTTGCGGGATCTTGCTCTGCTTCTACAACTAACCATCCAGAGTAATTTTGTTCTTTTAACAAGTCAAAAAAAGGCTTGTAATCAATACAACCATCTCCTGGAACAGTGAAGGCTCCGTCTAAAAAGGCCTGTCTAAAACTATAATCGTGATTTAACGAATTATCTAAAACATTTTTTCTCATATCTTTGCAATGTATATGAATTATTCTTTCTTTAAATTCTTTATAAATTTTTAAACTATCCCCTTTTGCAAATAACATATGTCCTGTATCTAAAGTTAGTTTAACGCTACCATCTGTGTTTTCTAATAGTCTTCTTGTATCTTCCTCACTTTCAATGCAAGTTCCCATATGGTGATGGTAAGCAAGAGGCATGTCTTGATCTTCTAGATACTTTCCCATTTCAGAAATTTTTTTATAGTATTTTTTAGACTCATCTAAATCCATTCTAGGTCTTTTAGATAAATTTATATTTGGATCGCCTTGAATAGAACCATAAACTTCGGCAAAAACTATACAGGGTGCTTTACAATCTTGAAATAGTTTCAATTGGTTTTGAATTTTTGATTTTTCCTCTTCAAACGTATTTTTTCTTAAATTTGCTCCATACCAACCTGAACATAATTTTAAATTATATTTATTTAATATAGGAATTAATTCTTTTGATGTTTTTGGAAATTTTCCCCCAGATTCTATTCCTTTAAATCCTGCTTCACTAGCTTCGGAAAGACATTGTTCAAGCTTAGTATCACCACCAAGCTCAGGCATATCATCATTGCTCCAAGCTATTGGGGCTATACCTAATTTTACTGACATAAATAATAGTTTTGTTATGATATTAGATGCTTCAAAAAATTAAACCTAAAAAGTTTAAACTTGGAATTGTTGGAGGAGGACCTGGATCTTGGATCGGGCATGTTCATAGAATTTCATCTAGATATGATGACAAATACGAAATCGTTGCAGGGGTATTTTCTAGAAGTGTTGATAAATCAAGGAAATTTGGACAAAGTATAGGTTTAGATAAATCTAGATGCTACTCAAATTACAAGGAGATGTCTTCAAAAGAGGCGAAAAGAAAAGATGGTATTAATGTTGTAGCAATAATGACTCCGCCATCGAGTCATCAAATTATTGCAGAGAATTTTATAAAAAAAAATATACATGTAATTTCAGACAAACCATTTGCTGGAAATCTTGATCAGGGAAAAAAACTATATAAAGCGATAAAAAATAACAAAAAAATTAAATATGCACTAACTCACAACTATTCATCTTATCCAATGGTAAGAGAAGCAAAAAATTTAGTTGAAAAAGGAAAAATTGGAAAAGTTGAATACATCAATGTTGAATATATTCAGGATTGGACAGATGGTAATAAAATTTCAAAAACAAATTCAAAAAAGGTTTTCAAATGGAAAGTTGATAAAAAAATTGTCGGTGTATCAGCAGTTCTCAATGAAATAGGATCACACGCATATCATCTTGCAATTTATATTACAGGCCTTAAAGGAGAAAAACTGATAGCTGATGTAAGTAAATATTCGAAGGACATTAATATGGATAATAACGCACAAGTATTGGTTAATTTTGATAATGGTGCCAAAGGAATTGTATGGACATGTGTAACAGCTAAAGGTGGTGTTTATGGTTTAAGAATTAGAGTGTATGGGTCTAAAGGAAGTTTAGAATGGGTTCAAAATGATCCAAATTATCTAAAATTTAATCCAAGCAGAGGAGCAGTAAAGTTTTTAGAAAGGGGATATACAAAGGCAAATTTTTCAAAAAAATTTTCTAGAGTAAAATTTGGTCACCCTGAAGGATATTTAGATGCTTTTGCAAATATATATAAGGAATTTGCCGAATATTTAAAAACAAATACAAAAAAAAGATTTTATTTTCCTAACGAAGAAGAGGGTTTGGAGACTACTAAATTCATTGATGCATGTAAGAAATCATCATTAAAAAAACAATGGGTAAAAATTTAATTAACATAGCATTATTCGGTTTGGGAAGAATAGGGCTAATGCATGCAAATAATTTAACAAATAATAAAAATTTTAATCTTAAATATGTTTTTGATGTAAATAGAAAACTTGCAAAAAAAGTTTCAAAAAATCTAAATTGTCAAAATATTGAAAGTCCTCAAATAGCATATAAAGATAAAAAAATTGATTGTATTTTTATATCTTCCACTACATCAACTCATCTTAAATTTATATATGAAAGTATAAAAAGTAATAAAACAGTATTTTGTGAAAAACCTTTAGATTTAAATTTAAAAAAAATTCAAAATTACGAAAAAAAAATAAACAAATTTAATCATAAAATTCAAATTGGATTTAATAGGAGATACGATCCTGGTCATAGTTCTCTAAAAAATAATTTAATAAAAGGTAAGATAGGAAAGCTAGAGAAAATTATTATTACTAGCAGAGATCCGGCTGCTCCATCTATAAATTATTTAAAAGCTTCAGGTGGTATTTTTAAAGATATGATGATCCATGATTTCGATCTAGCAAGATATTACGCAGGTAAAGATGAATTTGTTTCTATATTTGCTACAGGGAGCAACATTTCTAATAAATACTTCAATAAACTTAAAGATTTCGAGCTTGCAACAGCAGTTATGAAAACAAAAAATGGTGTTCAATGTATTATAAGTAATTCGAGACATTGTAGTTTTGGATATGATCAAAGAGTAGAGCTCTTTGGAAGCAAAGGAATGATTATTTCTGATAATATTAAAGAAAATGAGATTAGTTTGTATTCTAATAAATGTACGAATGCACGGTCAAGCTTTAAACATTTTTTTATAGAAAGATATGATCAGGCATACAAAGAACAGTTAAATGATCTTGCAAAATTATTCAGATCAAATTTTAGACCTAAAAGTGGTTTTATTGATGGAAAGATTTCAATACAAATTGCTGAGTGTGCTATCAGGTCTTTAAAATCAAAAAAGTTTGAGAATATAAAATATTAAAATCAACTTTAAGTTGAATACAACCTGCTTCTTTACAATCTAAATAAATTTATGTTAGCTTTAAAGTTTAAAAGTTAACTTTTATTTAAGAGAGGAAATTAAAGATGAAAACAATAAAGAACTTTATATTAGCTTTTGCTGCATGGGTAATGATGTCTGTATCAGCATTAGCAACTGATATAATTGTTGTTTCACATGGTCAAGCTAACGACCCTTTTTGGTCAGTAGCGAAAAATGGAGTAGATGCCGCTTGTAAAGATATGGGAGTATCTTGTAAATACACTGCACCTGGAACTTTTGACATGGTTGAAATGGCAAAACTAATTGATAACGCTGTATCACAAAAACCAAAAGGTATTGTAATTACTTTACCTGATGCAGCTGCGTTAGGAAAATCTGTAAAAGCAGCAATTGCTGCTGGTATACCAGTAGTTTCTATGAACTCTGGTTCAGATGATTATCAATCTTTGGGAATTAGTGCACACGTAGGTCAAACTGAATTCGAAGCTGGTGTCGGTGGTGGACAAAAAATGAAAGCCGCTGGTGGAAAAAAAGCTTTATGTGTTAACCACGAAGTTGGAAACGTTGCGCTTGATAGAAGATGTGCTGGTTTTAAAAAAGGTTTTGGTGGATCTGTTGATATTCTTGGGACATCAAACGACCCAACTGAAATTCAAAAGGCTGTTGCTGCAAAATTAGGTGGTGGATATGACACTATCCTAACTTTAGGAGCTGGTTTATCTGGTGAAGCCGCTTTAAAAGCTTTAGAAGCTTCTGGCAAAGTTGGAAGTGTCAAATTAGGAACATTTGATATGTCTCCTAATATGTTAAAAGCTGCAGCTGCAGGTAAAGTAGAATTTTTAATTGACCAACAACAATACCTACAAGGTTATTTGCCTATAGCTATCTTTGCTCAGTACATGAGATGGGGAACAATGCCTGCTGGTGTAGTTATGACTGGACCTGGATTTGTAACTCCTGACAATGCCGCTAAAGTAATTAAATGGGCAGCTCAAGGTTATAGATAAAACCTATATTTAAGGCCTGACTGAATTTAATAGTCAGGCCTTTTTTCAAAATTTTAAATGTCATTAAAATCCAAAAGTATTTTATCAAAAAGTAGTCTTAATGAAGATGAACGTTTAAAAAAAATATCACCACTACGAGTTTTATTGAATAGGCCTGAGCTAGGTGCATTAGGTGGTTCAATACTTGTATTTATATTCTTTGGAATTGTAGCTGGTGATACTGGCATGTTTAGCGCCTATGGAATGCTTAATTTCCTCGATGTTTCAGCTAATTTAGGAATTATAGCTATAGCAGCAGCAATGTTAATGATTGGTGGTGAATTTGATTTATCAATTGGATCAATGATTGGCTTTGCTGGAATTTGTATTGCAATTCCTGCAATTTATTGGGGATGGCCGTTGTGGATGAGTATAGTTTTTGCTTTCGCGATAGCAGTATTGGTTGGATATTTTAATGGGATAATGGTTGTCAAAACTGGCTTACCATCATTTATTGTAACGCTTGCAATGCTTTTTATTTTGAGAGGTTTAACATTAGCAATAACAAGATTAATTACTGGCAGAACTCAAGTTCCAGGACTTAGAGTGTTAATTGAAGATGATCCATTAGCCTGGATATTTGCTACAGATACTTTCAAATGGCTGTTTACATGGTTAGGTTCTTTAAAGTTAATTGAATTGAGAACAGATGGCACACCTTTGGCAACAGGTATACCTCCCTCAGTAATATGGTTCATTGCATTAACATTATTTGCAACATGGATATTAATGAAAACAAGATATGGAAATTGGATTTTTGCATCTGGGGGAGACAAGGTTGGAGCCACAAATGTAGGTGTTCCTGTTGGAAGAGTAAAAATAAGCTTGTTCATCGGAACAGCTGTTGCCTCAACAATTTTTGCATGTATTCAAGTATTAGATGCTGGTTCAGCAGATACAATGAGAGGTACCTTAAAAGAACTTGAAGCTATAGCAGCTGCAGTTGTTGGTGGTTGTTTATTAACTGGTGGATATGGATCAGCAATTGGTGCAGCGTTTGGAGCAATTATATTTGGTACTGTTTCAATGGGAATTTTTTATACAGATGTAGATACAGATTGGTTTAAAGTATTTCTTGGAGCAATGATGTTAATAGCTGTTGTTTTTAA
>CABZJA010000023.1 GCA_902525935.1 uncultured Pelagibacteraceae bacterium | reverse complement strand
TACAGAGTTAGAAAATCCACTAATTCTTCTTCACGAGAAAAAATTAACAAATCTTCAACCGATGGTTCCACTGTTAGAGGCTGTAGTACAAGCAGGTAGACCATTAATGATAATTTCAGAAGACGTTGAGGGTGAGGCACTCGCAACACTTGTTGTTAACAAACTTAGAGGCGGATTGAAAGTTGTGGCAGTTAAAGCTCCAGGTTTTGGAGATAGAAGAAAAGCAATGTTAGAAGATATTGCAATTCTTACAGGTGGCCAGGTTATCTCTGAGGATTTAGGAATCAAACTTGAAAATGTTAAACTTAATGATCTTGGATCTGCAAAACGTGTAAAAGTTGATAAAGAGAATAGTACAATTGTAAGCGGAGCAGGTAAAAAATCTGATATTGAAGCAAGGTGCGCTCAAATCAAAGCTCAAGTTGAGGAAACAACATCAGACTATGATAGAGAAAAACTACAAGAGAGACTTGCTAAACTAGCAGGTGGTGTAGCTGTAATCAAAGTTGGTGGAGCTACTGAAGTAGAAGTTAAAGAAAGAAAAGATAGAGTTGAGGATGCATTAAACGCTACAAGAGCAGCAGTTGAAGAAGGTATTGTTGTTGGTGGTGGATGTGCATTGCTTTATGCTTCAAAAGAACTTGATAGTCTAAAAGTAAAAGGTGATGATCAAAAAGCTGGTGTAGAAATTGTCAAAAGCGCTTTACAATCACCTATTAGACAAATCACAACAAATGCAGGTGTTGATGGATCAGTAGTTGTTGGTAAATTATTAGAAACTAACAAGCCTAGCAATGGCTATGACGCGCAATCAGAGCAATATGTTGATATGTTTAAAGAAGGTATTATCGATCCTGTTAAAGTCGTTAGAACTGCACTTCAAGATGCTGCATCAATCGCAGGATTATTGGTAACAACAGAGGCTATGGTTGCTGATAAACCAGATGAAAAAGATGCTGGTGGAGCTGGTATGCCCCCTGGAGGAATGGGTGGTATGGGTGGTATGGGTGGAATGGGAATGTAATCCCCATTAATCTCAAACAAAAATTCAAAAAGGGCAGTTTTTACTGCCCTTTTTTTTTGAATTGAAAAAAAATATTTTGAATATATAAGAACGCGCAAATGATAACATCAATACGTAACATAACCATAATTGCCCATGTTGACCACGGCAAAACTACTTTGATTGATAACTTAATGAAACAGAGTGGTTCTTTTAGAGAAAACGAAGTTATTGATGAAAGACTGATGGACTCTGGTGAACTTGAAAAGGAGAGGGGTATTACAATTCTTGCTAAACCAGCTTCCATAAATTGGAAAGATTCTAGAATTAATATTATTGATACACCTGGACACAGAGATTTTGCTGCAGAAGTCGAAAGAGTTCTTAGTATGGCTGATGGTGCATTATTATTAATAGATTCATCCGAAGGGGTAATGCCTCAAACTAAATTTGTATTAGCTAAAGCACTTAAACAAGGCCTTAAGCCAATAGTAGTTATTAATAAATTAGACAAAGCTGACCAAAGAGCCGATGAAGTTTTAAATGAGACTTTTGATTTATTTGTCAGCTTAGATGCCAATGAAGAACAATTAGATTTTCCTGTTATTTACGCAAGTGGGAGATCTGGCTGGGCATCTAATGAAATAGGTGGTCCAAGAAAGAATTTAGATCCATTATTAAATTTAGTAATACATCATGTTAAGCCAGCAGAATTTGACAATTCCAAGCCTTTTGCAATGCTTTCAACTCTTTTATATGCGGACAGTTTTTTAGGTAGAAGTTTAGTTGGTAGAATTTCTCAAGGTACTGCAAAGGCAAATCAGCAAATCAAGGCAATTAATCTTGATGGAGAAAAAGTTGATGAGGGAAGGTTGACTAAAATATTTAGATACGAGGGGACTAAAAAAGTACCAATTGAAGTTGGCGAAGCTGGAGATATTGTAGTTATCGCTGGGTTAGAGAAAGCAAATGTTGCTGATACCATATGTGATACTGAGGTGGATACACCAATCCAAGCAACCCCAATTGATCCTCCAACGATGTCTATTAAAATCACAGTTAATAGTTCTCCGTTAGCAGGAACTGAAGGCAAAAAACTTACAAGTACTCAAATTAGAGAGAGATTAATTCAAGAGGCTCAAAATAACGTCGGAATTTCTTTTTCAGAAAATGAAAACAAAGACTCATTTGAAATAAGTGGAAGAGGCGAATTAATGTTAGAAATATTATTAACACAAATGAGACGTGAAGGATTTGAAATGACAGTAAGCCCTCCTAGAGTATTATTTAAAAAAAATGAAAATGGTGAAAAATTAGAACCAATTGAAGAAATTACTATAGATCTTGACGAAGAATTCTCTTCTAAAGTTATAGACTCCATGAATAAAAGGAAAGGAAAATTAATAGATCTTAAAGATACTGGAAAAAATAAAAAACGATTAATCTTTCATGCACCTACTAGAGGTTTAATGGGATATACTAGTAGATTTCTTACTCTAACTAAAGGGACAGGAGTAATAAACAGAATTTTCCATTCTTATGGAAAATTTGAGGGAGATATGGAAGGCAGAAGAAATGGTGCGTTAATCTCTATGGAACAAGGAAAAGCAGTAGCATTTGCAATTTATAATTTACAGGCAAGAGGAGAGATGTTTGTTACTCATAATGATCCAGTTTATTCGGGTATGATTGTAGGATTGTCACCTAAACCTGGTGATATGATTATTAATGTCATGAAAGGTAAAAAACTTACAAATATGAGGACACAAGGAACAGATGAAAATGTTGTTTTAACTCCAGTAAGAAAGATGTCTATTGCTGAACAATTGAGCATGTTAAATTCTGATGAAGCACTAGAAATTACACCAAATTCATGCAGATTAAGGAAAGCTGTGCTTGATCCTCACGAGAGAAAAAAGCTCTCTAAATTATCAGAAGCTTCTTAAAAAATTATTATTCAGATTTATTTTTAGTATAAGGCAGCCATTTTTCAAATGCTGATTTACTTGGGCCGTCATATGGAATTGAGTAAGAGTTTGTTCTTGTCAAGACTTCAATACCTTTAGAGAAAACAAAAATAAAAACTATAACAAAAACAATTGTCATGATTTTAAATGGATCAAAGTTTTTTGTTTTAAAAACACTAACAGCTTTTGCTTCAGCTCTATGAAATTGTTTAAATGTATAATACACTGCAAAAATTAAACCAATGTGAGCAACATATGTACCTGCCCAACCAAAAGCAAAAGTGGCATATGAAAATACGTATAAACTAAAAACAGTTGTCCAAATAAAACTCAATACTAATAATATTTGCAACCTTATTGTTTTAGGTAAAGCTCTAAGATCATTTTTACTATCATCAAATAAAATATTTGCTGATTCTTTCATCCAGTTTTTTATTGACATTATTTATATTTACAATTTTTATTTAAAATTAACAATCGACAATTTGTACACTAAAAACATTTACTTTGTAACTTTATCCACAATATAAATTCCTAAAGCTACAGCAGGACCTATTCCAAATGCAAATATTATAGTACCCAAACCAACAGTTCCTCCCAAATACCAACCAGATATAACAGCTGAAATTTCCAAAGTAGCTCGAATTAAAGCAATAGGAAGTTGAGTTTTTTTTGTTAGTCCTGTCATCAATCCATCTCTAGGACCAGGACCTAAATTTGCAATTAAGTATATGCCACTTCCTAGACCGACAAGCAAAACAGAAAATACAGCAAGAATATATTTTGAAAAAGTAGTCAAAGGAGGATTAAAGAGAAAAAGGGTCAAATCGATTATAGCTGCTATAATTAGAATATTTAGAATTGTACCCATTCCTGGTTTTTGTTTTAGTGGAAACCAAAACCCTAAAACAATAATACTTATTATGAATGTAGATAAACCGATCGAAATTTTTAATATGTTTGATAACCCTTCTGCGAGAACAGACCATGGAGAATTACCAGTAAGAGAAACTAATAAAAGACCCTCTCCCAACCCAAACAAAGATAATCCAGCACATAAAAGTAAAAAAGTTATAAATTTAGGTTTTAAATTTAAAGGTTTTTCTGAACTCCAAGATTTTGAAGGGATATTTTTAATGGTTAAAAACATAGTTATTAAGACTATTTATCTTTTAAACATAAAAATTCTATATAAAGTTCTAACAAGTTAATTAAAATAATATGAAATAATGAGAAAATTCTTGCTAATTTTGTTGATTTTGTCTTCTCTCTTTTTGCAAGCACATACTGATCACTATAAAAATTATTCAAACATAGAAATGGAAATTTTTAAAGATAATGAAAAAATTGGAGAAAGCATTTTCACATTTAAAAAAGAAGAAGATAAATTTATTGTAAAAAATATAACTAATTTCAATTTAAAATTATTGGGCGTTACAGTGTTCTCTATAAATAGTAAAGGAACCGAAGTGTATATTGGTGATCAATTGATTTCATTTAACTCTGAAACATTTCAAAATGATAAGAGAAAATATGTAAACTTAATTTTTGATAAAAAAAAAGAGAAGTTTATAATTGATGGATCATCATATAAGGGCGAGGCAGGTAAAGAAAATATAATCGGTAATTGGTGGAATCATAAAATTTTGCAAACAGAAACACAAATAAGTCCCTTATCTGGAAGTGTAAAAAAACAAAACATAGAATTTTTGGGGAAAAAAAAAATAAAACTTTATAATAAAGAATATGATGTTGAACATTTTAGACTATTTTCTACCAACCAAAATTTACCTGATGATAAAAAATTAAATTTTGAAATATGGTACGATAAGAAAAAAGCATTGATTATAAAAGTAGCTTATAAGAGAATGGGTCTATGGGAATATAGACTAAAAGAAATTCAATAATTATTTTCCCGCTACTGTCATTTGATTAATCAAAAGTGTAGGTGCATTTGTAGAGTACTTCATCTGTAAGTCATTTGCCAAAATAATATTTTTAAACATTTCCTTAAAATTTCCAGCTATAGTTATTTCACTAACTGGGTAAGTTAATTCTCCATCCTCAACCATAAATCCTGAAGCTCCAACTGAGTAATCTCCAGTTATGATATTGCCTCCATGGCCTATAGTTTCAGTTATATACAAATACTTCTTTTCTGAGTTTAGCAAGTCCTTAAAACTTAAGGTACCGTTTTCAAAGTATAAGTTTGTTGTTCCTCCAGATCTACCATTAGATTTTAAATTTAACTTTTTACCATAATAAGTATCAATTAAATAATTTTTTAAAATACCATTCTCGACTAATTTCAAAGAATTGGTTTCGACGCCTTCGCTATCAAAGTTTTGAGAGCCTAATCCTTTTTCAATTTTTGGATCATCGATGATATTAATTGAATTAGGAAAAACTTCAGAATTGATTTGATCTTTTAAAAAAGAAGTTCCTCTTGCAATAGCACTAGCACTAATTGCACTTGCTAATGTACTTAATATACCTTTGGAAATTCTTTTATCAAATATAACGCCAATTTTTTCACTCTTAATTTTTTTTGGACCTAACTTTTTTATTGCTTTGTCGGCAGCTATATTTCCAATTTCATCTGGTTCCATCATATCTTGCAGGAATCTTGCACTACCAAACTCATAATCTCTTTCCATTGCACCATTAATTCTTGAGACAGCTACACATGAAGATGAAAAATTTGAGGTTTTGTATCCTCCTAAAAAACCATTACTGTTTGCGAGTACAAAATTATTTTTATTTTCAGTAAAACCAGCTTCAGTATTAACTATTTTTTCGTCAGTTGATGCTGTTTCTTCAACTTTTTTTAAAAATTCAATCTTTTTATCATTTGGATAATGTGTTTCATCATAGAGATTAAGGTCTCTAATCTCTTTAGACATTAAATCTTTATCTGGTAATGAATTATTTTCATCTGATGGAGTGATTTTTGTAGCATCAATACAACGTTCTATTAGTTTTTCTAAGTTTGATTTAGATAAATCTGATGAATTAATACTTGATTTTTTTTTCTCTATATAAGTAGTTAAATTGACAGCAAAACTATCTGCTCTATTTGACTCGTCTAATTTTTTGTTTCTAAAACTAACATTTTCTGAGACAGAGTGAATTACTTTTACACCCACATCTGTAGCACCTAGTTTTTTAGAGTTTTCAATACAAAAAGACGCTATGTCTTTTAAAAATTCCTGATCCTTTATCATTTAGATTAAAGTTTTGTTCCACCAACAGTCATCTTATTGATAAGAATTGACGGCTGAGCTACTCCTACTGGAACACCTTGTCCAGCTTTCCCGCATGTTCCAATACCTGGATCTAGTTTCATGTCATTACCGACTAATGAAACTTCTTTTAAAATTGATGGTCCATCTCCAATTAATGTAGCACCTTTGATTGGTGATCCAATTTTACCATTATTAATTTCATATGCTTCTGTGCAATTAAAAACGAATTTTCCTGAAGTTATGTCTACTTGTCCTCCCCCAAAACTTACAGCAAAAATACCTTTGTCAACTGAACTTATCATTTCATCTTGTGAATATTTGCCTGACAACATCATTGTATTTCTCATTCTTGGTAAAACGATATGTTTATAACTTTCTCTTCTTCCGCTACCTGTAGACTTAGTTCCCATCAAACGAGCGTTTAAACGGTCTTGCATATAGTTTTTTAAAATTCCATTTTCTATTAGAACTGTATTTTCAGTAGGCGTTCCTTCATCATCTATCGTTAAACTTCCTCTTCTTTGATGTAATGTGCCGTCATCTACAATTGTAACTCCTTCACTTGCTACTTGCTGCCCCATTAAATTATGAAAAGCTGAAGTTTTTTTTCTATTGAAATCTCCTTCAAGACCATGTCCAATTGCTTCGTGTATTAAAATTGCTGGCCATCCAGGGC
>CABZJA010000022.1 GCA_902525935.1 uncultured Pelagibacteraceae bacterium | reverse complement strand
ATTGCTAAACCACCTGGAAAATTTCCAACCCAGCTTTGAGCAAAATTAAAAAGATCTTCTCCAACACCTGCTTTTAACAATATATTAGACATCATCAAAAACATCGGAACGGCTAATAAAATAAAGTTATCTGCAACACTATAAAAAGTTTGCGGGATCATTAAAGGAGAAATATCTCCAAATAACATTAAACCCAAACCTATAGATCCTAAACCAAATGCTATTGGTACCCCTAAAAAGAGAACAAAAAACAACAAAAATAGAATTATTGCAACTGTCATTTAATTATATCTTTAATGTATTTAGGCACTTCAAACAGTACTCTTAAAACTAAAAATGCAAAACATAATGGTATTGCAAATTCTGTAAGAAAAGATGGAACATCTAAAATTGTAGAGCTTGTTCTTCCAACTTTAAGAGAGTCGTAAGCGATTAACCATCCATAATAAAGTACAAATCCACTAAAAATTAAAATAAATATTGCACTTATTAAATCTAATATCTTTTTTCCTTTATCTCCTACTTTATCATATATAACTGTTATTCTAATAAAATCATTTTTATGAAAAGTATAAGTTAAAGCTAAATAAGTAGCCCAAATTTGTAAAAATCGAGAAATTTCATTTACCCAAATAGTAGGTGAATTAAATATGTATCTCATTATAACTTCATAGGAAACTATAAAGCCTATCATAATAAATAACCCTGAAGCTAAATAGCCGGAATATTTTACAATTTTGCCGTAAGAATTCATTTGAAAACCCCGCACTTATGTGCGGGGTATTTATATGATTTAAAGTTTGTTAGCAGCTTTTACAAGTTGATCACCAACTCCACCAGATCCACCTGTTCTTGAAATATAATCATCAATTACAGATGAAGATGCTTTCTTAAGAGCAGAAACTTCTGAACTACTTAGATTAACAATGTTCATTCCGTTTGCTTTTGCTTCTTTATAAGCACCAGCTTCGATGTTAGCCATGTCATCTCTAACAGCTTTTTCAGCTACTTTAGAAGCTTCGGCTATAGCGTCTCTTTGTTTTTGTGTTAATGAGTTTAACCATTTGTCATTAGCAACAACAATAAATTCGATATCACCATGATTTGTAACTGTAAGAGTGTCCATTACTTGATATAATTTTCTAGATTTTACTCCAGATACACCAGTCATACCTACATCAACTGTATTTCTTTGGTAAGCTAAATATTGCTCAGAACCAGATATTAATGCCGGTTTACCTCCTAAAGAACTTACAAAAGCTCCAAGTGTTTTTCCAAATACTCTAATTTTTTTATCTTTAAAGTCAGCTGGAGTTTTCATCGGACCGCCATTAGATAACATTATTGCTGATCCATAAGCTTGATAATATAGTGGAACTGCTCCTGTATTAGCTATGGCAGGATCAAGGATAGCTCTTATCTCAGATCCAGCTTGAGTTGCTTTCCTTACTTTTTGTTCTGAATCAAATAAGAATGGAAGATAAAAAACATCAACTTCAGGATTAGTTCCTGCAAATCTAGTTATTGATGCAACACCGGCTTCGATTGCTCCTGAACCTACAGCTTGTGGAACTTCTTTATCTTTATATAGTTGAGCAGAGTCATAAATCTCTACTTTAATGTCTGATCTAGATTCTAACTCTTTTTTAAATACCAAAAGGTTCTGACCTAAGTGAGCCTTTAATGGTAATTGAAGTGTAATTCTCATTTTTGTTTCTGCCAAACTTGCACTGGCAAAAGAAACGAAAATAAGAGAAAATATTATTCTTTTAAAGATTTTCATGTTATTTCCCTCTTTTTTGTTTAATCTTACTATTTAAGTCGACTTTAAAATTAAATACAATATTAATAATCGTCAATGAATTGGATAATAGTAGCTATTTCTGGGGCTTTTTTTCAAAATCTTAGATCAACATTACAGAAAAAACTTAATCAAAAGGTTTCAACGATTGCATCTACTTATGTAAGATTTGCTTTTGCGTTACCATTTGGAACCATTTTATTTTTTTCATATTTTCAAGAACTAAATGTAATTCCTGATATTCTAAGCCAAGAAAAATTTATATTTAATGTACTATTAGGTTCAATTTTTCAAATAATCTTTACATTTGTTTTACTTTACTTATTTAGATTTGCAAATTTTGTTGTTGGGACTTCATTGAGTAAAACCGAAGTAATTCAAGTTGCGATTTTTGAATATTTGATAATAGGGGACAAATTAAATAAATTTGGAATAACTGGAATTATAGTATCTACAATTGGAGTAATTATACTATCGATTAAAGATTTAAGTTTATTTCTAAAAAACTTATTTTCAAAAACAACTTTAATTGGTTTATCCGCAGGACTATTCCTAGGTCTAAGTGTAGTATATTTTAGAGCAGCAGCGCTTACTTTAGAAAATTTTAGTAATAACTTTGAAAAAGCTATAGCGACACTCTTTTTTGGTCTAGTTATTCAAACAACTTTAGTCACTATTTATTTAATTATATTTGAAAAGTCACAGTTTAAAAAATTATATGAAAACAAGTACGAATGTTTGACAGCGGGATTGGCTGGCTTTCTTGCAACATTATCTTGGTTTTATGCTTTTACATTAATACAATCTTCATTTGTCAGAGCCATTGGTCAAATAGAATTATTGTTCAGTTACGTATCTTCAAAATATATGTTTAAAGAAAAAGTGAAAATTACTGAAATTTTAGGGATAATCATCTTTGTTGTGGGTGTACTAATTTTATTATTAAATAAGAGCTAATTAATTCTTCCAAGATAATTAACCATTACCACACCAATAATAATTAAAAAAATCCCAATTAACCCATATATATTTGGTATTTGGTTATATTTAATCATACCAAATATTAAAATAGCAGCCACTGTTATCCCACTATAAGTAGCATAAGTAAAACCTACTGGTATCATAGACATAGCTTTTGCAAGTCCATACATAGTTATACACATAAAGGCTATTGATAATATCGTTGGAGCTAATTTTGAAAATCCATCTGAAATTTTAGCAAAACTATTTGCAGCAATTCCTGTTGATATAGCTAATACTAAATAAATATAACCAGATAATGGTTTCATTTATTTGTTCCTAATAAGTTTACTATTAAGACACCCGATATAATTAAAATCAATCCAATTATTGTATAAAAATTTGGTACTTGATTAAATTTTATAACACCAACAGCAGCTGTTGCAATTATACATAGGCCTGCAAAAGAGGCATATGTTATTCCAACTGGTATACTTTTCATAACTAAAGACAAAGTATACATGCATCCGACAATTGTTACCGCTGTGATTATACTAGGTATTAATAATGTGAAACCTTGAGCACTTTTAGCAAAACTATTAGATGCTGTTCCAAGAATTACTGCAATTAATAAAATTATGTAAGCAGTTATATTATTCATTTGTCTTGGACCATTTGATTGCATCTTCCATTCTATCATCTCCCCAGAATATTTCATTTTTTACAACAAATGACGGACTTCCAAATATTTTATTTTTTCTAGCTTTTTCTGTATTCGATAAATAAATATTATTTATTTCTTCAGAGCTTGCCTCTGAAACTATCTTTTCTTTATCTAAGTTTAGTTTTTCACAGATTTCACTCAAGTTGGGTTCAACAGCAGGTTCTTTCCCATCTTGAAACCATTGTTTATATGTAAGCTGAACGTAATCAATACCCCAGTTATTTTTTAAACCTAATATTGCAATTTTATTAGCTAAATCAAATTCTGTTAAAGGGTAAGGGACAGGTGTTTTGGCAAAAAATCCATAATTATTTGCTCGTCTTTCTATGTCTCTCCACATGTAATCTACTTTATTTTTTTTTTCTTTAGGAAAGGGAACATTGTTCATTTCTTTCATTATTGCTCTCACACTAAAAGGAGTCCAATTAAACTTAAATTGATTTTGTTTTTCTGCTTCTAGTGCTCGAGTAACTGAAAGATAAGTATAAGTGCTTCCGATAGAAAAATAAAAATCTATGTTGTTCACTTATTTTGGCATTGGTGTTGCGCCAGTCTCTAAACTAATCATTTTACCATCTTGGTATTTGTAAACTGCCATAACCGCTTCTACATTACCATCATCAAATGTTACTAACGCATGGTGAACACCAACTTCATCATTTTCATAAACAATTCTAGTTTTATCTTGCTTGATATCACCACTCATTGCCCATTTGATCACATCACCTTTAGTTAAAACACCGCCTGATTTATGCATTGTAAATTTAAAATCATCGTGCAAAAGTTCATTCATTGCTGCTTCATCTTTATTTTTAATTGCAGCACTATATTTTTCTAATATTGACATTTTTTTTCTCCTTTATGCTCCTTTAATTATTAATGTATTTGATAATGTATTATCTAATCTAATTTGTCTGATAGGTTTATATATTTCTGAATTGTACCACTCAAAAACTTTTTCATAAGATGGGAATTTAATAACAACAGTTCTTGGATATTTCCACTCACCCTCAATGACTTCATTTTCGCCACCCCTTATGATGTATTCACCACCAAACTTTTGAGCAGTTGGAGGAGCTTTTTCCAAATACTCTTTGTAATTTTCAGGATTTAAAACGTTAATGTTAAGTATGATATATCCCGAAGGCATTACAAATCCTATTACAAAAGTTGTTACATATCTACTTTATTTAACTCGTAGATACTGTAACTTTCCATAACTTCATTCATAATAGGAGCTGATACTGGATTGCTTCCATCAATAAACGCTTTAAGTGCAGCTTTATCGGTCACAAAAATTTTAAACATTACTGTTTTTTTGTCGGGTGCAACTGTTCCAATTGTTTTTGATACATTTGCAACTTTCGATCTTTCTGCCATACCAGCGTCAGACTGCATAAAGCCCATAAATTTTTCTAACATACCTTCTTTTAAATGAGCTACTACTAGTGTTTCTGTTTCCATAATTTATCCTTTCTTTATATTGATTGATTATCCACTAAAATTTTCCATAAAATCTTCATGCATCGGTGTAACCTTTGCTGAGTCTAAATCCACGCCTGCTTCAGCTCTTGCTGCATGAAGTTCTTTGTCATTTTTAAATGCTTCAAAACCTTCCATGGTTGCATACTTAACGATTACAGTAAATTTTGTAGGGTCTTCTTTAGATACACCTGCAAAAATAATAGTAGCACCAAATCCTTTAATTTTTTCAGCATTCGCTTTTACCATATTCATCCATGACGAAAGTGACTTTATATTTTCTTCTATTTTAATTATCATTTTTTTTACTTTCTATTTAACAGGATTTACAATCTTTTGACCTTCAACCCCGATTGCAACTACTATTGCTTTAGCTGGAACATTACCTATATTTCGCGATTCATGTGCAATACCGACATCCTCAACAAATGCATCACCAGCCTTATAAACTTTGGTTTTGCCATCCATAGTAAGCTCAATTTCACCTTGTTGGATCATAATCAGAACTGGAAATGAGTGTGTGTGAGGTTTTACTGGAGCTCCTACAGGGACAGTAAATTCAAAAGCTGTTATTTTTGCTTTACCTGATGGATAAACAATTTCATTTCCCATACCAGTTTCACTTGTTGATAATATTCTCTTTACATGACCATCTGCAAAGCAATTTGAGGTAAAGATACTTAAGAATAATAAGACTATAATTTTTTTCATAAATTTTCCTATAATGTTTAACTATTAAAATTGAATACTTCCTCTTTTACCTCTGTAAATTGATGTGGTTCAAAAAAATCATTCATAGCAGAAAGTTGCTCATTAATAGCATCGGTGCTTTCAGCCATCCAATGACAGAACATAGTCATTGTCTCATCAGGAGTGTAGTATGTCATTTGACATTTGGCCTTATCACTTGTTGATGAATCAATTATTTGTTCTCTAGTCATTCCGCCTAAAGTTTCATTAAATTTTTCTTTCATTTCTTTAGATTTAAATGTGTGAGTTACCATATAGTATTTCATATTACCTTTCAGTTTGTTTTAATCTGAGCAAACGCTCATTATAGTTGTTTCTTGTTTGTGTCCAGATTCTTCGATTACTTTAGCATTATCTGGGTCTTGCATAAATTTTTGCATTGTATCTGCTGCAGGAGTCTCCATGACTATGTGAACTTTATTTGGATTATCTATTTCATTTCCAACATAAACTGTTTTTATACCAGCAGCTTCTCTAGGTTCTTTATGGGCATCAAAAGATTTTTTCCAGTGATCCCAATCTTTTACTTCAAAACTACCTACCATCTTCACCATTATTCGCCCCACACTCCACCAAACTCGTATGCAATAACTGGCTCATCACCAACTACCCATGCATCATGACCTGGTTTAACTGAGTAAGCGCTACCGGCGGTATAAGTAATTTCTGTTCCATCGTCATGTTTTGCACACACAGTTCCTTTTACAATAACCCCAATATGATTTGCCTGACAACTTACAGCATCAGAGTCTATTTTTGGTTTAACATCTTTTGACCATTTCCAACCTGGTTGAAGTTTAATTTGTACTAACCTCTGTCCGCCAACATTCACATGGTACATGTCTGCATTGTCAAATTGTTTAAATTCCTGATCTGGTTTATCAAAACTTTTTGTTTCTGCGCCACTCATAATCCTCCTTAATTTATTCTTTTGGTAATTTTGTTGCGCCTGTTTCTACTTCGATGATTTTACCATCTTTGAACTTCCAACAACACATTAATGCTTCTGTATTTCCATCTTGATAAGTCACATAAGAATGATCAAAACCTATCTCATCATTTTCAAAAAGAATTCTATGTTTTACAGGACTCATCATTCCCTTACTTACAGCCTCTATCATACCTTCTTTACCCATATGAACATATTCGCCTTTAAGATGAGAAAACATCTTATAGTCATCATGCACTAACTCTCCTGCTGCAACTCCATCTTTTTCCATTATTGCTTTGTTTAGTTTTTCTAAAATTGACATATTTCTCGTTAGTTTAAATTATAATTTCCTGTAATTTCATTGTAAGAATGAACAATCCCTTCCTGTGCAGAATTCATACCTTTTATAGTCGCAGTTCCACCACCTGATATATTTACATACTTCCCGGTTCCACTTACATATTTCCATCTCAACATTTTTCCAAAAACACCTTTATATTGTGAAGTTGCTGTACCACCATCTTCAAATTTATTTACGCAAGTGCCACTTTCATATCCTTTTCCTGCAAAAACAACTATTGAACCCACACATCTCATTGAAGATTTATCTCCAAAAGTTGTTCCATCTAATGCTTTTAAACCCAGCATTCCATCATAGATAATTGTAAAATTACCTTTATCGTCACCTAAAACTTTTGATGTACCTGCAAAAAAACCGTTTTGTTTAATTTGCCCTTGTTCAGCAAAACTAACGCTTGATATTGTTAAAAATATTAGTGTTATTAAAAATTTTTTCATAATTTCTCAAACTCTTAATTTAAAATAATTATAATATATAATTGTAATGATTTTATTACAGTTCTGGTATGCGCGATTATATCCAATCAGGATAAGGTAAACCTTTTTCAATTAAAAAAGGTTTATTAAACATCTTTGAGTTGTATCTGTCTGATTTGTCGCAAAGAATAGTGACAATAGTTTTACCTGGTCCTAATTTTTTCCCCAATCTTATTGCACCTGCAATATTTACTCCACAACTTGTTCCAAGACTTAAACCCTCATTTTTTATTAAATCATATAGTATTGGCAAAGACTCTTTATCTTCAATTGAAAAAGCTCCATCTATTTTTGCTTCTGCAAAATTAGCAGTTACTCTGCTGGATCCAATGCCCTCGGTTATTGATCCACCTTCAGCTTTTAGCTCTCCGTTTTCAATATGATTGTAAAGAGATGATCCTTTTGGATCTGATAGATAAATTTTTATATCTTTATTTTTTTCTTTTAAAAAACTACTTACTCCACCAATAGTTCCACCAGTTCCAGAAGAACATACAAATCCATCAACTTTTCCTTCCGTTTGCCCCCATATCTCAGGACCCGTTGTATTGTAGTGACCTTTAGAGTTTGCGGTATTATCAAATTGGTTTGCCCAAACAACTCCGTGATTATTTGAACTTTTTAGCTCCTCAGCTATTCTAGCAGCAACTTTAACAAAGTTATTTTCATCTTTATAAGGTTTTGGTGGAACTAATTTTAGATCTGCTCCAATATTTTTTAATGTATCTTTTTTTTCTTGAGTTTGATTATCGTTCATTACAATAATAGTTTTGTAACCTAGTGAATTTCCTAATAAACATAATCCAATCCCAGTATTTCCAGCAGTGCCTTCAACAATTGTTCCACCTTTAGATATTAATTTTTTTTCTTCAGCGTCTTTTATAAGAGCAAGTGCTGCTCTGTCTTTTACAGATCCTCCTGGATTTAAAAATTCAGCTTTACCATAAATATTACAACCAGTTATCTCAGATGCAGCTTTAAGTTTTATTAAAGGAGTATTTCCAATTGATTGGATAAAATCATCCTTGTAATTTTTCATTATTCTTTTTCCTCACTGCCATTTGTAACAGCATAAGGTTTAAATTCTTCAGTTGCTGTTCCAACATTCTTTGCAGGTATTCCAACCATAACAGCATTTTCAGGAACATTTTTTGTGACAACTGCATTCGCACCAATTTTAGCATTTTTTCCAACTATTATTGGCCCTAAAATTTGAGCGCCTGAACCAACTACTACATTGTCATGAAGAGTAGGGTGTCTCTTAACTTCTCTTTGATCATTTGAATTAATACTTGGGGATATTCCACCTAAAGTAACCATATGATAAATAGTTACATTGTCTGCGATGTTTGATGTTTCTCCAA
>CABZJA010000021.1 GCA_902525935.1 uncultured Pelagibacteraceae bacterium | reverse complement strand
TTGAAACATTAAATCTTGCAAGTCTTAAGGCAACACAAACCACATATATTAAAGATATTAACCAACCAAATCTGCCGATATTATCTAGCGCCCAGAAATACATTATGAATGCCGGCGCAACTCCAAAACTAATTACATCCGTTAATGAGTCTAATTCTTTTCCAACTTTTGATGTGGCTTTAATTAATCTTGCGATTCTTCCATCTAAACCATCAATGATTGCAGCAATTAAAACTGCAATAATTGATAATTCAAATCTTCCATCAAATGCAAACTTAATTGAAGTCAGGCCAATACACACTCCAACCAAAGTCATAATATTTGGCAAAATAACTCTTGAGTTTTTATTTGACACTAATCTTATATTCTTTTTTGGATTTTCCATTTATCTTTTGGCTATCAATGTTTCTCCAGCGACTGCTCTTTGATTAACTTTTACTAGTGGTTCATAGTTTTCAAAATATAAATCTGCTCTACTTCCAAATCTAATCATTCCTATTCTAGATCCTTGATCAATATTTTCTTCAACTGAGGTATCTGTTACTATTCTCCGTGCAACCAGTCCTGCGATTTGAACTACTATTATGTCCTCGCCGTGAGAATTTTTAATTTTATAATAATTTCTTTCATTATCCTCACTAGCTTTATCAAGAGATGCATTAATAAATTTTCCAGGTTTGTATAAAATTTCTTCAATTTTTCCTGAACATGGAGATCTATTAACATGACAGTCAAATACATTCATAAATATACTTACTTTCTTAAATTTTTTATTTTCAAGGCCCAATTCTTTTGGTCCGTTTGTATCTGAAACTTGTAAAACTAATCCGTCAGCAGGACTTGTTAAATAGTTTTCATCATTTATTGGAATTCTTTCTGGATCTCTAAAAAAATAATAACACCAAATACTTAAGACCAAACCTATGAAACCTAAAAAACCATGAATGAAATATAGAATGATCGTTGCTACTACGAAAATTACTATAAATTTATAGCCTTCGTTATGAATCTTTGGAAAAATTTTGTCTATCATAATCGTTCAATTGATAATTCTGGATTAATATGTATATAAAAAGTATAAATTCAATTATTAAGATTCATCAAAAAATGAGCAAAATTAAGGTAAAAAATCCCATTGTCGAGCTAGACGGCGATGAAATGACAAGAGTAATTTGGGAATTCATCAAAAACAAACTAATTCTACCTTATTTAGATTTAGGCATTGAGTATTACGATCTAGGAATGAAAAGCAGAGATGATACAGATGACAAAATTACTATCGACTGTGCTAATGCAATCAAGAAAAATGGAGTAGGTATTAAATGCGCGACTATAACTCCTGACGAGGTGAGAGTTGAAGAATTTAAATTAAAGAAAATGTGGAGATCACCAAATGGTACAATAAGAAATATTATTGGAGGGACAGTATTTAGAGAACCAATAATTTGTAAAAATATTCCTAAACTTGTCCCATCTTGGACGGATCCATTAATTATTGGAAGACATGCATTCGGTGATCAATACAGAGCTACAGATTTTTTAGTTCCAGGAAAAGGTAAATTAGAAGTTAAGTGGACATCAGAAGATGGAAGTGATGAAAAAAAATATGAAGTGTTTAATTTCCCAGGACCAGGTATTGCTCTTTCAATGTATAATTTAGATAAATCCATAGAGGACTTTGCAAGATCATGTTTCAGTTATGGCCTAATAAAAAAATGGCCTGTATATTTATCAACTAAGAATACCATACTAAAAAAATATGATGGTAGATTTAAAGATATATTTCAAAATGTTTTTGAAAAAGATTTTAAATCAGAATTTGAAAAAAATAATTTAACTTATGAACATAGGTTAATCGATGATATGGTTGCTTGTGCAATGAAGTGGCATGGTAAATATATATGGGCTTGTAAAAATTATGATGGTGATGTTCAATCAGATACTGTTGCTCAAGGTTATGGTTCATTAGGTTTAATGACTAGTGTTTTATTAGCGCCTGATGGTATAACAATGGAAGCAGAAGCAGCTCATGGAACTGTAACTCGACATTTTAGAATGCATCAGCAAGGAAAAGAAACATCAACCAATCCAATTGCATCTATATTTGCTTGGACGAGAGGTTTGGCACACAGAGGAAAGTTGGATAGTAATGATGAATTAATTAAATTTTCCAAAACACTTGAAGAAGTATGTGTTGATTCAGTTGAATCAGGTTCAATGACTAAAGACTTAGCTATACTGATTGGTCCTTCAACAAAATATTTAACAACTAACCAGTTTTTAGATATAATTGATGGAAGTTTAAAACAAAAATTAAATTAACGTTTTTAGTTTTTCTAAAGCTTCTTCGATTTTATTTAAATCCTGACCTCCAGCTTGTGCAAAATCTTTACGGCCTCCACCACCTTTCCCACCAATAATTTCAGATCCTAGTTTTGCAAATTTAACTGCATCGTATTTATTTGTTAAGTTTTCTGTTACACCTACAGCAAGACCTACTTTCTCATCCTTGCTTGCAAATACAACTACTATTCCCTCACCTAATTCTTTTTTGCCTGTATCAACCAGTTTTCTAAGATCTTTTGGAGATAAATCTTGAACTTTTTGCAATCTAACTTGAGTACCATTTATATTTTCATCTTTAATTATGTTTTTTGTTTTATCACCTAAAACTGATTGAACATTCAATTGTTCCAGTTGTTTATTGAGATCTTTAATTAATCCTTTCGTATCTATATTTTCAAGATTTGGTTTTCCACCTAATTTAATTATTTGAGCAGACACCTCTTTAATACTGTCTTCATCCCTTTGAGCAGAAAGGTTTGACATTTTTTCTATATTTTTTAAGAATATTTCGAGTTGTTTGTCCCTTAGAGCTTCAATCCTTCTCACCCCAGCAGCTATTGAGGATTGGTTAATAGTTTTAAATTTTCCAATATCTCCTGTATTTTTTACATGCGTTCCACCACATAATTCTGTTGAAAAATATGAGTTATTTTCTGCTCCCATAGAAACTACTCTCACCTCTTCTCCATATTTTTCACCAAAAAAAGCTAAAGCACCTTTTTCAATTGCAGCTTTTGGTGTCATAATTCTTGTAGTTACATCAGTTTTGTTTTGGACATACTCATTAACTAATTTGTCGATAATTGTTAGCTCATCCGCGGTAATTGGTTTCATATGACTAAAATCAAATCTTAGCCTATCAGGCGCAACTAGAGATCCTTTTTGCATAACATGTTTTCCTAATGTTCTTCTCAAAGACTCATGTAATAAATGAGTTGCAGAATGATATGCTTTAAGATTATTGCGTCTTTCAATATCTATTTTCATTTCTACAACATCTTTAATCTTAATATCTCCAGATTTTAGAATTCCATGATGTATAAACAAATCTCCAAGTTTTTTTTGGGTATCTGTAACCTCAAATACTGAATTACCAGATACTATTGTTCCTTGGTCTCCCACTTGTCCACCAGATTCTCCGTAAAAAGGTGTTTGATTAGTAATAATTATTCCTTCTTCACCAGTTGAAATATTTTGTACTTCTTTATTATTTTTAATTACAGATAACACCACTCCTTCTGATTGGTTAAACTCGTATCCAAGAAACTCTGTAGGTCCTATTTTATCTTTTATACCGAACCAGATTTCTTCTTCAGAAGCATCACCAGAACCTTTCCAGTTTTGTTTTGCGAGTTCTTTGCTCTTTTTCATTAATTCATCAAATTTATTTTGATCAACTGTCAAAAATTTATTTTTTAAAATATCTTCTGTTAAGTCTAACGGGAAACCATAAGTATCATATAATTTAAACGCTACTTCTCCTGGTAAAACTTTTTTTATTTTTGAAATTTCATCATTCAAAATTTTAATTCCTCTATCAAGTAATACTAAAAATTTTTCTTCTTCCATTTTTAATGTTTCTTTAATTAAAGTCTCTGATCTTTCTAATTCAGGATAATTTCCTTTCATTTCATTTTTCAATGTATCAAAGATTTTATTGAAGACTGGTTCTTTAGAACCTAGCAAATGAGAATGTCTCATACCTCTTCTCATTATTCTTCTAAGAACATAACCTCTACCTTCATTTGAGGGTAATACTCCTTCTGCAAGAAGAAATGAGCTAGCTCTTAAATGATCTGCAATTACTCTAAAGCTTGATAAATTATTTTCATCTTGTTTTACTTTTGTAAATTCAGAAATAGAGCTGATTAATTTTTTAAAATGGTCTGTTTCATAATTATCATGTGTGCCCTGAAGTAATGCTGCAATTCTTTCTAGACCCATTCCAGTATCTACTGAAGGTTTTGGAAGATTAATTCTCTTATCTTTTGAAACTTGCTCAAACTGCATGAAGACTAAGTTCCATATCTCAATATATCTATCGCCATCTTCATCTTTGGTTCCAGGTAAACCACCTTTTAAATGATCTCCATGATCATAAAATATCTCTGAACAAGGTCCACAAGGGCCCGTTTCTCCCATTGACCAAAAGTTATCTGAAGTTGCTATCCTAATAATTCTATCATCTCTAAAACCCCCTATTTTCTTCCAAAAATTGAAAGCTTCATCGTCTTCATGAAAAACTGTTACATATAATCTATCTTTATTTAATCCAAAATCTTTAGTAATTAAGTTCCAAGCAAGTTCAATTCCCCTTTCCTTGAAATAATCTCCAAAAGAAAAATTTCCAAGCATTTCAAAAAATGTATGATGTCTTGGAGTGTAGCCTACGTTTTCAAGATCGTTATGTTTGCCTCCTGCTCTTACACATTTTTGTGAAGTAGTTGCTCTTTGATAATCTCTCTTTTCTAATCCTGTAAAAACATTTTTAAACTGGACCATGCCAGAATTTGCAAACATTAACGTTGGATCATTATTTGGAACCAAGTTGCTGGATTCAACTATCTTGTGATCATTTTTTTCAAAATAATCTAGAAAAGTTGATCTAATCTCGTTTAATGTTTTTGCCATATTTGTTAAAATACAGCTTTTTCTAATGATGTCTATAACACTTAAGGGAAAAAAGGCGCCCATTCGAGCGCCTTTTTAATAACTAAAAGTTATCTGCTAATTTTTTTTAGTAGGAATTTCCTCTTCCTCTTTTTTTTGAGCCTCTACTTTTTCCTCGCTTAGTGGATTTCCCTCAATTTTCTTTGAGATCACACCAGCTTTTTCTCTGATTGCCATTTCAATTTCAGCAGCAGCTTTAGGATTTTGTTCAAGGTAAAGTTTGGCATTTTCTCTACCTTGCCCAATTTTTTCACCTTTATAAGCGTACCAAGCTCCAGATTTCTCGACGATATCTGCTTTGGCGCCAAGGTCTATTAGTTCCCCTACTTTACTAATTCCTTTTCCATACATTAAGTCAAACTCAACAACTTTAAATGGTGGTGCAACTTTATTTTTAACAACTTTTACTCTTGTATTGTTACCAATAATTTGTTCCTTGTCTTTAATTGCTCCAATCCTTCTGATATCCATTCTAACTGATGAATAAAATTTCAATGAATTTCCACCCGATGTTGTTTCTGGACTTCCAAACATAACTCCAATTTTCATTCTAATTTGGTTAATAAATATAACCATTGTATTAGTCCTTGAAATTGAGCCTGTTAATTTTCTTAATGCTTGAGACATCAATCTTGCTTGAAGACCTACGTGATGATCTCCCATATCACCTTCAATTTCAGCTCTTGGCGTTAATGCTGCAACAGAATCGACTACTAGAACGGACATTGAGCCAGATTTAATTAATGTGTCAGTTATTTCTAAAGCTTGTTCACCAGTATCAGGTTGAGAAATTAGTAACTCTTCTGTATCAACTCCTAATTTTTTTGCATAAACTGGATCTAACGCATGTTCTGCATCAACAAATCCGCAAATTCCCCCTGCTTTCTGTGCTTCTGCAACTACTTGTAGTGCTAAAGTAGTTTTTCCAGAAGACTCTGGACCATAGATTTCAATAATTCTTCCTTTTGGTAATCCACCAATCCCTAGAGCAAGGTCTAAACTTAATGAACCAGTTGAAACTGATTCAATGTCCATTGCTTTTTGCTCACCAAGCTTCATTACTGAGCCTTTTCCGAAGCTATCTGTAATTTGGCTGATTGCTGCGTCTAATGCTTTATTTTTTTCTTTGTTTTCCAATTCTTTATCTTTTGCGGTTTTCACCACTTTTAGGTTATTTTTAGTCATTTTTTGCCTTTTTTTTTGCTTTTTTTAACACTCGAATCATGAATTTAAATGTACACATTTTGTTCTCATTGGCAATATATTTCTCAAAATAGCTTAAAATCGTTAAATTACCTAAGTTTTAAGTACTCACTATTCAGCAATCCGATAGCTTTGAGAAGATTATATTGGGCAATAAGATTATTTCTCTCTGACTCTGCTAAAGAAATTTTTGCAGCTAACAATAAAGAATTTGATTGAATAACATCTAAAGTTGTTCTTGAACCTCTTTCATACTCTGCAGCTATTCCTTCATTGGCAATTTTTGCTGCTCTAACTTGGGATCTTACCGAATTTAAAAAACTTTTGGATGCCTCAAGATTTGACCAGGCACTCCCAACATTTTTTTCCGTTGTTTTAACTGCATCCTCAAATAATAAAATTTTTCTAGTTTTTAAATTTGTATTTTTATTTATTTTTGCACGCTTACTTCCTCCAGAATAAAATGGCCAACTAATTGTTGCTTTCAATGTATCTTTTTCTCTTTGATCATATGTCGAACTAAAATCATCGGCATAGGATCTTTCTAAAGATAAAGATGCGCTAGGTTTTAAATCACTTTCAGCTATAGCAATATCCATTTCTGACTGATTTAACTCTATTTTAGCAATTTTTATATCTGGATTGTTATTTCTAGCTAAATTAATTGCCGAACTCAGCTCACTTGGAATACTCACGATTGCTCTATTCGTCTTTTTTAATTCATTAGTATTTAAAAGTTTACCAATAATATTTTCGTAATTTAATTTATTTATCATTAATTCGCTTCTTGCTTGAGTTAGTTGAGCACTGGCACCCGCGAGAGAGGACTCCGTTTGCGATAAATCTGCAGTTTTTATTTGACCTCTATCTAATCTAACTTTATCATTTTCAAGTTGTTTGATAAGTAAGTTTAAATTTTGTCTGTTAATTGCAACTTTTTCTCTAGATAAAATTACTGATGTAAAAGCTTCTATAGCACTGTAAAGAACATCCTGTTCTTTTTTAAATAATTTTGCATTTGAAAGTTCTAAACTTACTAAATTCTTTTCATAATTAAGGTCTCTTCCAAAATCTAATAAAGTTTGCTCTAATTTTATAGATGTTGTGAATGGATCTGAGTCGCTGATTGATGCATCACCACCACTCTGATTTGTCAGTTTATTTGTTTCTTCTAGGCTCTTCGACCCACTTAAACTCAAAGAAGGCATATAATCTGCTTTAGAAATATTTAGATCTTCTTCTGATGCTTTTATATTTTCTCTCTCAGCATTTAATTGTTTATTATTGTTATAAGTTTCATTTAATGCTTCATATAATGTGATAGCTAGTGATTGAGTTGTTAACCAAAAAAAACTAAAAATTATTATTAAAATTTTTTTCATTAGTTGTACTTTACAGAATTAATTTGATGATTAGAATTTAATTTAATGACTATAGATGCGTATTTTGGCGCATACTTAAACATATTTTGTGTAATTCTTTGGTAAGTTTGCATAAAGTTTAAAACTTCTTTTTTTGTCATAATTCTTTGTTTCGTTTTTTTATTCTTATTTTTTAATTTAAGTTTTTTTTCCTGAATAACTCTCCACTTTTGTAGTAAACTAAAATTTTCTGCTCTTAAAAACAATAAACAATCTAATTTACTATAAAGTTTTTTATATCCTTTTTTTAGTTGAGTATTAACGTATTTTCTCCAGATTAATTTATTATCATCATTTTTTTCCATTGTATTTACACTTTTATTTAACGTTTTTAAGCTCTCTGATTTTGCTCCAACACACCAGCCTTCAAATATAATTACATCAGGCTTACTTTTTACTATATACCAACTATTTTTCGTGAATCTATCGTCAATTGACTTATCGAATTTAGGTAACTTTATTGATCTAAATTTTCTGGAATTTGCTTTTTTAATAAAACTAGACATATAACTTATATCATGGGTTCCTGGCACACCTCTTGTTAATAATAATGGATGAATTTTCTTGGATAATTTTATTCTATCTTTCTTGGTTTTGTAAATATCATCAATTGATATTTTGAAAACGTTTAACTTGAAATATTTTTTTAAAATTATCATTAAGATAGAGCTTATAGTAGTTTTTCCAGTGCCCTGCCCCCCTGTTAAACCAACGATATAAGGTTTCTTAAAATTTGTTTTTTTTGCAATCCAAAAACTCATTGGAACAAGATAATCTTTTAACATCTTGTCCTTGTTTTTAAATTTATCCGAAGATGTTTCTTGTGTTTTTATAAACTTGTAGCAATCTTTTTTTACTTTATTTAAACAATCCTCAACTAAATTCATTTGATTTTATTTTTGGTCAAGCGGGTGATTGTTACCGTCATTAATTGAAACATCTTTATATTCGAAAGGATCAACTCCCTCGACACATGCAATATTTATCATATGTAATTTTGGATTACTTCTTGGTCTTGTATGAGTAAAAATTCCGCAGATAGAACAAAAATAGTGTTTAGCTGTGTTAGTGTAAAATTGATATAAAGTTAACTTATCTTCTCCTTTGGTAATCTTCATATCGTTTTCTCCAATCGGAGACATAACATAGCCCTTTCTTTTACATACAGAACAATTGCATCTTAAAACTTTTTCAAATTTATCTGGAACATTTACTTCTGCTTCAACAGCACCACAATGACATGTTAGTTTTTTCATTTTTCTATTTTTTAAATTTTTTGATAATTCTTTGTATTTTAACTTTTAACTCATATTTTCATAAACTATAACTTGTTAAAGTTATCCACAGTCATACTAAATCTTGTTTCGATGTTCTCGTTTTGATTCACTTTTGATTCACTTACAGACTCAAAATACAACCTAATTGACACTATTGTATAACTCATGTACTAATAAGAACAAAACAAGAACACTTATGAAGCTAACAATACCTTATTATTTACATAAAGCAGGAGCTGGTTTTCCTTCCCCTGCAACTGACTACATAGAAGAAGATATAGATTTAAACGTACATCTAATCAAAAATGTTCCGGCAACTTTCATCATAAGAGTTCAAGGAAAATCAATGGTGGATGTTGGAATAAATGATGGTGATTTATTAGTTGTAGACAAAAGCTTAACTCCAAAAAATTTTTCAACTGTTATAGCAAATGTTCATGATGAACTCGTTGTTAAAACTTTAGTTAAAGAAAAAGATAAACAATTTTTAACGTCGGGCTCTAAAGAATTTTCTGATCGAATTTTAATTAATGAAGAACAAGATATTTTTATTTGGGGAGTAGTCACCTATGTCATACATTCAGTACACTAAAAAATTAGCACTGGTTGACTGCAATTCTTTCTATGTCTCTTGCGAAAGATTATTTAATCCAAAAATAAGAAAAAAACCTGTTGTAGTTTTATCTAATAACGATGGCTGTATAGTTTCACGATCTACTGAAGCAAAAGCTTTAGGAATTAAAATGGGTGAGCCCTACTTTAAAGCAAAGGATGTTATTATCAAAAATGATGTACAAGTATTTTCATCAAATTATTCTTTGTACGGAGATTTATCTAGAAGAGTAATGAGAACTTTAAAAAGATTTAACTCTGATATTGAAGTTTATTCAATTGATGAAGCATTTATGGATTTATCAAATTTTTCTGACAATGAAGTAGAGCAAGTTGGAAGAGAAATTAGAGAAACAGTTTTAAAGTGGACTGGTATTCCAACAAGTATAGGAATAGCTAAAACTAAAACTTTAAGTAAAGTTGCAAATCATATAGCTAAGAAAAAACAAT
>CABZJA010000020.1 GCA_902525935.1 uncultured Pelagibacteraceae bacterium | reverse complement strand
TTACCCGGACCAGGTGATATCACAATTTTATTATATTTTTTCTTTAATATTTCTTTTGTATTAATTTTATCATTTCTTACTACGTCTACATTTTGACAAAACTTAGATATGTAATGATACAAATTAAATGTAAAACTATCGTTAAACAATTAAGAAATGGGGAAATTAATGAAATAATTATTGATCCTAAAGAATTAAAAGTAAATGCTGAAGGTTTCGATAAAATAGTTGGAAATGACGCAAAATTTAATTCACAAAAAATTATAGATATATTTAAAGGAAATGATGATGACTTTTCTAAAGCAGTATCTTTAAATGCTGCAGCTGGTTTAATAATATCCGAAAGAGAAGATAATTTTAAATTTGCCTATGAAAAAACAAGAGATCATTTGCTATCAGGAAAAACATATTCACATTTAGAAAAATTGAGAAATGTCTGAGAATATATTAGAAAAAATAATTAATAAAAAAAGAAATAAAATTCAAATTTTAAAAAAAGACATATCAATAAGTTCACTTAATGATATAATTTCAGAACTAAAAAATTATGTAAATTTTAAAGAAAAAATACTGAATAATATAAATCACGATAAAATCTCGATTATTGCAGAGATTAAAAAAGCGAGTCCTTCAGCTGGTATAATTATTGAAAATTATAACCCTGTTGAAATTGCAAATATATATTTAAAAAATAATACAACTTGCTTGTCAGTTTTAACTGAGGAGGATTTTTTTATGGGAAACTTAATTCATATTAGTAAAATTAAAAAAAAAATAAATTTACCTATTTTATGTAAAGATTTTTTTGTTGATAAATTTCAAGTCCATCTTTCCAGGAGTTATGGTGCTGATGCTATTTTAATAATTTTAGCTGGCATTGATGAAAAAACTGCAGATGAGTTGTATGAAGAAGCTGAGAAACTTAAAATGTCTGTAATTGTTGAGGTTCACACTGTTGAAGAGGCCAAAAAATCTCTAAAGTACAAAGATGCACTAATAGGGATAAACAATAGGAATTTAAAAACACTAAAAACAGATATAAATACAACTTACGATATTCATAATATTTTAGTTAATCATGACGGACCATTGATTTCAGAGAGCGGAATAAAAAACAAAGAAGACGTTTTGAAAATAGCCTCAGAAACTAAAATAAAAACATTTCTCATAGGTGAATCGATTTTAAAAAATTTAGAAAATAATAATATTTTTTCTATTCTATAAAAAAAGTGTTGAATTTATTAGGGTTTTAACTCTTGTTTAATTGATAGAACTTTTATAGAACATTTATGTACACAATTTGTTCTATGTTAACTAAAAAACAAAAAAACTTGCTTTTATTTATCAACAAAAAGTTGAGATCTAGTGGTGTGTCTCCCTCTTATGAAGAAATGAAGGAATCTTTAAATCTAAAGTCTAAATCTGGAATTCATAGATTAATTAGTGCTTTAGAAGAAAGAGGCTTTATTAAAAGACTGGCACATAAAGCAAGAGCTTTAGAAGTCATTAAGTTACCTGAAACAGCTTCAGCAAATGATATTTATAACAGTTTTTCACCAAGTGTAATTAAAGGTGGACTTGATGAAAGTTCAAATCGAAATAATTCAGATGAAAATGAAATACCTGTGTTAGGTAAAATTGCTGCTGGTACACCTGTTGAAGCAATTCAAAACGAAGTTTCTAGAATACCTTTGCCTTCCAATATAGAGAAAAATGGAGAATTTTTTGGACTAAAAGTGCAAGGAGATTCAATGATCGAGGCTGGAATAAATGATGGTGATACAGTAATTGTAAAAAAAGCTGATACAGCTGAAAATGGAAAAATAGTAGTCGCATTAATTGACGATCATGAAGCAATGCTAAAAAGAATAAGAAGAAAAGGTAAGACCGTAGCTTTGGAAAGCGCTAATAGAAATTACGAAACTAAAATATTTGGTCCCGATAGAGTAAAAGTTCAAGGAATCCTAGTATCTTTATATAGAAACTTTTCCTAAAATAGTCTAAATAAATCTGATGAAAACTGTAGCAACTAGATTTGCTCCTTCACCAACAGGACCTTTACACATTGGGGGAGTAAGAACAGCATTATTCAATTGGCTTTATTCAAAAAATAAAGGTGGTAAATTTTATCTAAGAATAGAGGATACAGATAAAGAAAGGTCTAAAGACGAATTTAAAAATCAAATAATTAAATCTTTAAAATGGATAGGAATTAATTACGAAGATAGTGAATATATTCAATCAGATAAAATAGATGAACATATAAGTGTAGCTAATGAATTATTAAAAAAAGGTTTGGCTTATAAGTGTTATTGTTCAAGTGAAGAAATTGAAGAGCAAAAAAAAAGGGCAAAACAAAAAAAAATACCATATATCTATAACAGGAAGTGGAGAGATAAAAGTGAAACTGATGCTCCAAAAGAAATTGAACCTGTAATCAGATTCAAAAGTAAAGTTGAAGGAAAATCTATATTAAAAGATTTGGTCCAGGGAAATATAGAAATTGAAAATAATACTATAGAAGACTTTGTTATATTAAGAGCAGATGGATCACCTACATATAATTTATCAGCATCAGTAGATGATCATTTAATGGGCATGACACATATAATTAGAGGAGATGATCATAAAATAAATACATTCAAACAAATACAAATTTATGATGCTATGAATTGGAAAATGCCATCTTTTGCACACATACCCCTAATTCATACTATTGAAGGAAAAAAACTATCAAAAAGAGATAATGCATCAACATTAGATGATTATTCAAAAATTGGAATAATGCCTAATGCTCTTAGAAACTATCTGCTGAGATTAGGATGGTCATACAAAGATAAGGAAATTTTTGATTTAGACGAAAGTATCAAATACTTCAATTTAGAAGGAATTGGCAAATCACCTTCAAAATTAGATATTAACCGAATTTATTCAATGAACGAGCATTATATAAAAAATATTGACGAAAATGATCTATTTAATTTTTTAATAATTTATTGTGAAACTTTTCAAGAAAAGATACATGATTTAGCACAGGAAAAAATTAAAAATTCGATACATTTTTTAAAAAACAAAGCAAAAACTCTAGAGGATATTTACAAAAATTCAAAGTTTTTAATAAATGACAAAGTTCAAATAGAAAAAGAAGATAAAAAACTTTTAGACAAAACAGCTATTAAAATTATTAAATTATTTAGTGATGATATTAATAAGCTATCAGATTTTAAAAGAGAAACTCTAGAACCAATAATTAATAACCTAATAAAAAATAATAATACAAATTTTAAAGGAGTTGGACAACCACTAAGAATATGCCTTACAGGATCAAAGTTTGGACCGGGTATATATGATATACTGTGTGCACTTGGTAAAGAGGAAGTTTCTAAAAGATTATCTCAAATATGATAACAAAACTTTGGAAGCTTCATTGCTTGATGAGGTGTTCGATGTTAATTCGTTAATAGTTTTATTAACTTGTTTTAATTGTTCATTTATAATTTCAGGTTTTTTTAATAAATAATTAACTGTTTTATATATTTCATCTGGGTTACATTCGTTTTGCAAAAGTTCAGGGATAATTTCTTTATTATTAATAATATTTATCATGTTTGCATATTTTATTTTTAAAAATAACTTGGCAATAAAGAAATTTAAAAAATTCATTTTATAAATTATTATTGAGGGTACACCGTATTTACAAACTTCAAGTGAAACTGTTCCAGATTTAACAATTGCAAAAATAGATTTTTTAATTGTAGTAATTTTTATATTTTCATTTGAAATAAGATCAACATTCACTAAATTATTTTTTTTAATAATTTGAGATAAATATTCTTTAAAATCTTCGGTAGCGTGAAAAATAAAATTATAATTATTTTTTTCCTCATTCATTTTTTTAATAAACTCAACAAGTATAGGCACATGTGATTTCAATTCAGATAATCTACTACCGGGAAAAATCGAAATAATTTTTCCCTTTAATATTTCATTAATTTGAATCTTTTCGGGATTTGTGTTATCTAATATTGGGTGACCAACAAATGTATTTTTTAGTTTTTCCCTGTCAAAATATTTCTTTTCAAAATCAAATAATAAAAGAATGTGATCTAAAAAACTTTTCATTTTTTTAACCCTACCCTCTCTCCATGCCCAAACTTTAGGTGCAATAAAATGGATTGTTTTGATATCTGGTTTTTTTAATTTAATTATTTTTGAAACACGAAGAGTGAAATCAGGACTATCAACACTAAATAAAATATCAGGACTGAAATCTATAATTTTTTTTACTGTTTCGTTTATTTTACTTTTTATTTTAAAAATATTAAATAATATGTCTGTAAAGGCTATGTAAGTAATATCCTTTTGATCATATATTGACTTAATACCTATAGAATTTAAATGTTGACCTCCAACAGATAAATATTCAATATCTATTTTAGATTTGTTTAATTCTTTAATAACTTCAGCAGCTAATTTATCGCCCGATGGTTCGCCTGTTAAAATAAAAATCTTTTTCATTTAGCCATTACAAAAATATTATTTTTATTAGCAAATTGAAGCCCTTTGCGTTTATCTAAAAATATATTTTGACCTGATTTAACTACAATTCCTTTAATATTTGCTTTTTTACAATCTTTTAGTGTATCCAGACCAAAAGTTGGTAAATCAACACGTAAGTCTTGCTTTGATTTTGGCATTTTTATTAAGAGTTTATTATTTAGATTATTGTTTCTAATCGATTTTAACATATCCTTTGTACCTTTTCTTTTTTCAATAGAAATAATCTTCTGATTATTGATTACCAATGCTTGAACATGATTAAATGAATTTGATTTATTTAAAATTTTAATACCTTTTTTTATTATTAATTTATCAATATTGCTAGGTTTCAATTTTGTATAGCATCCTCTGCTTAAAGTTAATTCTGGATTATATGTATTTAATTTAATAACTTTTATTTTGTTTTCTGATAAAATTTTAATCAATTCTTTTAATATAGCTGCATCTCCTAATTTAGATGCCTTTATAATTCTAGGGATATAGTAAATACCCTTAAGATCTAATTTCAATTTAGAAATTCTTGGTTTAACAATATTACCTGCGAATAAAACTTCTTTACATTTTTTGAATTTAATTAATTCTAAAATTTTACCAAATTTTCCAATGTTAATAAAATAACTATTTTTATATTTTTTGAATTTATTATTTCTTGATAAATCTATTATGAAATATTTAATTTTCTTTTTTTTTAAACTTTTTAAAATTTCTAATGGAAGTTTTTTTTCCCCTAAAAATAATCCTATCATTTAATATTTGCTGGAAGAGATATTGGTCTTTTTTTATCAGTATTTATAAAATCAATAATAGTTTTAATGTATTTATTTTCTTTCATATTTTTTTCAAGATTATCTATATTAGATCTAAAATTTTTATTAGTAAAAACTATATCATAAAATTTTTGTAATAATTTAATATTATCGTTAGATATTTTTGCTCTTCTTAATCCAATAAGATTAAGTCCAACTAAATTATTTCTATTTCCTAATGAAAGACCAAATGGTATTACATCACTTAATACTCCCGTCATGCCTCCAACCATAGCTAATTGACCTATTCTAGAAAACTGATGAATTGCACAGCTGCCACCGATTATTGCATTATCCTCTATTGTGACATGACCTCCTACCTGAACATTATTTGCCAAAACAATATTATTTGCTAAGTTGCAATCGTGAGCAACATGGCAGTAAACCATCAATAAATTATTATTTCCAAGACGTGTTATTGCACCACCTGCTGTAGTACCTGGATTAATATTAACATATTCTCTAAATTTATTATCATCACCTATAATTATGGAATTTGTTTCACCTTGATATTTTAGATCTTGAGGATCTGTTCCAATAGATACAAATGGAAAAATCTCATTGTTTTTTCCTATTGTTGTATTTCCAATTATATTTACATGTGAATGTATTTTTGTGTTTTCATCTATCTTTACACCTGAACCAATTACGCAATATGGTCCAATCTCAACTTTATTTGAAATTTTTGCATCACTGTGAATAATAGCGCTTGAATGGATCACAACTTATAGATAACAAAAAAAATTTTTAAATACTTATCAATAATTAATACTGATTATTTCTTTCGATCAACGATTGTCGCTGCCCATTGAGCATCAGCCATTTTTTTTCCATCCACAACAGCTTCACCCATGTATTTCCAAACTCTTCCATGAGATCTAATTGCCTCGATGTTAAGCTCTAATTTGCAATCAGGAATTACGGGACTTCTAAATCGTGCCTTTTCAATTGTCATCAAGAAAACTAGTTTATTTTCATATGTAGATTTATCTATCCCAGCAGCTGTTAAAGCTGCTGCAGCCTGTCCAAATGCCTCAACAATAAGCACTCCAGGCATCACCGGTTCATTTGGAAAATGTCCCTGAACAAAAAAACTATTTTTTTTAACATATACGATCGCAGTGGCAGATTTAAGTTTATTTATTTTTATTAACTCATCTATCAATAACATAGGTTCACGGTGTGGTAATAAATTTTTTATCTGCTCTTTGTTAAGTTTTTCTGTCATTGATTTATTTTTTTTCTTTTAAAAAACTTTTTATATCCTTTGCAGGATATCCCATCACACGTTTGTTGTCTGGTATATCTTTAATAACACCACTTCCACCGCCAATTTGGACATTATTTCCTACTTTTAAGTGTCCAGAAATTCCAGCTTGGCCTCCAATTGATACATTATTACCTAACTTTGAACTTCCAGCAAAACCAACTTGGGCAGTAATTATACAATTTTTTCCGATATTAACATTATGAGCTATATGAACTTGATTATCTATGAATGTGTTGGCTCCAATTATAGTATTTGATAAAGATCCTCGATCAATAGTATTGTTGCAGCCTATTTCAACATTGTCCTCTATTATAACCATCCCGATATGTGGATATCGAATATTTTTTTTCTGATCTGGAAAAAAACCAAAACCTTTTTTACCAATTATTGTTGAATCCAAAATTCTCACATTGTTACCTACTATAGTATTTTTTATTAAAACATTGTTACCTACAATACAATTCATACCTAATATTACATTCGATTCAATTATTGTGTTGTGACCTATAATAGAATTTTTACCAATTTGAACTTTATTACCAACTAAAACATTATGTCCAAATTTAATATTTTTAAATTTTTTTTTATTTGGTAGTTTTAAATCAAATTCAACAGCATCATTAAGTGAGTCTGGATAATACAATTCAGTTATTTGACTTACCGCTTTAAGAACATTCTCAACTAAAATTGGTTTAGAATACTGTTTAACAATACTTTCATATTTTTTGTGAGTAATTATAAATTTAGATTTAGTTTTTTTAAGTAAATCTAAATATTTTAAAGAATTAAAAAATGAAATATCATTTTTTTTTGCAGAATTTAAATCATTTATATTTTCTATGTATGTTTTTTTTGAGATATTTTTTTTACCCAACTTTTTATAAATTTCAGATAAATATATTTTTTTACTTTTTTTAAAAAATCTATTATTAATTTTCATTTAATAATTTTTTATTTTTTGTTTCTTTATTTAGAAGATTTAGAATATCATTAGTTACATCTAAAGCTTTTACTCCAACAAGGATATTTTTTTTTTCTAAAATTAAAGTAATATTATTATCTTCCGCATAGCCTGTTAATAAAGGATTTATATTTTTCAATATAATTAAACTATATTTCTTCTTATCATCGATTACTATTTTATTATACTTATTTCTTAATATTTGATAATTATTGACCATATTATTTAATTCTTTCAAATTTTTATCAAGTTCTTCTTTACTGAGAATATTTTTTTTGTTCTTAAGATCAGTTTCCTTTTCTTTAATTTTTTTTTCTTTAATAGATAATTCTATCTTTAATTCTTCGTAACTTTTTAAGACTTTTTTTTTGTAAAAAAGCCCAAGATCTGAATTATCTATGATAAATTGAACATCTAAATAAACAATGTTCGAATTTGAATAAACGAGTTTAGTTTGAGCGAAAAAAAAAATAATTAAGATTAAATATTTCATTAAAATGATGTCCCAATCTGAAATCTAAATTTTTCTGTTATATCAGTATCTTCTTCGCTTAATGGAACAGCATATGAAAAAGTTAATGGTCCGATTGTACTATACCAGTTTACGGCTATTCCCGTAGATGATCTTATTTTGTTTGAATCTAAACTACTATCATAGTCTACTTCCCAAACATTAGCTAAATCTATAAAGAAGTTTAAATCAATATTGTCATTTTCAAAAATAATACTTGGTAAAGTTGAATTTAGATTAAGGGCACTTGCATAATTACCACCAATATATTGGTTCCCATCTTTAGGACCTATTTTCCCTGATTCAAAACCTCTTAAAAGTCTACTAGGAACATATGCCCTTTTTGATACTCTAACATTGTCTTCTAATGAATTTATAGTTTTTAAAAAAAAATTTGCTGATAAAATTAAATTATCATTTAACGAATGATATACTGAACTTGTAAATGAATTTTCAAATGATAAGTCGTCAGAGTACAATGGTAAAGTTTGAGAAAAATTATTTATAAAACCATCTGTTGGCTGATAATCCTGATCTAATCTGTTATATTTTATAGAATATGTTAAGAGATTTTCAAAATAGTTTCCTTCTTGTTTTCTTACAGTAGAATTTGCTGAAGATGAGGTCTCTAAGTCCTCATAATAATTCGATAACTGCAAATTCACAAAAAAGTTATTCATTTGCTCAAAACCTGATCCAATAGAAAAACCTGTTCGCTTTGTTTTATATCCACTAGTTGACATAAAATCATTAACAGAACTTTCTAAAGTTGTACTTATAGATTTATCTGAATTTCTAAAATTTGGATTTATAACTGTAAATTCACCTAAAATCGAGTCGCCACTAAGTGTTAGGTTGGTATCAAGTTTTATACCTAGTCCCAAATAATTATTTTCTTTTATTCCAGCAGATAAGGACGAGCCTGTAGTTCCAGTACCAGCACCTGCAAATAATTCCCCCGTTGGTTTTTCTTCCACAGTTATATCAATGGTTTTACTTAGCTTATCATCATTTGAAGATTTATAATTTACTGATTTAAAGATATTTAAAGACTTTACCTTTTGAATTGATTTTTTAAATAATAAATCATTATATGCATCACCTTCATCAATAATTAAATTATTTCGTATTACTTTTTCATCTGTGATATAATTTCCAAATATATTTATTCTTTCCACATATTCTTTATCTAAATCATCAAAACTAATTAAGATATCAATTTTATTGTCAGGTTTAATAACATTATCATATTTTGCATTAATAAATACAAAATCATTCTGCAAAATAAATTCATTAAGCTCATCAATATGATTACGTATAATTTTGGATGAATATTTTTTTCCTTTTAGTTTATCTAATTTTTTTTGAAAGAAATTAATATTTTCATCAAGTAAAATATTATCATTTTTAATTTTAATCTCATTGAAAGTAAATTTTTCTCCCGCATTAATATTAAAGACTAATTCAAATTGATTTTCATCATTAATAATTGCAGTAGTTGATTTTATTTTAACTTCAAAAAAACCACGATTTTTGTAATAGTTAATTAACCTTAAAACATCGGTTTTAATTCTTTCGGAATCTAAAAATTTATTTGGTGTAATAAATTTCCAAAATTTATTTTCTTCTGAGATAATTACGTTTCTTAATGAATTGTCTCTGAAGATTTTTTTACCTATAAAACTTATTTTTTTTATTTTTGCGATTTTCCCTAAATCGACATCATAAATTACGTCTACATTATTATTATTGTATTGTTGTATTGATGTTTTTAATTTAACAAAATAATAACCATTAGATTTTAAAATATTCTTAATCAAGGATACTTGTTCATTAATTTTATTTTCAACAAAGGGATATTTTTCAATTTTAATAGTAACTTCTCTTAATTTTTCATTTATTCTATTATTGTCTATTCCATTAATCTTAATTGACTGAATAATAGGATTTTCATCAACAGTGATTAATACAACGCCATCCTGATTTGAAATAGAAACATTTTTAAAATAATCTGTATAGTATAAATCCTTTAGTGCTTTATTTAAATTTGTAGAATTGATTTCATCGCCAAAATTTAATCCAGAAAACATAATTACGGTTTCATTAGAAATTCTTTTATTTCCCTTTATATTTATTTTTTTTATAGTTTCAGCGTAAACGGTTGAAATGAATAAGAAAATAAAAACAATAATTAATAAAGTTTTTTTTATTATAAAAAAATTATTTGTCATAATGTTTTATATTTATATCAAGATAATTTTTTGTTAACGTTATCATATTTTTTATAATACTTAAGAAAGTATTGTTTTTTAATAATATTTAAAAGATTTTTGTTTATAGATAAATAATTGATTTGATTATTGAGATATCTTTCTACTAAGGAATCATTTAATGTTATGAGAATTGTCTCGAAGTAAGATGGTTTCTCAGGTATTAGTGCTATTATAGACAACAAAGGAAATTTTTTCTTATCAGGTAATTCAAATTTTAAACTATTAAGATTTTTTATATTTTTATCAATTTCATTAACATCAATATTATTATTTAAATTTAGTGCACTCGCAATTGGAATTTTCATATCTGGTTTATGAGCAACAAATTTTATGAGTCCGCTCTTAGAGAATATTAAAGCATGTACATATGAAGTAGGGTGTATTAAAATAGATATATTTTCTTTTCTCAATTTGAATATTTTTTTTGCTTCAATATATTCAAAAATTTTATTCATCATTGTAGATGAATCTATAGAAATTTTTTTTCCCATTTTCCAATTTGGGTGATTTAAAGCAAATTTCGGTTTAATGTTAGCAAGACTATTATTAGGTTTTTTTAAAAAAGGACCACCTGAAGCTGTTAGAACAATCTTACTTATATCTTTATAATTATCTTTATTTAACAAGCTCCAAATTGAAAAATGCTCAGAATCGATTGGAATAAATTGCGTTTTATATTTTATTAATTTTTTTTCGATTAAATTCCATCCACATATAATAGATTCTTTATTCGCAATTAATATTTTTTTTGTTTTTGGAATGATAGAAAGTGTTGGTTCGAGTCCATCAATTCCAGATATAGAATTTACACAGTATGAAACTCTTTTGTTGATTATTTTTTTTATATTTTTTAATCCATGATGCAATTTAATATTATTTTTTTGAAATTTTTTTTTATATTTTAAATATTTAATTTTATCCTCTATAATTACATTTTTAACTTTATGTAAAGTTGCCTGTTTCAGGATTTTGTTAACATTTTTGTTAGTAGTTAACAATTCTACTTTAAAATTTTTGCCACTCAAAATCGATAGAGTTGAGGTTCCGATTGAGCCAGTAGATCCCAGAATAACAACTTTTTGTTGCATAAAATTATAAAATAACAAGTCCTAATGGTATAGCAAATATTAATCCATCAAATCTATCAAGCATACCACCATGACCTGGAAAAATACTTCCAGTATCTTTTAATTTAGCTTTTCTTTTTAAAAAAGATATGAACAAATCGCCTGCTTGTGAAATTGATGAAATTATTAATGAAAATAAAACTAGTTCACTAATTTCATAAATATTTTTAAATAAATATAACGATATAATGACTGATAATAAATATGATCCAAATAATCCTGAGTAGGTTTTATTCGGACTTATTCTTGAAAGTTTTTTACCTTTAAAAATTTTTCCAAATACATATCCACCAACATCTGTTGAGATGCAAATTGTAACGATTAAATAAAATGTTTCTTTTTT
>CABZJA010000019.1 GCA_902525935.1 uncultured Pelagibacteraceae bacterium | reverse complement strand
GATAATCACAAAAAACATAATAAAAAACGTTTCATGCCCTTGTAGCTCAGCTGGTAGAGCAATTGATTTGTAATCAATAGGTCCGCGGTTCGAATCCGTGCGGGGGCACCATCACTCAATAAAATCAACACTTATTATTTATTACAAATTAAAACTTAAATAAAATTTTTAGTGTTGAGTGTGGTCAGATTGTTGCCAACTTAAAAATATTTTTGGATGATTGTTGCAAATAAATATTTATTTAAACAAATGTTGCTTCTACACTACCGAATTCAGATGAAGAGACTTTAACAAATTGTTTGTCATTAATTGGAACTGGGAATCCATATGCACCCGTTAATATTAAATCGTTTTTTTTTAATATTTTATTATTTTTAGATAATTCATCAATCAACCATTTTAATTGAGATAATATATCTTCAGGCCATTTTTTATTTGTCCAAATATCAATTGTTTCATCATTATAAATTAGTTTGAGATCTGTTATTCTTTTCTCATCAGAAAGTAAAGTTTCATGACCCAGTACAACACCAGCATGAACCGCATTATTTGCGAGCAATTCAGAACCATGCGGTTCTTGTCCATTAAAAACTAGGTTATGAATTTCAATTAATGGATAAATTGAATGTACAGAATTCATTATGTAATCAAAAGAAGCAAGATTAGGATCAATATCACGATTTAATTTAACACCAAATTCTGCTTCCATAGATGGATTTGTATAATTTTTTTTATTCAGCTCTACTCCACTTTTATGTAATTCATTTTCCCAAAGAATTCCTCTTGCGGGCTTATTAAAACCCATTTTTATTTGTGTATCTTTTGCAATACACCCTATTTTATAACCAATAGGTTTCTCTCCTCTATTAATTCTTAATTTTGATACTTTGGATTGTAAAATTAAAGCCTCATCATTACTCAATACTAGGTTGCTCTTAAAAATTGTACCTGGATTGTGATTGTCATAATCCTCTAACATTTTGATTGCAAAAATGTCTAGATCATTTTGTGTATAGTTATTCATATATAAAGTTATTTATCTAACGAAAACTAAACTATTTAGTTTCATTTCTTAATTGTTCAATCTTAATTTTTTTTTGTAAACTTCTATTTTTATCAAAAAGTAAATTAAATTGTATTTTTTTATTAGTTGTAACAATTATTAATTTTGCGTTTCTAATTTCAACATTGTCTGCAACAGCACTAATTGGTCTTTTATAATGATTTAAATTTTTAATAGTAATTTTTGACTTATCGCTTACTATTTTACCCTTCCATCTTCTTGGTCTAAAAGCACTTATAGGACTAATAGATAATTTATTTGAGTCTAAGCTTAATATTGGACCATGCACAGAGAGATTGTACGCAGTACTTCCAGCAGGTGTAGATACTAAAACTCCATCAGAAATTAAGTTTTTTATAATTTGTTTTTTTCCATTTGAAATTTTTAAAGAAGCTGCCTGTCTACTCTGCCTCAGAATTGATATTTCATTAATTGCAATTGATTTTTTAATCGAATTTGTTTTAGATTTCACACTCATTTCTAGTGGTGATATTGATACCATCCTAGCTTTTTTCAAAATATTAATATTTATTTTTTCTGAAAACTTATTCATTAAGAAACCATAATTTCCTGAATTAATCCCATAAAATGGTTTTTTAAATTTGTTATATTTTTTTAATGTCTGCAGCATGAAACCATCACCACCAATAACAATTATTATGTCAGATTTGTTTAATGATGATACTTTTATATTTTTTAAAATAATATTTTTAATTTTTGTTGATCTTTCATTTCGATCAGCAAGAATAAAACAATTTGTCATTAGTGGTGCCCTCGGCCAGACTCGAACTGGCACTCCCAAAAGGGCAAGGATTTTAAGTCCTTTGTGTCTACCAATTTCACCACGAGGGCATAAATGAATTTCATGAGTGTTTATGCCAATATTTATAATTGAACAAGAGGAATAAGTAAAATTTTTTTATTTTATCTCTTTATGCTCTAGTCTTGCTCTAGTTGTCCTATAAACTCCTACAAATTTTTATGGGACATTTCTTTACAAAGTTTACTAGCTTCAATCACAGATGGAACAAGTTTATCTAATTTCCAATTGTTTGTGGTAATATCAAAATACTTACTAGCTTTGAAATCGATACCATCTATTATTTCAATTTCGTATTTTTGAAATTCATCATAAAATTCTTTTAAGAAATATATGTATTCTTTTGTAGGAAATTTACCTAGACTAAAAGAAACCCTATGTCCAATTAAGAAAGGTGAAATGCTTATAACTTCTGCGGTTACTTCAGCGCCATTAATCTTTATTGGAATGTTCTTACCCTCTAGTTGATAAATATCTCCAGGATTTTCATAAGTGACAAAAGTAAAATTATTATAAACCATTGCACAATTTTCAGCTGTTCCAATAAAGAAATTTAGATTATCACCATGAATTACTTCACCACTAACTCTTGCAAATGATAAAGATCTGAACTTGTCAATAGTCCATTCTTCATCAGCTTGAGCTTGGTATACAAACATTATTAAAAAAAGAAATAAATGAGCTAATATGAAGATTAAAAAACGCCTCATGACTCATGTTAGATCATACTTATTTGGTTTTATTAGGACTGAATTTTGTTAAAAAAAAGATATTATAGTTATTGATTCTAATGAAAAAAATAACTTCAATTGATTTGTTTGCAGGTGTAGGAGGTATGAGAATATCGCTACAAAGAGCTTTAAATAGATTACACCTCAAAGATGAATGTAAACTTTATTCAGAAATAAATAGTTATAGCAGACAAACCTATGATTTAAATTTTCCACAAACACCTTTAATTGAAAATATAAAATCCGTAAAAAAAAATGAAATTAGTTCCAAAATACCTGATCATGATATTTTATTAGCTGGATTTCCTTGCCAGCCTTTTTCAAGAGCTGGGATTTCTAGTAGAAAATTTCTTAAAAGAGCACATGGACTTGATGACAAAGACCAGGGTGATTTATTCTTTAACATCTTGGATATACTAAAAACTAAAAAACCTAAGGCATTTATATTAGAAAACGTTCAGAATCTAAAAACCTATCAAAATGGTAAAATTTTAGATGAGATGATTAAAAAATTATCAAAATATTATTATATTCCAAAACCAGAAGTGTTAGATGCTCAAGATTTTGGATTAGCGCAACGTAGAAAAAGAATATTTATTGTTGGATTTTTAAATTTTAATGGCAAATTTAATTACCCAGAACCTACTTTGAAAAAAACAATTATAAAAGATTTTCTAGATATCTACCCTCCAAGAAAATATATTATTTCTGATCTACTTTGGGATAGTCATCAAAAAAGAAGAATAAGAAATAAAAAAGCTGGTAAGGGTTTTGGATTTAGATTGTCCTATCCTACTGATAAGGCTACAGTTACAATTTCTGCAAGATACTATAAAGATGGCAGTGAATGTTTGCTTTATAGAGGTGAGGATAAAAACCCTAGAAGGCTAACTCCTAGAGAGGTTTTTAGATTACAAGGATTTCCAGAAAGCTTTAAGTTTCCGGTCTCAGATCTTCAAGCCTACAAACAAGCTGGTAATGCTGTACCCATTAATGTTGTTGAAAAAGTTTGTTTGAACGTTGTTCAGTACTTGGCTTTAAATCAGAAAAATTTGGATATTAGTAAAAAAGCAAGTTAACTAAATTATTTCAGCCTCTTCAGCTTTATCAATCATTTTGAGAGCACTTTTTGCCTGTTTAGGTGAAGGTTGTCTTTTCCAATTTGTAAGAGATTGCATCCAAAGGCTTGTTGCTATCTGTAACTGGATATAATGAAACTCATCAGAGTCTTGAGCCCAAGCAATCATTTTTTCCCAATCTTTAGTACTTAAATTTTTACATTTTTTTATATTGTCCATGTCTTCTGGGGAAAATATTTCTTTTGCAACTTTTACAGGTTTTCCACCTACTTTTTTAAGGTTTGTAAACTCAGGTGGTGTTATTGTAAAAGTAAAATTTCTATCAGTAAGTTCTTCCCAGCATTCTTCTTTTTTGCACCATTCTGAAACATTTCTTCCTTCTGCTGTTTTTTGAATAATTTCATAAATTTTTGTACTCCATTTATTGATTATGTCCTCGAATTGACGTGAAATATTTTGATCAGCCCAAATTAAATCAAAATTTATTTTTCTACTTGTGTGATAAGAAATTAAAGAAACAGTGTAATTTAGTACTTGAGATCTGTAACCACCTATTGATTGATTGTCCTTTATAATTTTAGAAGTTTTGTTAAACAAAATAGAAATAGCACAATACTTTTCAAAGAATTCATCATCAATTTTTTCATGAAATTTTTTATCATTGAGTAAATTCATAAAAGTTACAAAGCTTTTTTGAGCACCAGTGCAAGCTATATGAGGGTCTAAATAGTGCCAACAATTTATAAACTTAGCCAAATCTTCTTTGGTAAATTTCATGTTTGATGGAGAAATTTCTAAAAATTTTGATTTCTTATCTTTACCTAAATCTTTTTGTTTCATTTTTTGAACTTGGTATTCTCCTCTCATACGTTCATAAAACCATTGCTGACCCTCTGAAGTTCTAATTTTTTGTGACAATTTTTTTATATCAATATGAAATTGGTGATTTGATGAAAAGTCAGCTTTTTTAACTACGTTTTGAGTATTAGCATATTCTGATATTTTAGGAACAACTTCATTTAAATATTCTTTTTTAACTAAGGTAATTTTTGCTGGAACAACAACTTTAGAAAAATTTGTATTGTCTTGTTTTTTAGTTCGATAAAGAGTTGCTGTTGTTTGACCACCATTAACTATTTGAAAACCTGTTGCTGATTTTATAAAAGAACCATCCTTATCTTTACCTAATTCAATGTCATCAACCACAACTACAATACCATTATTATAAGAAAAAAATCTATCAGGTTCATCAATTAGAGTTTGTCTAATTCCTTTATTTATTTTAGTCCCTAATTGAAGAAAGGATCTAACATTCAAGCTTAATAATCTTTGACCAAAAATTCTATAGATATTAAATAAGACATCTCCCGGAATAAAAGCCATATAGCTACTAATCTTATCTGAAGATTTATGAGCCAACATACATCTAACTTTTTCCCTAAATTTTGTAAAATCAACTCTTATAGTTGTTGAATTTGCTCCTCCAAGACTTGAACTAAATATTCTTTTATTATCAAAGAGAAAATTTTGAAATTCTATTTTTCCATCTCTTTGCATTGGAGGTGTTTTTTCACACTCACAATTAGTTAATACTACTATTCTTACTGTTGTAATATCTTTGTAGTGTTTAAAAATAATTTTAGATATATCGTAGGCATCTTCTTTTTTATTTATCTTTTCATATAATTTTTTTGTTGATTGAAGATAAAAATTTTTTGCTGACTCAATTAATTCTAAAACTTTATTGTATTTTATTTCTTGTATTTTTTCAGAAGGGTCATGATGAGATATAAATAAATCTAATCTTAGATCTTCTTCACTAAATGAATAACCATTAATTTTAACATTTGATTTTGCTATTTCTCTTTCAAAAAAAACTAATTCATAATCTGAAATTGTGCCATTATCATAGAGAATGTCAGTATAAATTTTTGTTAGGACTTCTTGTGGATGTTCATCACTATCCTCAATTTCATTTTTTACTCTTAAAAAAAAATCTTTAAAATAAGCATTTTTCAATGTTTGCTTAAAATCAGATTTCATAAATTATTTATTAATTCCTCTTCATTAATTCTGAAATCCTCACATTTTTCAAGATTAATCTTATAAGTTATAGAAAGGTCAAATATTGGTTCTGGTTCTTTTAAATCTTTTATGTGTGGAAAAGTTTTAGAAACAGAATAAAAATTGCAATCCTTAAAAACGTATTTGTCTTTATAAGTATCTTTATGTGTTTCGTAATAACCGGATTGTCTTAATTTAATGTAAAAATCGTTCACTAGAAAGTCAGATTTTTTTTCAAATTTTTTAATAATTTCATCTACAAGCATTTTTAATGTTTTGCCAGTAGGGTTTGCTTCTATTTGGACAAAAGATAAATATAATGGTTTTTCAAAAATTGGTGATATTTGATCATTGCTTGAAGTATGTATAATTCTTTTACCACTATGTTTAGTAGTTTTTGTTTCTAATAATATATTGGGTGTCGTAAAATCATGTTTTTGAGAAGGGCCTGTCCAATAATCTAGTGTGTCTTCCTCAGAATACTTTTTATTTATAAATTCATTTAGTATTATCAACTCCCCAAACAAACCTGTTTCTTTTTCTGATGATAATGGCTTTGGTAAGGCATCACTATCAAAAAAATTTTTTGCAGATGATAGGTTTGTAAAAAAAAAATTAATACTTTCTTCATTATTAATTTTATTAAGATTAATTTTTGTGAGTATTAAGTTTATAATATCTCTAAAAAAATCATTATATTCTTTTTTTTTTAAAGACATAACAAGTTGATTATCAAGAACCTCTATATTCCAATTTTTACAGTTGGGAATAAAATCTTTATCAATTTTTTTTATGTTGTTTGTTATTATTAGTAAACCAGGTAGGCCACTAATATCTAATGTAAAAAAAAACTCTTCAGATATTTGTATTTTAGCTTTTCCTGCTTTTTGAAAATCTTTGTCATCTTGAATACGTTGTTCAAGTTGCCTCCATTGATTATTTAGAAATTTTTGATATTGAATGAAATCCATTATCCAATTTTTTTTTTATGCTGCATCTTCCTCTTTTTCTATATCTAAAAAATCTTTTAAATTTTGTTTTCTATGTTCTAGAGCAACTCTATTTAATGCTACATTATAAACCAACTCATCATTATCTCCTTCTTCTTTAGTTGGAGGTATTATAATCTCCCAACCCAAATGCAGATCTTCATTTAAACGTAATTTTTGATCCTTGTCTGCCATAATGTTTGTGCCATCAGGTTTTATTAACCAAGGAGTTAAAATAATAAGTCCTTCTTTTCTTTTTTGTCTGATTTTGCTTTTAAAACCATATGGTAATTTGTTATCTTTTTTTTCCTCAGTCTTTCCTGTTTTTTTATACATGTTAATCCAATTTTCTAGCCCTTCATCAAAAGTTGTTTTTTCTAAGTCCATAAATTCTGCACTAGGATCTGACTGAACTCCGATTGAAAATTCATTTTTTTGAAGATATGTTTTCTTACTGGATTTACTTAAACCACGTTCAGCAAGTTTTATATCAATTTTATTTTTTTTACCGATAGTAAAATCAAGTTTATTTTTTTCCCCAAGTGACCAAATTGCTAAATTCCATTTTACTCTAGGCCTATGATCTTTCAGTTGTCTTATTCTAAATGCAATGTCATGTGGGTGACTATCTGTGAAGGCACGTCTTGGCATTTTATATTTTAATAAAAACTTTACTATTTCATCAGGACTCACATCTTTCCATAAATGACCTTTAGAAATACCTTTTCTAAAATCTTTTGGAATTTCCTTTAGAATTTGTTCTTTTTCTAAATTAATATCAATTTTTTCTTTTACTTTTTTAGGCAACCAAAAATTTGCATCTTTAAATCTTTTATTAATTTCTTTTTCTGTTTCGCTGGGTTTACCAAATTTGTCAATTAAACTATGAAATAAATTTAAATTGCTTTCTCTGTATTCTTTATTTTTATGAAATACTATGTTTTGATGATGTCTTGAAGTGTATGAATAAAGTGGCTCTGGTAATTCTACAAGGTCTTTTGATTTTGAAGATGCGATTAAGTTCCATCCATCAAAAGTTGGTATTTCCATTGAAAATTCGATAGGAGTTTTAGGAGGTTCAGAGGTTTGCATCTCTCTAAACTTCTCTCTTGCAAATTCCATTGCATAAGTAAATTGTCTAAATAAAATATGTAATATTTTTGGAACATAAATTCTATATAAATCCTCATAACCATGTCGATAACCAAACCAACGCCCCATTTGTGTTAATGTATCTGATACAGGTGTTTTGGCTATTCTTAAAAAATAACTAACACTCAAGCCCTCTAAAGTTATTCCTCTTGATATAGCAGCTCCTCCAATTACAATAACATTCCACCCTTTCTTTTTACTTTCATAGTCTAAAATGTCAGTTGAATTACTATTAATTTGAATTACATCAAATTTTTCATCATCCGTTATTTCTTTTATTAAATTTTTCCATATATCTTCAAATTTAAGCTCTTTTGATCCTTTGTTTTTTGTATTGTCTAAATTTTTTGATATGCCCTCATTCCATATCTTAAGAAACTTATTTTTTATAATTTCTAGCTTTTTTTTATCAATTTCATTCGTGATAACGTTGTTTAGATCTTTAATATAATTTTTTATTTGTTTAATAACTGTATTTTGAACGCTAACAAATCTTGAAACATGTATTAGCATCGAGTTGTGTTGTATTTCATCACTTCTCAAAGATTTAATTCCAATATTTATCAAGAATGTAATAATTGCATCTTCAAGACTAGAAGGAATTCTATCTTCATCTTTAAATAAACATGGATGATGTTGCTTGTGATATAAAGGAACCCAACCCTTAGGCTCATCATATCCTCGTTTTCCTTCATTTCTATAAACTTCATCTCTTTTTTCCTCATCTATTTCACCAGTTTCAGAATCTATAAATTCATCAAAATCATCTCGATAATCATATATCCATTTTATTTGAGGATATTCACTTTGATCTATATCTTCAGATAAACTTACTATTTCATTATCATCATCAAAGTTTCGTTCTGCTTTTCCAAAAATTTTTCTAGGACTCTGATAACTGTCATATCTTTTTAAAAGTTTCACAAAATCTCTAGGAAATAAATCTCGTCCTTCTTGTTTTTTAATTGATGTATAATCAATAAAAATATTTGCTAATGGGGTTGCGGTATATCCTATATAAACATTTCTCTTAAAGCATGACATGATCCTTCTTATTAATAAATTTGTCTTGGATGGATCAGCCAATCTAAAATCTTCTAATTCTTCTGAATCATCAATATTTGATAAAGCTGTTTTACGTTTACTTATATCTATTGATGCACTATCGCACTCATCATCAATTATTAGTAACGGTAAATCACATTCAATCTTATTTTTAGGTAAATTATCGGAAACATAATCTTTAAAACCACTCCAGGTCCAAGGTACTTTTGGATCATATTTAATTCCTGGTTGACTGTTAAGCCATACTAAAATGTTGGAAAGCACAGGTACATTTTTTTTAATTACAAATATCGCAGGATCTAAATTTGGAAGTAATGCAACTGTTTTTGCTGTTTTCGCATTAAAATCACCATTAATTTCCATAGTCTTTATTCCATTTTCATATTTGTACCTTGGTTTTTGTGTCATGAAGTTTACAGCATATACATCCTCACCTTTCCTTGGGTCAGAAGTTGAAATCAAATTATCCATCAATCTAGTTTGTGTTTGAGCTCTAAGACTGTTGTAAATCCCGCTCATAACAATTATCATTTTGTATCCACAATCTATTGCTTTGGCGATTAAAGCATTATAATTTGAAGTCTTTCCAGATTGTACATCTCCTACTACCATACCTTTTGTCTCCCAATTTCCTTGTCTAGAAGGTTTTTCTAAGTCTTCCAATATTTCATTTGTAGAAATATCAATATCATTAGAAACTATTTTTCCTAACTTGTTCTCAAGATTTTTTTTATAATAAGCATATTGTGAACTTGTATAAATTTTATTTTCCCATAATTTTTTTGTATCATCATTGAACCATGGCTCATGATTTCTATCTTTTACATTTGCTCTCAAGGTCATGTCATTTTCCATTGTTGTGGCAAAATTTTTTTGAATAAAAATAATTATTTCTGAATTTACTTTTTTTGCTTCAGGATAAGTTTTAAATAAATCTTCTAAGAATTCATCAATATCTTTTTTATTTTTAGGATACCATGATTTAGTTTTTTTCTTTTTAATTCCAAAATAATCTATATGACCATTTATTACTGGTATGAAGGCATCTAATTCACTCATTTAATTCCTTAATCGATTTTTCAATTTTAACTAATTCTTCATCATTTAATACTGAGTTTCTAAGTATTCTAATTAGTTCATTTTTCTTTTTTGATGTCTCGTTAATTGGTTGTTTATTTTCACCATTCATGAGGTTTACTTTTTCCAAATAATCTTTTCTAATTTGTATTAAACATTTACGAATTTTACTATATGCATAACCTGGAATATTTACTTGATTTTTTGAGTCTGTTATCCAATCCTTACTTGTTTCGATAGGTATTTCTATTTCAATTCTTAGTCTATTGAATCTTTCACTAGTTCCCCAAAATTTATCAGCATTTTTTTCACCTAAACCAAACCATCCTCCGTAATCTATGACTCTATTTTTTCTTGAAAAATATAAACCCTGTAATTCATTTCTAGATTTTCCTAAATTTTCATTTGTTGTATCGATAGGTATTATGTATGGAGTAATTTTTGAAGTCCCACCTTTTAAAAAACTTATTTCAGAGCCAGGTAAAATAATTGTGTTTGGATTATCTTTATAAAATGGATCAAATTTTTTAGTTTTATTTACTTCTTCTTTTCCATTAAAAAATAAATTAATTTTATTTTCTAATAAATACTTATGATAGATTAACTTAAAGTGTTTTTTTGCTTTGTCACAGTCTTCATAGAAATTGGGACCTCTTTCACTTGCCCTTAATTTTGTAAGATTATCTAAATCTGACCAAAGAACAATTGATCCACTTTTTCTTGAATTAAGATCTTCTAAATGTTTTTTTACAAATTTATGCTCAATACAGCTAGGCATATTATCTGTGATACCATCTTTAAGATTTAGGGTTTTTTTGATTAGCTCATCTTTCTTTGTGATTACTGTAATTGAAGTACAATGATTAAAAGAACCAGCTTTCAAACCTAATCCATATACTGAATGATCATTTTCTCCTTTATCAACATGTTCATCTTTGGGTATGTTAAGTGCTCTATTTAAAAGTTCATCTTTACTCATCCCATCACCATCATCTACAACCATAATAAAAGAGTCTTTACCTTGGTCATCACTCCAATACATATATGTCCAAATATTTTTAGCATTATGAGTAATACTATTATCTGCCAATTCAGCCAGTGATTGCTCTAAAGTATAGCCTCGCGATCTATACTTTCTAAGTATAAAAGCTAAGTTCATTTAATTAATCATTCCCCCTATACATATTCCATTCCTCCGCAATGATCTGATAGGCAAACAGTTCTTTTTTGTGAACAATTTTATCTGATGCTATCATTTCAGATAGTAATTGAATTGTTTTTTCTCTGTCTGACTGATCAGTAATTTGGTTCGAAGTTTCTCTACAAACTTTTGTATAATCTTTAATATTTTCTATTTCATTTATGAGAGAGTCAACTTTATCATTACCAATATCTAACTGAGCTGAAATTTTTAGAATTATTTCTTTTTCTTCTTCCATGTATTTCTTATCTGCAAAAGCCATTAACAAAAGTAATTTTAATATTTGTTCATTTTTATTCATAAGTTATCCTTAACTATAAACAGCAAAACTGTATTTTTAGTTTAACTGTTGTTGAACAAACAGGCAATGATTACAATCCTCAGTGAAGTCAGGAATTGAAGGTTTTTTTATGATATCTATAATTTTTGTAATGTTTTCAAGGAAATCCTTTTCATCTCTTTTTAAAGGTGAATAAGATATATTCATTCTCATATCACAACTAGTATCATTGTGACTTTGAATATCACTTGGATCAAATTGTAATATCCCCATATGAGTTATTGGGTTTAATAAAGGTGTTTTTTTACTTTTTGTAGATCCAGGTTTTGAAAATATTTGAGCGTAAGCTTCTAATTGGTACTTATAGTTTTCAGATTTATCATCAGAAATTTTTGTAGTTTTAAAATCTATTATACCATAACCACCCTGATTGAATTTAATCACAATATCTGGTCTTCCACCTAAGATAAATTCCCTGCCTTTATTATCTGTTAATGTTTCAGAAACTACTCTACCAGGAAGTTCATCTTTATTCATAATTTTTCCAGCAGGCAATTCTTTGGTCAGATCAGATGTATTTTTGTCTTTATAATAAGCTTGCTGAACTACATCAAATCTTGAAAAAACTGGTGGAGGAAAATCTTTAGGTCCAATTTTATGATTTTTTTCTAAATAAAAACATCTTTGACATTTTCGTGGTTTATAATCTAACTCAGAAGGTGCTAAGACTAAAATCTCATCCAATTTTTTCATGTAAT
>CABZJA010000018.1 GCA_902525935.1 uncultured Pelagibacteraceae bacterium | reverse complement strand
TAAATTTTTCAAAAAAATTAAATATTTATGAAAATCCAGATGAACTTATGTCTGTATCTTTGGGTTCAGCTGAGACAACTCTATTAAAAATTACAAGCGCCTATTGTTCTTTTTTAAATGGTGGAAAATTAGTTAACCCAATATTAATTGATAGAATTCAAGACAGTGAGGGAAATACAATTTTCAACAATGAAAAAAGATTCTGCGAAAATTGTGATTTAATTTCATATGACGGAACAAATAACCCAATTATTAAAAATAAATATCAACAGATTTTTTCACCACAAACAGCTTATCAGATGACCTCTATGTTGAAAGGTGTTATAGAACGTGGAACTGGTAAAGGTTTAAGAGAATTAAAACTTGAATTAGCTGGCAAGACTGGAACAACAAACAAAAATACAGATACTTGGTTTATAGGATTTACATCAAATTTAGTGGTTGGAGTATACATTGGCTATGATAATCCAAGGAGTTTAGGTAAATTTGAAACAGGTTCAAAAACAGCTATGCCAGTTTTTAAAGAGTTTATAAAAAAAACAGCAAATACCTTTAACGCAAGGCCTTTTAAGGTTGCAAATAACATTAATATGATGGTGATAGATGCAAAAACTGGAAAAAAAGCGAATCCTAAGACCAAGTTAGCTATAATCGAGTCATTTAAAAAAAATAATAATAAACTAGATAATATATCTAACAATTTTGATAGTAGATTAAATACAACAAATATATTAAAATTTTATTAATGGATCAGGAAGTATTAAATATTAAATCAGAAATAGAAAAAATAAATCAAAGAATAAAGGAGTTTCTTTGAAAAGACTAAGATTTCTGAAAAAATAATTAATTTATCAAATTTAATAGAAGAACCAGATTTTTGGCAGGATAAAAAAAATGCTGAAAAAGTTTTACGTGAAAAAACTAATTTAGAAAAATTATTAAATAATTACGAGATAACATCAAATGAAAGTAAAGATTTATTTGATATTTATAATTTAGCTATCGAGGAATATAACGATGAAATGATCAAAGAGACAACCTCAAATATAAAAATACTCTTTAATAAAATTAAACAAATTGAAATTAGATGTTTTCTATCAAACGATAATGATACATTTGATAGTTATTTAGAATTTCATGCTGGCGCTGGTGGTGGTGGTGGAAAAGGTATGAAAGTTGTTACAAAAGAGGATGAATTTGAAAACTTATTTTTGACCGCTAAAACTGAGGCAAAAAAATTTTTTGGTAACGACGAAGTATATATTGAGAAATTTTTTCAAAATCCAAGACATATCGAAGTTCAAGTATTATCTGGTAAAAATAGAACTGTACATCTTCATGAAAGAGACTGTTCTATACAAAGAAGGCATCAAAAGTTAATTGAAGAAACTCCCAGTCCTTTACTAAATGATCAGATAAGAAAAGATCTTTTTGAGAAAACTGTCAAAATGGTAAGTCAAATTGGATATGAAGGAGCAGGTACAGTAGAATTTATTTTTGAAGATGGAAAATTTTATTTTTTAGAAATGAATACAAGAATACAAGTTGAACATCCAGTTACAGAAGTTGTAACGGGAATAGATTTAATAAAAGAACAGATCTGGATTGCATATGACGGTAATACTGCTTTAAAGCAGGAAGACATTAAACCAAGGGGTCATGCAATTGAGTGTAGAATAAATGCTGAAGATGTGAGTAAAAATTTTCAACCTTCACCAGGAGAAATTACCATGTGTCATCAACCATCAGGTTTTAGAACTAGAGTAGATGGGGCAATTTTTCAAGGATATAAAGTAACTCCTTACTATGATAGTATGATTTGTAAAGTAATATGTCATGGAAGAAACAGAACTGAAGCTATTCAAAGAATGCGAAGATCCCTAGATGAATTTGTTATTGAGGGTATTAAGACTACAATAGACATACATAAAATACTTTTAAATCACAAAAAATTTTTAAACTCTGATTTTAATGTAAGTTGGCTTGATAAAGAAAAATTACTTTAAGAGTAACATTTTTTTAACCAAATGTCGTAAACAGGATGATCAAAAGGCCTAATAGATGGAGATGAGGCAAATGTCCAATCATTAAAGATGTACACCTTATTCTCGTCCTTATTGACTGTATCTCTTACCTGCATATATGCTGTAACTTCTGGATCATCATCAAATTTGGAATTATTACATTTAAGAATATTAATGGACAGGTTTTTAAATTTATATTCTTTGCCAACCTCAATCTCAACAATATCACTTTGAGAATTTACTTTGTCCAATATTGTTAAAACAGCAAAATTTTCAGATTGTAGATGATTTTCACTTAGAGAGTTAATCGTTAAAAAATGATAAATACATAAAATCAGTGAATAAATTTTAGCTTTTCCAAGAAGTGTATTTTTTATTTGAAGCATTTTTACTTTTATTTTTATTTGGGTGATAAGAATTTTCAGTTCCTGTTTGATTTGGCATATGCTCTTTTTGCCATTTATATTTGTCTAATTCATGACTGTTTTCTATTTTATTTCCTGTACGATGTATCCATGAATACCATTCACTAGGTATTTTTGATGCTTCGACCTCTCCGTTATAAATAACCCATCTTTTTCCCGATTTGCTTTCATAATATTTGTTGCCTGAAGTATCTTCTCCGACTAATTTTCCAAAAAAAATTGTATTAAGTCTTGTGCCAAATGTTTGTTTGTTCCACCATGTGAAAATTTCTTTAATCATTTTTTATAAATTAATTACAATTACTAATTGTAAATTTACAATTAGACTATATTAAAAAAATGTATATACATAATTCTAATCGAGATTCAATTTACAAATAGGATTACAATGGCAAAATATTTAGTCGAAACATATTACACATGCAGCTTTAAAGTTTCTCACTATTTAGATGACATAAATGAGGAAAATCTTAAAAATTTAGAGAATAAAGACGATGGAAAATTTGAGATTATTGATGTTAAACTAGATAATAGAAAAACAAAAAACCTTCAAGATACAAAAAATAGCAAAGTCGAGATTGTTTCTCAACCAATTAGTGATCAAAAAATTAAAAATAACCTTAAATCCAAATCAATTGATGAAAATTTTAAGAAAAATATCACCGATAATATAGGTAAAAGATTTAGTATGCCTGATAGAAGAAAAGGTTATATACAAAAAGCTGCAATAGGTGATCACAAAGTATATTTGCATACTGGTGAATACGAAGATGGTAAAATAGGAGAAATTTTTATCGATACTAGTAAAGAAGGTGAACTAGTAAAGGCTCTTATGAATAATTTTGCAATAGCAATATCATTAGGTCTTCAGTATGGAGTTCCACTGGATGAATTTGTAAATGCATATTTAGATACAAAATTTGAACCTTCTGGAAAAGTTTACGGGAATGATAGAATAATGAGCGCGAGCTCAATATTAGATTATATTTTTAGAGAGCTAGCAATTTCTTACTTGAATAGAGAGGATCTGGCTCACACTCCGTCTATAACTGGAAACTCTGATAAAAACGAAAGTCAAGATAGCGAAGATCAAAATCAACTAATTAAACTTGTAAAGAATATTACAAGCAAAGGCTTTATTAGAAATGACTACAAAAAGAAACTGGTAGATTTGTCAGATATAAGAATAAACCTTAAAGGAAAAAAATAATTATTTTTTTCTTTTTGAAATATAAAGTTCTTTTAATTGATTTTCGTCTACTTCTGACGGTGCATTCATCATTAAATCTTGAGCATTTTGATTCATTGGAAACATCGTTACCTCTCTAATATTTTTTTCTTCTGCTAATAACATCACGATTCTATCTATACCAGGGGCAATACCACCATGAGGTGGTGCCCCATAGCTTAAAGCATTAATCATACCACTAAATTTCATATTCACTGTTTCTTTAGAGTAGCCAGCGATTTCAAATAATTTGTACATTAGATCAGGTTTGTGGTTTCTAATTGCTCCGGAAGACAATTCAATGCCGTTACACACAATATCATATTGAAAAGCTTTTAGTTTCAAAGGTTCTGAAAGATCTAAATTATCAGTATCACCTTGCGGCATAGAAAAAGGATTATGACTAAATTCGATCTTTTTAGTATTTTCATCTATTTCAAACATAGGATAGTCAACAACCCAACAAAATGAAAAAACATTTTCATCAATTAAATTTAATTCATTTGCTATTTTATTTCTAGCGTTACTTAATAATTTCTCAACTTCAGATTTATTTCCGCAAGACATAAATATTGTATCACCTACCTCAGCATTCATTTTTGTCATTATCTCTTTCAGGGATTCCTCAGAAAAAAATTTTCCCACAGGTCCTTTGGCACTCAATTTGTCAGAATTTTCAATAGAAAAATATGCAAGACCAGACGATCCTTCGTCTTTTGCCCATTTATCAATTCCATCAAAAAAACTTCTTGGTTTTTCAGATGTTTTTTTTGTAACAATTCCTCTGACTATAGATCCCTTAATTACTAATTTTTTAAATATTTCAAAGTTAACATCATCTCTTTTAAAAATTTCAGTAATATCTGCTATTTCTAAAGGATTTCTTAAATCTGGTTTGTCAGAACCATATTTTAACATAGCCTCATTGAAAGGTATTCTGGGAAATTTTTCATGGAGTAACTTTTTAGACGAAAATTTTTTGAATAAATTAACAAATAACTCTTCAATTATTATAAATACATCTTCTTGTTCTACGAAAGACATTTCTAAGTCAAGTTGATAAAACTCTCCTGGACTTCTATCCGCTCTTGCGTCCTCATCTCTAAAACACGGAGCAATTTGAAAATATTTATCAAAACCAGACACCATGATTAATTGTTTAAATTGCTGTGGCGCTTGAGGTAGAGCATAAAACTTACCTGGGTTTAGTCTACTTGGAACTAAAAAATCTCTTGCACCTTCTGGACTAGATGAAGTTAATATAGGTGTTTGATATTCTAGAAAACCATATTTTTGCATTTCAGATCTTATAAATGAAATAATTTTAGATCTTAAAATAATATTATTGTGAATTTTCTTTCTCCTTAAATCTAAAAATCTGTACTTTAGTCTAATTTCTTCAGAGTATTCTTGATCTGAAAAGACAGGTAGCGGCAATTCCATAGTTCTTGCAAGTATTTTATATTTTTTAATTCCTACTTCAATTTCTCCAGTATTTAAATTTTTGTTAATTGTATCTTTTTCTCTTACTAAAACTTTGCCTTCGACTTGTAGTACAGTTTCTAATGGAAGTTTTTCTATTTCTTTAAAAATTTTTTTACCCTTATCAATTACACATTGTGTTAGACCATAGTGATCCCTTAAATCTAAAAATAGAAGATTGCCATGATCTCTTTTCTTATTTATCCAGCCTGATAACTTTATTATTTGATCTTTGTTATTTAAACTTAATTCTCCACAAGTGTGTGTTCTATATTTACTCAATTTATTATCTCTTTTATTATTTTAAAGTTAATAGATTTTTTTTTCTTTAAACTCAATTCATCAACTTTATATATAAATTCATGCATTTTGCTATACGATCTGGCAATTCTTTTTATAATATAATCTATAATTTTATTATCCAATTTAATTTGTCTATCGGAGAAACTTTTTAAAATTATTGCATAAATCAAATCATCGTCTGGTTGTTCAATTTTAGCAACTATACAATTCTTTAATCTTGATGCTAAATCTGGAAGTGCGAATTTCATTGTATCTATTGGTTTTTTCGATGAGATTAACAAATATTTATTATCTTGTTCAACTAAATTGAATATCGAATAAAGAAGTTTTTCGTCAAAGCTTTCTTCTAAGTCTTCAATTATTATATTGTTTGAAAGTTTAATTTTTTTTAAAATTTTATCATCGATATCGTTGCTATATAAATATAAAGCGTTACTCTTATTTTTAAATATCTTTGATAAATGTGTTTTGCCAGAATATTTTTCACCAGATAAGTTGACAATTTTTTTTTCCCATTTAGGCCAAGCCTCTATAATATTTTTTGCAAAATAATTACTTTTAGACACATAATAATCATTTTCGTCAAAACTTACGGTTATTCCAAAATCTAAAAGTTTTTGATCTAATTCCCTCATTCTATATTCCAAATATTACTAGATGACTTTATATCAATATTATTTACTTTTAAGGTGTTTAGAAATTTTTCAGGATTATTATTGTAAATAATTTTATATATAATTTCTTTATTATTCATTTTCTCTATTTCATATTGATATACAAAATCTGATTGGTTTAATATATTTTCTAATTTGTCAGAAATTATGAAATTGCTGTTTTTTACTGAAATTTTTATAGGTATTGTAATTGAGGTGTTGATTTTATTAATTAACTTCCACTTGTCTTCGTATAAATTTTTTAAATTTAAAATAATTTGATCTAAAGTTTTATTATCTTTATAGTTTATATTTTTTTTATCCAAATTAAATTTAAAGTTTGAATTTGAAAAACTAATTTTAGAAAATACTTTTAAATTATTTTTATTTTTATAAAATATTACTATAATAACATTTTCAAAATTATACTTGTTTGTAATTTCAGATAAATCATTAATTTCTATATTTTTTTTTATTCTTTGAAGCAGACGAAAATTTTCAATATTTTCATCCGGTAAATTATAATTTAATAAAAAATAATTTTTATTAATATTATTCCAATTATTATAAAAATAATTTTGATCAAAAAATTTAAGTTCGTTACTTTGTGTATCAATTAAAATTGGTATAAAAAGAACATTCGTATCTTTTGGAACAGAAGAAATAACATTTTTTCTTCTAATAAATGATAGTAATTTTTTTTTATTAAACTCTACCTCAAAATCTACTTCATAATTATTGTTTACAAATTTTTCATTTGTTATTGAAAAGTTATCTATTAATGAACTAATTTTATAGTTTGGTATATCTTTAAATAAATTTTTGTCTTTGTTTTCTAAAATTCTAAAAATTAATGTTTTAAATCCTTTTTTGAAACCTTTATTTATTATTTCATCTTTATTAAAATTTGTGTCGTATTGTTCTTTAATTTTAATATTTTTAACTATGTAATTGTCTGCAAATACTAAGGTTGTGGAAAACTTGATAAAAACTAAAAGGAAAAGTAAAAATAAAAAGTATAAGTAAATATTAATTTTATTTTTGATTAAAAACATAATTTAAACATGAGACTGAAAAATTTCACATATGAGAAAAGTGGTGTAAGCATAAAAAAAGCAGATAAATTTATTAAATTTATATCCTCAAGTACGAAAAAATCAAAAAAAAGTGGTAATTTTAAGAATATTGGAGGATTTGGGGCAATAACGAAACTACCAAACAATTTAAAGAAACCATACTTAGTAACTAGTACGGATGGAGTTGGTACAAAAATTGAAATAGCAAATCAACTAAATAAATTTGATACAATCGGAGTTGATCTTGTAGCAATGTGTGTAAATGACTTGATTGTTCAAGGAGCAAAGCCTTTACTTTTTTTAGATTACATATCAGTTGAAAAAATTGATACAAAAAAATTAAAAAATATAATTAAAGGAATTATTAAAGGATGCAAATTGGCTGATTGCGAATTGGTTGGCGGTGAAACTGCAGAAATGCCAGGAACATACTCTAAAGGAAAATTTGATATCGCTGGATTTTCATTAGGATTAGTTGATAAAGATAAAATATTAATAAATAAAATAAAAAAAAATGACTTAATCATAGCAATACCCTCTAGTGGACTTCACTCTAATGGATTTTCTTTGGTAAGACATATTATTAAGAAAAAGAATATTAATTTAAAAAAAAATTCTTTTTTAAAAAAAGAGTTATTGGTACCTACAAAAATATATGTGATGCATGTATTAAAATTAATTAATAAAAAGTATTTGAAAGCTTGTGCAAATATCACTGGTGGTGGTTTAGAAGATAATATTAAAAGAATAATTCCTGGCAATTATTGTGCTGAAATTAATTTAGAAAAAGTAAAAACTCTAAAGATATTTAGATGGCTTAAAAGACAGGGTGTAAAAGATCGAGAGATGTTAAAAACTTTTAATTGTGGTGTTGGTTTTTGTCTAATAGTAAAACCTTCAAATTACAAAAAAATAAATAAATTTTTTCCTAAAAAATATAAACCTTATATTATTGGAAAAATTACGAAAAATTTAAAAAAAGTAAAATTAAGTGGAAAAGTCGTCTGGTAAAAAAAATACTGCAGTATTCATAAGTGGTCGGGGCAGCAATTTAAAATCATTGATAAAATATTCAAAAACAAAAAAATCTTTGATTAAAATAGTTTTAGTTATCTCAGATAATTCTACTGCAAAAGGATTATATTATGCAAATAAATCAAAAATCAATAATATATTTATTAAATATTCCAATAAAAAAAGTTTTGAAAATCGTTTGTTAAGATTATTAAAAAGAAATGACATTGATTTAATATGTTTAGCTGGATTTATGAAAATACTTTCTGGTAATTTTATTAAAAAATTTGATAAACATATACTTAATATTCATCCTTCTCTTCTACCTAAATATAAAGGATTAAATACACACTATAGAGCTATTCAAAATAAAGATAAATATTCTGGGGCCACAGTACATTTTGTAACTGAAAAATTAGATTCTGGTAAAATTATATTACAAAAAAGGGTAAAAATTTTTAAAGCGGATAGTGTAAAAAGTTTAAAGAAAAAAATTTTAAAAATTGAGCATAAAATATATCCGAAAGCAATTATAAGATTATTAACTAATTATTAAAAAAAAAATCTAATTCAATCTTAGCATTTTCAGGACTGTCAGAGCCATGAACAGAATTTTTGTCTATTGAAATACCATATTTTTTTCTCAAAGTACCTTCCTCTGCATCGACTGGATTTGTTGCTCCCATTAACTTTCTATTTTCTGTTACAGCATTTTCTCTTTGTAAAGTCATGACAACTATAGGTCCTGAAGATAAATAAGCACACAAATCATTATAAAATGGCTTGGACTCATGTACTTTATAGAATTTTTCAGCTTCTTCTTTGGATATATGAATTTTTTTTTCTTTTTTTATTTCAAATCCATTGTTTATAAATTCCTGCTTTATTTGGTCCTGAAGATTTCTTTCTACAGCATCTGGTTTGATTATTGACAGAGTTTGTTCAATATTATTCATAATTATCCTCAATTAATTTATTTAACAACCTAACTCCATAGCCAGTTGCTCCCCCTGAGTTAAGTGCTCCTCCATATTTTGAAAATGCCATTCCTGCAATATCTAGGTGGGCCCAAGGGGTTTTATTTATTATGAATCTTTGTAAAAATTGTGCAGCTGTTGTAGATCCAGCTCCACCTATATAATTAATATTTTGCATATCCGCGTTCTTTGAATTTATTAATTTATCAAAATTTTCATTTAAAGGCATTCTCCAAAGTTTTTCTTCAACACTTTCTCCTGCATCAATTAATTGTTTAGATAATTTATCATTATTTGAGAATAAGCCTGCATACTCAGAGCCAAGAGATACAATTATGGCTCCAGTTAATGTTGCCAAGTCGACAATAAATTCAGGTTTAAATTTTTCTTCAGTAAATGTTAAAGCATCAGCTAAAACTAATCTACCTTCAGCATCAGTATTTAAAACTTCAATAGTTTTTCCACTGTAGGATTTTACAATATCTCCGGGTCTTTGTGCATTTCCACTTACCATATTTTCCACAAGTCCAACTACTCCAACAGCATTAATTTTTGATTTTCTCAAAGCAAGAGTTTTCATTAAACCAACAACAGTGGCCGAACCAGCCATATCATATGTCATATCTTCCATAAACTTTGCAGGTTTAAGCGAGTATCCACCAGTATCAAAACATACACCTTTTCCAACAAAAGCTAATGGTTTAGATTTATTTCTAGTACCATTCCATTCTATTGTGACTAAATACGAACCTCTAATGCTACCTTGGCCTACTCCTAGTAAAGCATTCATGCCTAACTTTTTTAATTTTTTTTGATCATATACTGTTACTTTTAATCCAAATTTTCTTAATTTAGTTATACGTTTTGAGTATTCATCTGGATGAAGAATATTTCCAGGTTCAGATACTAAATCTCTAGCAAGAAAGACCCCTTCTAAAAGTGAGTTTAATTTATTTCTAAACAAATTAGATTTTTTATATTTATTTCCCACAATATATAAATTTGTTGTTAAATTTTTTGTTTTATCAGTTTTGTAAATATTAAAATCATAAGATTTAAGCTGAGCACCATGTAAAAATTTTTCTAATTGAATATTTGTTAATTTAGATGAATTAGGATCAAAAAAAGAATTATCAATTTTGTTATTTTTTAAAAAAATGTATAAATTTGACCCAATTTTTTCTAAATCAAGAGAAGTTTTAGACTTGATACAATTCACAAAAATATAGTTTTTGCCGTTTATGTTTTGTGCTAAAAGTTTTTTCTCTAGGAACAATTTATTATTAAATAGAGATTTATTAGTAAATTGGGCAACTCTATTTTTGAAATTTTTATCTTTCAATAAAATAACCTCATTATCAATGGCTACTTTTGGTACTTTGGCTGCAAATTCTAATTTTAGCTTCATTTTTTTGAAATATTTAATAGATAATGTTGTATATTTAATAAAATACTAATTTCAATGAATAAATTAATATTTCGTAAACTATATTTTGATATATTTACTTTTTTTTTACTATCTTGTCTTGCAATCACATCAATTGTATGGGTTATTCAAGGCGTAAATTTATTAGATATTGTAACAGAACAAGGTCATTCTTTTAAAGTTTACTTCGTTTATTTGCTATTAACTTTGCCAAAGATTTTTTCCAAATTAATAATATTTGCTTATTTTTTGAGTTTGTTTGTGGTCATTAATAGGTATGAAGAAAACAATGAAATATTAGTATTTTGGATTAATGGGATAAAAAAAATTACTTTTGTAAATTTTATATTCAAAGTCTCTCTTATTTTTGTAATTATACAATTATTATTTAATTTATTTATAGTACCTTACTCACAAAACTTGGCTCAATTGTACCTTAAAACTTCTTCAATTGATTTTTTTCCAAAATTAATACAAGAAAAAAAATTTTCCAAAGTTTCAGATAACTTAAATATTTTTGTTGAAGAATATAAAAATAATGGATTATTAAAAGGGATATATATAAAAGAAAATCTTAAAAATGGAGGAAATAAAATTATAATTGCAGGACAAGGTGAGCTCAAGCAAAATGATGATGGATATAATTTTCAATTATATAAGGGAAAAATTATAAATTTAGATAAATCTGGAAATTTTAATTTAGGATTTGCAGAAACTACTTATGAATTATCTGATATTAATTTTAAAACTAGAAAAGGAAGAAAATTAAGTGAAACAAAAAGTTCTTTTTTATTTTATTGTTTAAAAAAATATATCAATAATAGAAAAGATAACTCTCTAAGATGTGGTGATGAAAATTCTTTTTTAATTAAAGATATTTATGAAGAAACATACAAAAGGGTTATAAATCCAGTTTATATAATTATATTATCATTAGTGAGCTCTCTTATAATTCTGAAGAGAAAAATTATTAAATTTGAAAAATTTGTTAAGTTCTTGATATTTTTTTTTGGTTTTATAATTATTGTAATGTCAGAACTAACTTATAAATTTATTAATTTTAAAACAGAATTTGAAATAATATCACTGTCTCTCCCTATATTTTTAATATTCATATTTTATTTTTGTATTTTAATAAAAACTAATTTTAAACTAAAATATTTATGACTTTAAAAAAATACCATACCTACTTAGCTCGTTTATTTGTAAGTAAATTTATAAAGATAAGTATAGTATTCCTTTGCACAGTGATTTTGATAAATTTTTTTGAAGAAATAAGATTTTCTGAAAAATATAATATTGAAATTTATTATGTTTTTTATCTATCATTGTTAAATGCTCCATCACTAATTTTTGAAATTTTGCCATTTATATTTTTTGTATCAATAATATTTTTTTATTTAGACTTAAGTGAAAAAAACGAGTTAGAAATTTTTAATTCAAACGGGATAAGTAATTTAAAAATTGTTTTTTTCTCAACTATTATAACAATTATTATGGGTGTATTTATATTGATATTTTACTATACCCTATCATCAAATTTGAAAAGTTTATATTTAGACGCCAAAAATAGGTTTTCAAATTCTAATGAATATTTAGCTGTGGTTAATAATGATGGGCTTTGGATTAAAGAAGAAATAGATAACAAACTCTACATAATTCATGCAAAAAAATTAAAAAAAAATAAATTGAAATATCTGACAATTAATGAAGCAACAAAATATTACGAAAGTAATAATACAATTGTCGCTGAAAGTGCGAACATATTATCTAAAAATTGGAAATTAGAAAATGTTTCAATTTTGAGTAATGATGGAGCCTCTAAAAAGTTCAAAAGCTATGTGTATAATTCATCTTTTGATGGTGAGATTATTTCAAATCTATTCTCAAATTTAAATGCTTTAAATATTTATGAACTTCATAAGCTCTCTAGAAGTTACTTAAATATTGGTTATTCTAATACAGATATAAAAATACACTTAAATAAAATTTACAGTATGCCGTTGTTTTATGTTTTAATGACTATTTTGGGTTTTATTATTATAAATAAACTTAAAGCCATAAAATCAAAATTTTTCGTTATAATTTTTGGTATATTTGTATCTGTTGTTGTTTACTATTTAAATTATTTTTCAAGTTTACTAGGGACTAATGGTGTATTACCAATATATCTATCTATATGGGCTCCTCTTCTTGTACTTTTTTTAATTTGTAATATTGGATTAATAAAAATAAATGAAAATTAGTAAATTATTATTAATATCAATAATAACATTTATAGCATTTACAAATATGCTTTTTTCACAGGAAATAAAATTTAAAGCAGAAAAAATGGAAGTTGGGGAGAATGGAAAATTAATAATTGGTTATAATTCTAATACTGATATTCCTGAAGATAACATAAATATTTTTTCTAAGAAAGTTGAATACAATAAAAATAAGAGTTTGGTTATTTTCACAGATAAAGTTTTTTTTTATGATAAGAAAAATAACATTGTAATTGAGGGTGATAAAATCATATATGAAAAAAACGAAAATTTAATTTTTAGTGAGGGACCAACAAAATATAATATTGATGATAAATATGATATCAAAAGTGAAAATACATATTTTGATAGATCAAAAAAGATTATCTTTGGTGATAAAGAAGCGATAATTGAGGATAAAGAAAAAAATATTTTTAAGCTTAAAGAGAAGTATAAAATTCTTATTAATGAAGAAATTATTAAATCAAAAAAATCATTAATTTTAGATAAAAATGATAATAAGTATATATTTGAAGATTTAGTTTTAAATTTACAAACAAATGAAATTTTAGGTAAAGAAATTAAAGTTGAGTTTAAAGATACATATTTTGGCAATGAAAATAATGATCCAATATTAAAGGGACGAAGCTCATATTCCAATGAAAAAGAATTGAAAGTTTATAAAGCAGTATTTAGTACTTGTAATACTCAAGATAAAGAATGCAGAGGATGGGAAGTAAATTCAGATGAGTTTAGACATGATAAAGAAAAAAAGATATTTGAATATAGAAATTCATGGTTAAAACTATTTGATTATAAAGTATTTTTTACGCCATATTTTAATCACCCTGATCCAAGTGTTAAAAGAAAATCGGGGTTCTTAACCCCGTATTACGGCACTTCGGACAGTCTAGGTACTCAGTTAAATTTTCCATATTTTAAAGTAATAGATATAGATAAAGATATAACATTTAATCCCAGATATTATGCTGATAAGAGTTTTTTATTACAAAATGAATATAGACAAGCTTTAAAAAATTCAAATATTTTAAGTGATTTCAGTTTTCTAATTGGTGAGGCAGGAACTAAAGGACATTTATTTTATAATCAAATAGGAAAAATAAACAACAATACAGACTTCGAATTAAATATCCAAAATGTTAAGGGTGACAATTATTTAAAGACACACAAATTAAAAGATAATTCTTTAATAATAAAAGATGATAGCGTTCTTGTATCAAATTTAGACTTAAACTGGCAACTTAATGATTCTAATTTATTTACATCTTTTAAAATATACGAAGATTTATCAAGAAATTATCATGATAGATATCAATATGTTTTACCAGATTTTAATTTTACTAAAAATATTATTATTCCTGATAGCTATAATGGTAAATTTAATTTTAATTCATATGGTTATAATAAGTTATATAATACGAATGTAACTGAAAGTGTTCTGACTAATGATTTTCTTTTTTCGTCAAATGAATATGTTAATTCTAAAGGAATTGCTTCAAACTATAACTTATTATTAAAAAATTCAAATGATCATTCAAATAATTCAACAAATTTTCAAGACAATTTGAATTATAATTTATTTGGACTATTTAAATATGATGCTAGCTTTCCTTTGCAAAAAAGAATGGGAAATTATACACATTTTTTAAAACCATTAATTTCATTTAGGTATAGTCCAAATGGTAATAGTGATCTATCTGAAAAAGACTTGTACTTAAACTACAACAATGCTTTTGGAATTAATCGTATTAGTGAAAGTTCACAAGTAGAAGGAGGAGAATCTATAAATTTAGGTTTAGAATTTAAAAGAAAAGATAGTAATGGATTGGATATAATTGATTTAAAGCTGGCAAACATAATAAAGATAGATGAAGATTATCGAATGCCAGATAAATCAAAATTAAATAAAAAAAGATCTGATATTTTTGGAGAGATAAATTACAATTTTAGCAACAAAATCAATTTGGGATATTATTTTTCATATGACAAAGATTTGAAATATTCCAACCGTGATGAGTTGAGCTTTGATTTAAATGCGAATAATTTTTTAACTAATATTTCATATTATTCAGTACATAATGACCTTCCGAATGTTGAGACTATTAAAAATTCAAATAAATTCTATTACGATAATGAAAACTCTCTTGGATTTGAGGTTTCAAAGGATTTAAGTAATAATTTTACACAATATTATAATTTAATGTATTCTCATGAAACGGACTGTATTTCATTTAATTTAAATTATAATAAATCTTTTTATAGAGATGGAATTCTAGAACCTACAAAATCTTTATCTTTTTTAATTAAAATTATACCATTCACAGAATTAGGCGTTCCTAACTTAGGAGAGTTAATAAATAATTAATTTGAATGTTTAAAATTTATATATTATTTTTTTTGTTTTTTTTCATATCTAAATTAAACGCTCTTAGTTCAAATATAGATATTAAATTTAAAATAGGTGATGAGATTATAACAAACATAGATATACAAAATGAGAAGAGTTATTTAATATTTTTGAGACCAAAACTTGGTTCATTGCCTAAAAAAGAGCTTCTTAAGATCTCAGAAAATTCTTTAATTAAAGAAATTATTAAGAAAAAAGAATTAAAAAGAGT
>CABZJA010000017.1 GCA_902525935.1 uncultured Pelagibacteraceae bacterium | reverse complement strand
TGATCAAGTTGATGATAAAGAGATGATTGAACTTGTTGAAGAGGAAATTAAAGAACTTCTAACCTCATATAAATTTCCTGGAGATACTACTCCAATTATTAAAGGATCTGCTTTGGCTGCTGTAGAAGGCAGAGATGATGAAATTGGAAAAAACTCAATAATGGAACTTATGAAATCAGTTGATGAGTTTATTCCACAGCCTGACAGACCAAAAGATAAAGACTTTCTAATGCCTGTTGAAGATGTATTTACAATATCTGGACGTGGTACAGTTGCTACAGGAAGAGTTGAATCAGGTATTATCAAAACGGGTGATGAAATTGAAATCGTTGGTATGAGAGAGACAAAAAAATCGGTATGCACTGGAGTTGAAATGTTTAGAAAATTATTAGACTCAGGTGAAGCTGGAGATAATGTGGGTATACTTCTAAGGGGTATAGAAAGAACAGATATTGAAAGAGGACAGGTTTTATGTAAACCGTCTTCTGTAACTCCACATACAAAATTTGAGGCTCAAGCATATGTTTTAAAAAAAGAGGAAGGTGGCAGACATACTCCTTTTTTCACAAAATATAGACCTCAGTTTTACTTTAGAACAACAGATGTTACCGGTGAAGTGGAATTACCTGCAGGTACAGAAATGGTTATGCCAGGTGATGATGCAAAATTTATTGTAAAATTAATTACACCAATTGCAATGTCAGAGAAATTAAACTTTGCAATAAGAGAAGGTGGTAGAACAGTAGGAGCTGGAGTAGTAACTAAGATTATAGAGTAAACTCCATAGGAGTGTAGCTCAATTGGTAGAGCGCCGGTCTCCAAAACCGGAGGTTGGGGGTTCGATTCCCTCCGCTCCTGCCAAATATAAATTTATTATGAAGAACCCATTAAAATTTATACAGGATGTAAAGCAAGAAGCTTTTAAGGTCACTTGGCCAACTGGTAAAGAGGTTATGCAAGGATCATTAATGGTTGTTGCAATGGCTATTGTAGCAGCTTTATTTTTTCTTCTTTTAGATCAAGTTCTACAATTCTTTTTAGAGTTAGTTTTAAAGGTAAATCTATAATGAAAAATTGGTATATTGTGCAATCTCATTCCAGTTTTGAAAATAAAGTTGCTCAAGAAATAAAGGATGAAGCGACAAAAGCTAATCTATCAGATAAAATTGAGGAAATTATTGTTCCTACTCATGATATTACTGAAGTTAAAAGAGGAAAAAGAGTTCAAAGAAAGAAAAAATACTTTCCTGGATATGTTTTGTTGAAGAGCGAAATGGATAATAAGATTTATCACATGATTAAAAATTTAAAAAAAGTAAGTGGTTTTTTAGGAACAAAAGGCACACCAATACCCGTATCTGAAAAAGAAATTGAAAAAATACTTGGCCAAATTAAAGATGGTGTAGTACAACCAAATTCGGGTGTTGAATACAGCGTTGGTGAAAAAGTTCAAGTTATTGATGGACCTTTTGCTTCATTCAGCGGTTTAGTTGAAGATATTGATGAAGAAAAATTGAGATTAAAAGTATCTGTATCAATATTTGGAAGACCTACACCTGTTGATTTAGAATATAGTCAAGTAGAGAAGGCAAGTTAATGGCAAAAAAAGAAATAAGCGGATATATAAAACTACAAATAAATGGTGGTCAGGCAAATCCAGCACCACCTGTCGGTCCAGCTTTAGGTCAAAGAGGAATAAATATTATGGACTTTTGTAAGGCTTTTAATGAAAAAACAAAATCTTTTGCAGGTAAACCTGTGCCAGTAATTATTACAGTTTATAAAGATAAAAAGTTTGATTTTATAATTAAATCACCACCTGCATCTCATTTTATTAAAGAGGCAGTAAAACTAAAGAGTGGTTCGAAAGAACCTGGAAGAAATATAGTTGCAAAAATATCAAAAAATCAATTAAAAGAAATAGCTGAAAAAAAAATGGCAGATTTAAATGCGCATGATGTTGATGAAGCTGCAAAAATTATTGCTGGATCTGCAAGATCTATGGGTATAGAGGTAGTAGATTAATGTCATCAAAAAGATATAAAAAATTACCAAAAAAAACTAGAGATTTACAAAATGAGTCTGTTGATAATTTAATTCCTATTTTAAAGCAAAATTGCACAACAAAATTTGATGAGTCATTAGACCTAAATTTACAAATTAATAACAAGCAAAAGAAAAGTGAGATCAATATTAGGACAGTAATTAATTTACCTGGCGGAAGTTCAAAAAAAGTCAAAATAGGAGTTGTTTGTGAAGATAATAAATCTCAAGAAGCAAAAGATGCTGGAGCAGAAGTTGTTGGTGGCGATGAGCTTATAGAAGAAATAAAAGCAGGAAATATAAACTTTGAAAAATTAATTTGTACCCCAGGAATGATGATTAAACTTTCAAAATTAGGAAAAGTTCTTGGCCCAAAAGGACTTATGCCAAATCCGAAATTAGGATCTGTAACCAATGATATAAAGAAAGCGATAACTGATGTAAAATCTGGGCAAGTTGAAATAAGAAATGATAAAGATGGAAACATAGGCTTAAGTATAGGAAACAAATCTTTTTCGGATGATAAATTAATATTGAATTTTAATGCAGTATTAGATGCATTAGAAAAGGAAAAATCAAATAATACAATTAAAGGTGATTTAATTAAGCAAGCTTTTATAACTTCAACAATGGGCGTTTCATACAAAATTAAATTAGGTAAGAGTATTTAGTTATGATGAATAAAGATCAAAAGAAACAGTATATATCTGATATGTCAAATCAGTTTGAAAAATCTGAAGCTGTAATAGTCACTCACTATCAAGGTTTAACGATGAATCAACTTGATGACTTAAGATCTAAAATGAGAGAACATGGTATAAAATTTAAAATTACAAATAATAGAATTACAAAATTAGCTCTAGAAAAAACAAGATGCAAAGACCTTTCAGATTTGTTTTCAGGTCCTACTGCCATAGCTTTGTCAGAGGACGCAATAACTTCTGCAAAAATATTAACAAATTTCTCAAAAGAAAATGAAAATTTAAAGATTCTAGGTGGAATCATGGGTTCCGACATTTTAGACGTTGCTGGAGTCAAAAATGTTGCGACCTTACCTTCGTTGGATGAAGCTAGGGCTAAAATAGTGGGAATATTAAGGTCTCCAGCACAAAAAATAGCAAGTATTTTACTTGCGCCGGCGTCAAAAATCGCTATTTTAGCGCTCGAAAAATCAAAAAAATAACCAGGGACAAGATTTATTATGGCTGATTTAAATAAAATTATAGATGACTTATCAAGTTTAACTGTTGTAGAAGCAGCTGAACTTTCTAAACAACTTGAAGAAAAATGGGGAGTGACTGCAGCAGCAGCTGTAGCAGCACCAGCAGCAGCAGGTCAAGCTGCACCAGCAGAAGAAAAAGATGAATTTACAATTATGCTTACTGCAGCTGGAGATAAAAAAATAAACGTTATAAAAGAGGTTAGAGCTATTACTGCTTTAGGACTTAAAGAAGCAAAAGATTTAGTTGAAGGAGCACCGAAAGAAGTCAAAACAGGTGTTAACAAAAAAGAAGCAGAAGAGATTAAGCAAAAACTCGAAGCAGCTGGCGCAAAAGTAGAACTAAAATAAATTAGATAGGATTATTTACTGGTTATATTGTTAATCAGTAGTTGAGATGCAATTATCTTTTACAGAAAAGAAGAATATAAGAAAAAGCTTCGGAAAACTTAAGGAAACTTTATCTATACCAAACCTTATAGAGGTACAGAAAAATTCTTATAAAGAACTTACTGAATTCAAACAAGATGTTGAGCAACATCTTGTTAAAGGTTTTGATAGAGTTTTTAAAAGCATTTTTCCAATAGAAGATTTAAATGATAAGGCAACTTTAGAATATGTTTCATATAAGTTAGAGAAACCAAAATTTGATGTTGAGGAATGTATAGCTAGAGGCTTAACATATTCAGCTGCTCTCAAATGCACTCTTAGACTAGTTGTCTATGAGATTGATCAAGAAAATAATACAAAGGATATTTTATCTGCAAAAGAACAAGAAGTTTATATGGGAGAAGTTCCAATGATGACTAATAGTGGAACTTTCATAACCAATGGAGTTCAGAGAGTTGTTGTTAATCAAATGCATAGAAGTCCAGGTGTATTTTTTGATCACGATAAAGGTAAATCACATGCAAGTGGTAAACTATTATTTAATTGTCGAGTAATTCCTAATCGTGGATCTTGGCTTGACTTTGAATTTGATGTTAAGGATTTGTTATATTTTAGAATTGACAGAAAAAAGAAAATATTAGTTTCTACTTTATTAGAAGCTTTAGGATTTTCAAAAAATGATATTGTTGATGAATTTTATCAAAAGGAAACATTAAATTATGATAAAAGTTTAAATAAGTGGAAAACGAAATTTGATCCTGAAAATTACAAAGCCAAAAATTTTTCTGAGGAAGTAATAGATGCAAAAAATAATAAGGTAGTGGTAAAATTAGGTGAAAAAATTAATTTTTTAACTGCAAAAAAACTCTCAAACGATGGTCTAAAAGAAATTTTTGTGTCTAGTGAGTCTTTGTATGGTAAATTTTTACATAGAGATATTACAGTTGGCGAAGATGTATTTAAAATTGGAACAGAAATAAATGAAACTATAATTAGCAAAATTATTGAAGCCGATATTAAATCTTTAGATATCTCTCGAACTAACTCAATAAATAAAGGTCCATATTTATTGTTAAGTATTTTTAATGATAAAAATGAAAATAAAAATGATGCAATTACTGAAATTTATAAGGTTTTGAGACCAGGGGAACCACCAACAATTGAAATAGCCACACAAATATTTAACAACTTATTTTTTAGTTCCGATAGATATGATTTATCAGATGTGGGTAGAGTAAAAATGAATTCAAGATTGGAGCTAACTTGTTCTGATAAAATAACTATATTAAGAAATGACGACATACTTGCAATCATACAAAAAATGTTAGATTTGAGAGATGGTAAAGATGAAGTTGATGATATTGACCACTTAGGTAATAGAAGAGTGAGATCTGTAGGTGAATTGGTCGAAAATCAAGCTAGGATCGGTGTTTATAGAATGGAACGGGCAATTAAAGAAAAAATGACAACTTTGGATGTTGAGTCAGCAATGCCACAAGATTTAATAAACGCTAAACCTTTGACAATTTCTTTGAAAGATTTTTTTGCAACTTCTCAGTTATCTCAATTTATGGATCAAACTAATCCACTTTCAGAGATTACTCATAAAAGAAGAGTATCAGCGTTAGGACCGGGTGGACTAACAAGAGAGAGAGCTGGTTTTGAAGTAAGGGACGTTCATCCCACTCATTACGGAAGGATTTGTCCAATAGAAACTCCTGAAGGACCAAATATTGGATTAATAAATAGTCTCTCCACATATTCAAAGATTAACAAATATGGTTTTATAGAAAGTCCATATAAAGAAGTTAAAGATGGTATCGTACAAAATAACATTGTGTATTTGTCAGCTATGGAAGAGACTAAATTTACGATTGCTCAAGCCAATTCTCTGATTGACAAAAACGGTAAATTTACTGAGGAATTAGTTTCATGCAGACAGAATTTAAATTTTATTTTAGCTAAACCAGATAATATCGATTATATCGATGTTTCTCCAAAGCAACTTGTATCAGTAGCTGCTTCTCTAATACCTTTTTTAGAAAATGATGATGCTAATAGAGCATTAATGGGTTCAAATATGATGAGACAGGCAGTTCCTTTATTAAAACCAGAAGCTCCACTTGTAGGAACCGGAATAGAAAGCGATGTTGCATTAGACTCAGGGGTTACAATTGTTGCGAGAAGAGATGGAGTTGTGGATAAAATAGATGGTAAAAGGATAGTTATTAAGGCTTCAAGTGAAAAAGATTATTCCAAATCTGGTGTAGATATTTATAATTTACAGAAATTCAAAAGATCAAATCAAAACACCTGTATAAATCAAAAACCTTTGGTAAGAGTTGGTGATAAAGTTAAATCTGGAGATATAATTGCCGATGGACCATCTACTAAAGTTGGTGAACTAGCACTCGGTAAAAACGTGACTGTAGCTTTCATGCCTTGGCAAGGATATAACTTTGAAGACTCAATATTAATTTCAGAAAGATGTGTAACAGATGATGTATTTACATCTATACATATAGAAGAATACGAAGTAATGGCTAGAGATACTAAATTAGGAGAGGAAGATATTACAAGAGATATTCCAAATGTTAATGAAGAGTCTTTAAAAAATTTAGATGAATCAGGAGTAGTTTATATAGGAGCAGAAGTAAAACCAGGAGATATTTTGGTAGGTAAAGTTACTCCTAAAGGAGATACTGCATCAGGCCCTGAAGAGAAATTATTAAGATCAATATTTGGCGAAAAAGCGATTGATGTTACTGATACCTCTTTAAAAATGCCAAGTGGAAGCGGCGGTATAGTAGTTGATGTAAGAGTATTTAATAGACATGGTATTGATAAAGATGAGAGATCAATAACTATTGAACGAGCAGAAATTGAGAGTGTTCAAGAAGATAAAAAGGTTGAAGAAGAAATTTTAGAGAGAAGCATTAAACAGAGACTATCATCAATATTAAATGGAACAAAAATTAATAAGAAAGTTAAAGATGTTGAGGCAAATACCGTTTTGTCTGAGGAGATAATTAATAATTTTCCTATTTCAGACTTGTTTAAAATATCAATAGAAGATCAAAATAAACAATCTTCTCTTTACCAAATTAAAGATCAATACAATAGCGCTAAACAAGATATTCAAGAAAGATTTGAAGATAAAGTTTTAAAAATTAGACAAGGTGATGATTTATTACCTAGTGTAATGAAAATGGTTAAAGTTTTTGTTGCAATAAAAAGAAGACTAAGACCAGGAGATAAAATGTCTGGAAGACATGGAAATAAAGGTGTTGTAAGTAAAATAGTTCCAGTTGAAGATATGCCTTATAGAGAAAATGGTAAACCAGTGGATATTGTTCTTAATCCATTAGGTGTTCCAAGTAGGATGAATGTTGGCCAAATATTAGAAACACACTTAGGATGGTCTTGCACAGAGTTAGGTGAGAAGTTAAATCAGTTAGTAAATGAAAACCAAAAGAAAATTGAAAAGACAGAGAAAATTAAATCTTTTTTGAAGAATGTGTATGGTAAAGAAATATACGATGAAGATATTGAAAAATTAAATCAATCTGAATTTGAAGATTTATGCTCAAATATAAGACATGGTGTTCCAATAGCAACTCCAGTTTTTGATGGCGCTAAAGAAAACGATGTTACCAAAATGTTAGAATTAGCTGAATTACCAAACTCAGGTCAAACTACACTTTGGGATGGAAGAACTGGTGAGAAATTTGATAGACCAGTTACAGTCGGAACGATTTATATGTTAAAACTTCATCATTTAGTTGAAGATAAAATTCATGCAAGATCTACTGGACCTTATAGTTTAGTAACGCAACAACCTCTTGGCGGTAAAGCACAATTAGGAGGTCAGCGATTTGGTGAAATGGAAGTTTGGGCATTAGAGGCTTATGGTGCTTCGTATACATTACAAGAAATTCTTACTGTTAAGTCAGATGACGTAGCTGGAAGAGTTAAAGTATATGAAACTATAGTTAAAGGTGAAGAAAATTTTGAATCAGGTATACCTGAGTCATTTAACGTTTTAGTTAAAGAAATTAAATCTCTAGCATTAAATGTGGAACTAAATTAATATGAGTAAAGAATTAACAGATCTATTTAAATCTTCAGAAATTTCAGAAGCCCAAAATTTTAATAGCATAAAAATAACTCTTGCTAGTCCAGAGAAAATCAAATCTTGGACTTATGGAGAAATCAAAAAGCCTGAAACAATAAATTACAGAACCTTTAGACCCGAAAAGGATGGATTATTTTGTGCAAGAATATTTGGACCAATAAAGGATTATGAGTGTCTTTGTGGCAAGTACAAAAGAATGAAATTCAGAGGAATTATATGCGAAAAATGTGGTGTTGAGGTTACAAAATCAAATGTCAGACGTGAAAGAATGGGCCACATTAATTTAGCAACTCCAGTTGCTCACATATGGTTCTTAAAATCGTTACCAAGCAGAATATCCCTTGCGATAGATATGAAGCTTAAAGAGGTAGAAAGAGTTCTCTATTTTGAAAACTTTATAGTCATTGAACCAGGCTTAACAGGGCTTAAAAAGAATCAGCTTTTAGGTGAAGAAGAACTTATAAAATATCAAGATGAGTATGGTGAAGAGTCGTTTACTGCAGGTATTGGAGCTGAAGCAATTCTAGAAATTTTAAAATCAATAGATTTAGAACAAGAAAAAGAGACCTTAATCAAATCAATTAAAGAAACAAAATCGAAAGTTTCAGAAGAAAGATCAATTAAAAGATTAAAACTAATTGAGTCTTTTATAGAGACTGGAAATAAACCAGAATGGATGATTTTAACTACGATACCAGTAATCCCTCCTGAGTTAAGACCATTAGTACCATTAGATGGAGGTAGATTTGCAACTTCTGATTTAAATGATTTATACAGAAGAGTTATAAATAGAAATAATCGTTTAAAAAGATTAATGGATCTTAAGGCTCCAGACATAATTGTAAGAAATGAAAAGCGAATGCTTCAAGAGTCAGTGGATGCATTATTTGACAATGGTAGAAGAGGAAGAGTAATTACAGGTACAGGTAAAAGACCGCTAAAATCTTTAGCAGAGATGTTAAAAGGTAAGCAAGGACGATTTAGACAAAATTTATTAGGTAAAAGGGTCGATTATTCTGGAAGATCAGTAATAGTAGTTGGACCAGACTTAAAATTACATGAATGTGGTTTGCCAAAAAAAATGGCTTTAGAATTATTTAAACCATTTTTGTATGCTAGATTAAATAAACTTGGATTAGCTTCTACAATCAAGCAAGCTAAAAAACTTGTTGAAAGAGAGAGAAATGAAGTTTGGGATGCTTTAGAATTAATTGTTAGAGAGCATCCAGTAATATTAAATAGAGCCCCAACATTACATAGATTAGGCGTTCAAGCTTTTGAACCAAAATTAATTGAAGGAAATGCGATAGAGTTACATCCCCTAACTTGTGCAGCATTCAATGCAGATTTTGATGGTGATCAAATGGCAGTTCACGTACCATTAAGTTTAGAGGCACAATTAGAAGCAAGAGTTCTGATGATGTCTACAAATAATATTTTAAGCCCTTCAAATGGTAAACCTATTATTGTTCCAAGTCAGGATATGATTTTAGGAATTTACTATCTCTCTCAACCACCTTATCAAACAGATAGAATTGAGGGATATTTTGTTAATACTTCGGAGATTGAACATGCTTTAGAAATTGGTCAAATCAAGGTTCATTCAAGAATTGTCTCTAGATTTACAACAGTAGATGAAAAAGGTAATACTAAGTATGAAAAGCATATTAGTACAGCTGGAAGATTTTTATTAGCAAACTTAATTCCAAAAAATATAAATAATAAATTTGCTTTAATTGACAGATTATTGCCTAAAAAAATAGTATCTGAAATTATCGATCATGTTTTCAGATTTTCTGGCCAAAAAAGCACAGTAATATTTTGTGATAAATTAAAGGATCTTGGATTTAAACATGCTTTCAAAGCTGGAATATCATTTGGTAAAGACGATTTAGTTATTCCAGATAATAAACAACAATTAATTGATGAAACTAAAAAACTAATTTCTGATTATGAAAATCAATATGCAGAAGGACTAATAACTAGAGGTGAAAAATACAATAAAGTTATTGATGCATGGTCAAAATGTACAGATAAAGTTGCATCTGAAATGATGAAAAGAATTTCTGCTACAGAGATGACTGAAGATGGTTTAAAAATTAATTCAGTGTTTATGATGGCAGACAGTGGTGCAAGAGGTTCTGCTGCTCAAATGAAGCAATTGGCTGGTATGAGAGGTCTGATAGCTAAACCATCTGGTGAAATTATTGAGTCACCAATAACATCTAATTTTAAAGAGGGTTTAACTGCTTTAGAATATTTTAATTCTACTCACGGTGCAAGAAAAGGACTAGCTGATACTGCATTAAAAACAGCGAGTTCTGGATATTTAACAAGAAGACTTTGTGATGTTGCTCAAGACTTAACAGTAACTCAAGTTAAATGTGATAACCCGAGTTTTATAAAGCTTACGGAAGTTTTAGAAGGTGGAAATATAATGGTTAGTTTGTCAGAAAGAGCTCTTGGAAGAGTAACAGCAAAAGATGTAAAAAATCCATTAACAGGTGAAGTTTTAATTAAGAAGAATAGTATGATCGATGAGGCTGCTTGCGAAAAAATTGACTCTGCAGGAGTAAAAAACTTAAATGTTTATTCAGTAATGACATGTAGTTTGAAGGAAGGTGTATGTGCCACTTGTTATGGAAGAGATTTATCAAGAGGTAAAATGGTGCATGTTGGTGAAGCAATTGGAATGATATCTGCCCAATCTATTGGTGAACCTGGAACTCAGCTGACAATGAGAACTTTCCACGTTGGAGGAACCGCATCAGTCAAACAAGACTCTCAAATAGTATCAAATAATGATGGTATACTAAAAATTGTTAATACAAATTTATTAGAGGATTCAAAAAAGAATTTAATAGTAATGGGAAGGAACACAGAATTATCAATAGAAGATGATAATGGATTACAAGTTGCTGCATATAAAGTTCCATATGGATCAAAACTTTTCTTTGAGAATGGAGATAAAGTTAAAAAAGGATCAAAAATATGTGAATGGGATCCTTATACAACACCTGTAATTGCTGAAAAGGATGGAATAGCAAATTATGTAGATTTAATAGATGGCGTATCAATTGCGGAAACAACTGATGATGCAACTGGTATTTCTACTAAAGCAGTAGTTGATTGGAAAACTCAATCTAAAAATACAGATTTAAAACCAAGAATTACTCTAAGAGATGCAAAAGGAAATGTTGTTAAAAAAGCTGATGATAATGAAGCTAGATACTACTTAGTTCCCGACTCAATATTATCTGTTAAAGATGGACAAAAAATTTCAGCTGGCGATGTAATAGCAAGACTTCCTAAAGAAACTACAAAGACAAAAGATATTACAGGAGGTCTACCAAGAGTTGCTGAATTATTTGAGGCAAGAAAAGCAAAAGACAGCGCCATTATTGCGGAAAATGATGGTAAAGTAATATTTGGTAAAGAAGTAAGGGGTAAACAAAGAGTAACAATCGAATCCGAAAATGGTGATACTTCAAGTTATTTAATACCAAAAGGAAAACACATTAATTTTAATCAAGGTGAAAAAATAAAAAAGGGTGAATATTTGCTAGATGGTCAACCATTGCCTCATGATATTCTTAGAATTTTAGGTATTGAAGAATTAACTGAATATTTCGTAAACCAGGTGCAAGATGTTTACAGATTACAAGGTGTAATTATTAATGATAAGCACATTGAAGTTATCTTAAGACAAATGTTGAAAAAAATTGAAGTCAAATCACAAGGCGATAGCTCGTTACTTCCTGGAGAAATTATTGATAGAATAAGATTTGAAAATATGAACGAACAACTTGTTAAAGATGGCAAAAATCCTGCTGTTGGAGAAAGAGTTCTAATGGGAATAACTAAAGCTTCACTTCAAACTGAGTCATTTATTTCAGCTGCTTCTTTCCAAGAAACAACAAGAGTTTTAACAGACGCTGCTATCAAAGGTAAGGTAGATAAGTTATCGGGATTAAAAGAAAATGTTATTGTTGGTAGATTAGTTCCTGCTGGAACTGGATCTGTTAAAAATTTGTGGAACAAGAAAGCTCGTTTAGACGATGAAAAATTCATTGCTGAGAACGAGAAGATTGAGCAAGCAGAAAGCCCACTAAATCAATAAAAATTCGTTATTTTTCCATGTCTTTTGATTTGACAAATGGAATTTCTATAGTATTTTGAGCGTGTTTTTGGTTGGAATGTAGTGACTTGTGCACTAAACGCTGCCACAAATAACCTGACAGTTATTTCATCTAAAATCGAACTTATATAAAAATTTTATGCCAACGATTAACCAGTTGTTAAGAAAAGGACGAGATAAACAAATTGCTAGGAATAAAGTTCCAGCATTACAAAAACAACCTTTGAAAAGAGGTGTTTGTGTAAAAGTTTATACAACCACTCCTAAGAAACCAAACTCGGCACTAAGAAAAGTTGCAAGAGTTAGATTATCAAATGGTTTTGAAGTTACAGCATATATTCCTGGAGAAGGACATAATTTACAAGAGCACTCTGTAGTATTGATAAGAGGTGGTCGTGTTAAAGATTTACCTGGTGTGAGATATCATATACTTCGTGGTAATTTAGATACTCAAGGAGTTGCAAATAGAAAGCAGAGACGTTCTTTATATGGAACGAAAAAAGGTAAATAAACATGTCTCGAAAAAGAAAAGCTCCAAAAAAAATTCCTATTGTAGATCCTAAATATAAATCTGTAATAATTCCAAAATTAATCAACTCTATAATGTTAGATGGTAAAAAAACTATTGCAGAAAAAATTGTATATGATGCAATTAACAAAATTAAATCAAAATCAAAAGACGAACCTTTAACTGTATTTAATGATGCAATAAATAATGTAAGACCAACTGTTGAAGTTCGATCGAGACGTGTCGGTGGAGCTACCTATCAAGTTCCAGTAGAAGTTAAAGCTAAAAGATCACAAGCATTAGCATTAAGATGGATTATTGATGCATCAAGAAAAAGAAAAGATAAAAAAATGTCAGATAAATTATTTAATGAAATTTTTGATGCTTATCAAAAAAGAGGTTCAGCAATTAAAAAGAGAGAAGATACACATAAAATGGCAGAGTCAAATAAAGCTTTTGCACATTTTAGATGGTAAATAAAATGGCAAAAACTCATCCACTAAATAAATATAGAAACATTGGCATCATGGCACATATAGATGCTGGTAAAACTACAACTACAGAAAGAATTTTATATTATACAGGCAAGAGTCATAAAATTGGCGAGGTTCATGATGGTGCTGCCACAATGGATTGGATGGAACAAGAGCAGGAAAGAGGTATTACTATAACATCAGCCGCAACCACTTGTTTTTGGAGAGAACATAGAATTAATATTATTGATACTCCTGGCCACGTTGATTTTACAATTGAAGTTGAACGATCTTTAAAAGTTTTGGATGGTGCTGTTGCAGTATTTGATGGTGTTGCCGGTGTTGAACCACAATCGGAAACAGTTTGGAGACAAGCTGATAAGTATAAAGTTCCTAGAATTTGTTTTGTTAACAAACTTGATAGGACCGGAGCAGATTTTTTTAGATGTGTAGATATGATTAAAGATAGACTTGGTGCTAAGCCTTTAGTTATGCAGATACCTATTGGAATAGAGGCATCATTACAAGGTGTTGTTGATTTAGTTAAAATGAAAGCAATCGTATGGAAAAACGAAGACCTTGGTGCCGAATGGGAAGAAAAAGAAATTCCAGATGATCTCAAAGAGTCATGTAATAAATACAGACAGGAATTAGTTGAAACAGCTGTTGAGCAAGATGAAAAATTAATGGAAGCTTACTTAAGTGGTGAAGAAATAAAGCAAGAAGATTTGATTAAATGTGTGAGAAAAGGGTGCTTAAATTTCGAATTTGTACCAGTTTTAACTGGTTCAGCTTTTAAAAATAAAGGTGTTCAACCACTATTAGATGCAGTTGTAGACTATTTACCTAGTCCAGAGGATCTAGGATCTATTATGGGTACAAAACCAGGATCAAATGAAGAAATTGAAATGAAATTTGAGGATAGTGCCCCTTTTTCAGCTTTAGCTTTTAAAGTAGCAACAGATCCATTTGTAGGAAGTCTTACATTTATTAGAATTTATTCAGGAACAGTTAAATCTGGAACCGGAGTATATAACACTTCTTCAGATAAAGAAGAAAGAGTTGGAAGAATGCTTCTAATGCATGCTAATTCAAGAGAAGATATCAAAGAAGCAAGCGCTGGGGATATAGTTGCACTCGCTGGTTTAAAAAATACAATAACAGGTCATACGTTGGCAAATAAAGATGCTCCAGTATTACTAGAGCCAATGGAATTTCCAGATCCAGTTATAGAAATTGCAGTTGAACCTAAATCAAAAGCTGATCAAGAAAAAATGGGTGAAGCATTAGGTAGATTAGCTAAAGAAGATCCATCATTTAGAGTGACATCAGACGAAGAGTCAGGTCAAACAATAATTAAAGGAATGGGCGAATTACATTTAGATATAATTGTTGATAGAATGAAAAGAGAATTCAAAGTTGAAGCAAATGTAGGAGCCCCTCAAGTTGCATATAGAGAAACAATATTAAATGCTGCTGAGTTTGATTATACGCATAAAAAACAGAGTGGTGGAGCAGGACAGTTTGCTCGAGTAAAATTATCTGTTGAACCACTAGAACCAGGCAAAGGTAGAGAAATTGAAAGCAAAATAAAAGGTGGAGCAATACCAAAGGAATTTATACCGGGTGTTGAAAAAGGTGTAGAGACAATAGCTGATGGTGGTATTCTAGCTGGATTTCCTCTAATTGATTATAAAGTTACAATCTTAGATGGTTTACACCATGATGTCGACTCAAGTGTATTAGCTTTTGAACTTGCTTCAAGACAATGTTTTAAAGAGGTATGTGCTCGAGGAACTCTAAAACTTTTAGAACCAGTCATGAGAGTAGAAGTTGTCACTCCAGAAGATTATATGGGTGATGTAATAGGTGATTTGAATAGTAGAAGAGGTCAAATAAGTACACAAGAGCAAAGAGGAAATGCAACAGTAATAACAGCAATGGTGCCATTAGCAAATATGTTTGGTTATATAAATAGCTTAAGATCTATGTCACAAGGTAGAGCTCAATACTCAATGTTTTTTGACCATTACGACAAGGTTCCACAAAATGTTCAAGATGAGGTAACCAAGAAAACAGGTTAAGTATGGATAAACAAAATATTAGAATAAAATTAAGAGCTTACGATAACAAGGTTTTGGATCAATCCACTGAGGAGATTGTAAATACTGTTAAAAGAACAGGAGCTAATATTAAAGGTCCAATTCCTTTACCAACAAAGATAGAGAGATATACAGTTTTAAGATCACCACATATTGATAAAAAAAGTAGAGAACAATTTGAAACCAGAACTCATAAAAGATTAATTGATATTATTGAACCTACACCTGCAACAGTTGAAGCATTAATGAAACTTGATTTAGCATCGGGGGTAGATGTGGAGATTAAAATATAATGGATAATTTAGCTTTAATAGGAAAAAAAATAGGAATGTCTAGAGAGTTTTTTAAAACTGGCCAATCAGTTCCAGTTACTGTGCTAAAGATGGAGACCGGAAGAGTAATAAACGTTATTAACAAAGAAAACAGAGGATATAGTGCAGTTCAGATAGGATTTGGGAAAATTAAAAACTCAAAATTAACCAAAGCCATGAAAGGTTATTATGCTAAAAAAAATACTGAACCAAAAAAAACACTTAAAGAGTTTAGGTTAGAAACCACTGAAAATTTCAAAGAAGGAAATGAAATTGGATTAGAAATATTTGAGAATGTTAAATTTGTTGATGTCAAATCTAAGACAATTGGTAAAGGATTTGCAGGTGCAATGAAAAGGCATAATTTTAGTGGATTAAGGGCTACTCATGGTGTTTCAATTTCTCATAGATCTCATGGTTCAACAGGACAAAGGCAGGATCCTGGTAAAGTTTTTAAAGGAAAAAAAATGGCTGGTCATATGGGAGATAAAATTAGGACTATACAAAACATTGAAGTTATAAAAACAGACAAAGAAAATAATTTACTATATCTAAAAGGTTCTATTCCTGGATCAAAAAATACAGAAGTTTTAATTAGAAAATCAGTTAAAGATATTAAACGAATGTCAATTGAAGAAAAAATTGAGCAAATTGAAAAACAAAAAAAATCAGCGGATAAAAAGAAAAAATAAATGAAAATAGATAAGTTAAGTATTGATGGAAAAAAGGAAAGCATAGAAGTGCTAGATAAAATCTTTAGTGCTAAAGTTAACAATCAATTAGTAAGTGGTGCAATCTATAAATTAAATGCTAATTTTAAAGGTAGAAAAGCAAAGACAAAGCAAAGAAATGAAATAACTGGCTCAACGTCTAAAATTTATTCACAAAAAGGAACTGGTAATGCAAGACACTCTAGTAAAAAGGCTCCTATATTTGTAGGTGGAGGAATAGCTCATGGACCAAAAGGTCAGGATAACTACAAAAACAGAAAATTTAATAAAAGTGAAAAAAAAATGAGTATAGCTTCAATCATTACTGAAAAAAATAAATCAAATAACATAATTATTTTTGATGATTTTGGAAAAAAAATTGAAAAAACAAAAGAAATGTTTGAACTTTTAAAGAAGTTTGATGCAAATAACTCACTATTAATCGTAGATACAAAATCAAAAGATAATATCTTAAGGTCAACTAAAAATATCCCTAATGTTAAATTAACTGATGCAAATCATTTTAGT
>CABZJA010000016.1 GCA_902525935.1 uncultured Pelagibacteraceae bacterium | reverse complement strand
ATTTGAAATTGACAAAAATGAAAAATTTAAAAGCAAATATAAAAATATTCTAGAATATATTAAGAATAATGATTTTAAATCTGCCGCGTCTAAATTTAGTTTATCAAACAGTGTAAATAGAGGAGGAGAAATTGGATGGATAAAAGAAACTTTATTATCAAAAAAAATAGCAATAAGTTTGCAAGATTTAAAAAAAGGGCAAATAACAAAACCAATAAAATACCCTAACGGATATTTATTATTGAAAGTAAATAACAAAAAAGAAATGAAGCAAAAAATAGATATCAACAAAGAGCTTGATGAAAAAGTTGTTTTTGAAAGAAACAAACAATTAAATCAATTTTCACTGTTGTATTATAAAAAATTAAAGCAAAATACAAAAATAAATGAATACTAGTTATATTCTTATAGTATTGGGTGAACCTTATAGCGTTTTTTCTGAAATAATTGGAAAATATTTAAAAAAAAAAAAAAAATTTAAAAAAAAACTAATCATTATTGGAAATCATAAGCTTTTGATTAAACAACTAAAAAAATTAAATTATAATTTTCCAATCAATAATATCTCAAATTATAAAGATGCGAAAAAGAATAAAATTAATATAATTAATGTTCAATTTAATCATAATAAAATATTTGATAAGATTAGCACCAAATCAAATCAATATATTAGAAATTGTTTTAAGAAATCTCTTGAAATTATAAAAAATAAAAAAGATAAATTCATTTTAATAAATGGACCTATCTCAAAAAAAACTTTTTTAAAAAGAAAATATTCAGGTATTACAGAATACCTATCTCAAAAGACTAGCTCAACAAATGAAGTGATGCTTATTTACAATGAAAAATTTTCTGTTTCGCCAATAACTACTCATATCCCTATAAAAAACGTAGCAAACAATATAAATATACAAAAAATTCAAAAAAAGGTGATTAGACTAAATAACTTTTATAAAAACGTTCTTAAAAAAAATGCAACAATTGCTGTCCTTGGACTGAATCCTCACTGTGAAACAATTGACAAGTTTAGTGAAGAAGATAAAATTATTTCTCCTGCAATTAAGTATTTAAAAAATTCTGGTATTAAGATTTTTGGACCATTTTCTAGTGATACATTTTTTGTTAAAAAAAATATTAATAAATACGATTTAGTTATAGGAATGTATCATGATCAAGTGTTAACACCCATAAAAACTATATTTAATTTTGAAGCAATAAATATAACAATTGGTCTTCCATTTATAAGAATTTCACCAGATCATGGCCCTAATTCAGATATGTTAGGTAAAAACGTATCTGATCCTTCATCTTTCATTTACGCAATGAAATTTGCAGAAAAAATTAAATGAATTTAATACCTAAAAAAAGTTTAGGGCAAAATTTTTTAAACAATAAAAGTATTTTAACAAAAATAGTGGATACAGCAGACCTGACAAGCAAAGATATAGTTTTAGAAATTGGACCAGGTACAGGTAATTTGACAGAAATTATATTAAAAAAAAAACCAAAACAAATATATGTTGTTGAAAAAGATAAAAATTTAACAGTTCTCCTCTATAAAAAATTTGGAGATAAAATAAATATTATTAATAAAGATATTTTAGACTGTTATAACGATTTTAAATTTGATTTACCAATAAAGGTTTTTGGTAATTTACCTTATAATGTTTCAACAAAAATTTTAATATCATTCATAAAAGTTGAAAATTTAAATAAAAAATTTGGACAGTTTATATTTGTTTTTCAAAAAGAAGTTGCTGATAGAATTATAGCTGAAGAAAATACTAAAAACTATGGAAGACTATCCATAATATCTTCATGGAAAATGGCTAAATCTAAAATATTTGATATATCTCCTGAAAGTTTTTATCCAATTCCTAAAGTTTGGAGTAGCTTGGTAACATTATCACCAAAAGCAAACTATGAAAATTTAGATAAATTTAAAAACTTAGAGCACATCACTAACTTATTTTTCAATCAAAGAAGAAAAATGATTAGAAAACCAATGAAAGTTCTTTTCAAGGACTATGAAGATGTAGCGATAAATTTAAAATTAGATTTAAACTTACGACCTCAGAACTTATCATTAAAAAAATATATAGAGATTTGCAGATATTACGAAAATTTAAAACTCTAAATTTTTTACATGATTTTTTATAAATTGATAATCAAATAAGTTTTTTTTATTTTTATTTTTTATTACCTGCATAATTTTATCGTAACATTTTTTTAAATTATCATTAATAACAATAAAATCATATTCTTTCCATTTAGATAAATCTTTTTTAAATTCTTTCATTCTTTTTTTTACTGTTTTCATATTTTTTTTTTCTCTTTTTATGAGCCGGTTAATTAATTCTTTTTTTGAAGGTGGTAAAATATAAATTGTTAATAATTTAAAATTTAATTTTTTATTTCTTATTTGTCTTGTACCCTGCCAATCAATATCAAATATAACATTTTTACCTGCCTCGAGATTTTCAATTACATATTTTTTTGAAGATCCATAATAATTATTAAAAACTTTGGCATGCTCTAAAAACTCCCCTTTTTTTATAAGTTTTTTGAAATTATTTTTTGATGTGAAAAAGTAATCTTTTCCATTTTTTTCATTTGGTCTTGGGAATCTTGTTGTGTGGGAAATTGATACTGAAAAATTTTTGTTTTTTGAAATTTTTTTTACCAGTGTCGTTTTGCCAGCGCCAGACGGAGAAGATAAAATATATATCCCACCTTTTTTAAAGCTGGTCATTAGAGTGTAAAATTAGTTTGCTTTATTCTCAATGAATTTAACAGCATCTCCAACAGTTAGTATTTTTTCTGCATCGCTGTCTGAAATTTCTGAACCAAATTCTTCTTCAAATGCCATTACTAATTCTACTGTATCTAAACTATCTGCTCCTAAATCATCAATAAAACTTGACTCTTCTGTAACCTTGGCCTCATCAATCCCTAAATGATCTGCAACTATTTTTTTTACTTTGCTTGAAATATCATCTGACATATTTTCCTTACTTGTTAAATTTGTTAATAAGTATTTATACTATTTTGTCAACTAAAATACATGCCTCCATTAACATGAATTGTTTCTCCTGTAATATATTCTGATAAGTCTGAAGACAGGAAAAGCACTGCATTAGCTACGTCCTCGGGCATTCCAAATCTTTCCAATGATATTTTGCCTTCTAATACTTGTTTAAAATTTTCACTTATTTTGTCTGTCATTTCAGATTTTATAAAACCTGGAGATATACAATTAACTTTAATATTTTTTTTTCCATATTCTAAGGCTAGACTTTTTGACATTCCTATTAATCCAGCTTTTGAAGCTGCATAATTAGCTTGACCTAAATTACCAGTATGTCCTACAACTGATGTAATATTTATAATCTTACCATTCTTATTTTTAAGCATTTTTTTTATTACATTTTTTGTTATTAGAAAGTTAGATGTTAAATTTAAATCTATGACTTTATCCCACTCATCTTTTTTCATTCTTATTGTGAGATTATCTTGAGTAACTCCCGCATTATTTATCAAAATATCAATTCTATTTTCAAGTAATTCGTTACATTCATCTATAAACTGTTCTATTTGTGTATGATCTGAAATGTCAAATTTCTTGGTAATAACATTTTTGTATTTTTCTTTAATAATTTTTAATTTTTGCTCATTTGTTCCAGTTGCTATAATTTTAGCATTATAATTATATAATTTTTCTAGTATTGCCCCACCAATTCCTCCTGTTGCGCCAGTTAAAATTACATTCAAATTTTTAAGATCAATCATTTGTGAAATTATTTATATCTGTTAAATTATTTACCTGATTTAGTTTTACATTTCTATTAATTCTTTTTATTAGTCCTGAGAGAACTTTACCTGGTCCAATTTCTATAAACTTATTAACATCATTATCAATAATATTTACTATACTTTCTCGCCATTTTACTGGTTTTTCTATTTGTTCAATAAGCAATCTTTTAATATCTTTTGCATTGTTTTGAGGCGTTGCAGTGACGTTAGATATGATATCAACAATGGGATTGATAAAATTTGTATCATTAATTCGTTTAACCATTTCAATAGTTGCATTTTTCATAAGGGGGCAGTGAAATGGAGCACTAACCGGCAGTTTTACAAATTTTATATTTTTTTTTTTTAATTCGTTGCTCAAAGAGTCAAGATCATTAATTTTTCCGCTCATTACTACTTGACCCTTTGAATTGTCATTAGCTATATAACAAGTAAAATTTTTGATATTTTCATTTAAAATTGAATTTATTTTATCGATTTCAACTCCAAGAACAGCAAGCATTCCTCCTTCACCGTTTGGTACTGCATTTTGCATAGCCTTACCTCTGTGCATTAAAAGATTTATAGTTTGGTCAAAGTTGATAGATCCTGCACAACATAAAGCTGAATACTCACCCAAAGAGTGGCCAGCAAAAAAACTTGCTTTATTAATACTGAATTCAGTTTCTTTTTTAATAACATTAAATATAGAATAACTAACTAAAAAAATTGCAGATTGAGTGTTTTCTGTTTTATCTAGCTCATCTTTTGGTCCATCCAAAATTATTTTGCTTAAATTCTTTTTTAATAATTCATCTGCATTCCCAAAGTATTCTTTGACATAACTAAAGTTTTCATAAAAATCTTTGCCCATACCAACAAATTGCGAACCTTGACCAGGAAATATTACAGAAAACATAAAAATGTAATTAAATTAAGTGTTTTTTTATATTGTAATTAAAAATTTATAATAGTATATCGTCAATTTTTCTATAAATATTTATGAACTTTTACGAACATACTTTGATCACAAGACAAGACACTTCTCCGAGCCAGATTAAACAAATTCGAGATAAATATACTAAAATTATTGAAGATAATGATGGCAATATAATTAAATTTGAAAGCTGGGGTTTAATGCATCTTTCTTACTTAATCAAAAAAAACAAAAAAGGGAATTATCTTCATTTTAAAATAGAGGGATCTGGCAAGACTATAAGGGAGCTTGAGAAAAGTGAAAAAATCGACAAAAACTTACTTAGATATTTAACAGTAAAAGTAAAAAAACTGGATGTTGATACAGATTATTTTAAAAAAAATGAAGAAATAACAAAAGCTATTAAAGCATGAAAAAAAAAAACTTAAAAAAAAAAGGTTCTCAGAACAATTTTTCTAAGCTCAGTGTTTTTCAGAACCAAAAATATAAATTTAAAAAAAAATGTCCACTCTCTGGTAAAGGTGCACCTGCAGTTGATTACAAAAATATCAAATTATTGAAAAGGTACATTTCAGAGAACGGGAAAATACTACCTTCAAGAATTACATCTGTGAGTCAAAAAAAACAGAGAATTCTGTCTTTATCAATTAAAAGAGCACGAAACTTAGCGTTGTTATAATTATGAAAGTTATTTTGTTAGAAAATGTTAGAAAGGTTGGGTCTATTGGCGAAATTATTGATGTAAAGAGAGGTTTTGCAAGAAACTTTTTAATATCTCAAAAAAAAGCTTTATTCGCTTCAAAAGAAAATATTAAAGAAGTCGAAAAAATTAAGAGTGAACTTGGTAAAAAAGATCAAGATAAAAAAAATTTAGCAAAAGAAATTGATGAAAAAATTAAAAATAAGGAATTTATAATAAGTAAATTAAGTACCGAAAATAAAGAATTATATGGTTCAGTAAAACCAACCGAAATTTCTAAAACTCTAATGGAAAAGGACAAAATTGATATAAACCCTTCAATGATACAGCCTACTAAAGAAATTAAATCATTGGGAACTTTTGATGTAGTATTAAATCTACATACTGAGGTACAGTCAAAAATTAAAATTAAAGTTATTCCTCTAGAAGAAAATCAATAATTATACATTTTTTTCCCCAACCAATAAAAATATTTGTTATTTTGTTAAAAAAAAATAAATTTCAATATGTCCCAACCTCTAAATATTATTAAAAGTAAATCTGAAGAATTACCAAATAATATTGAAGCAGAGCAGTCGGTAATAGGATCAATACTTTTAACTAACGAAATTTTTGATGATGTTAGTTTAATAATATCAAATAAAAATTTTTATGATCCAATCCACAAAAAAATATTTGAAGCATTAGAAAAACTAATTTATGGAGGTCTTTTAGCTAATCCAATAACTTTAAAAAATTATTTTGAAAAAGAAAAGGATGATTTAAATATTCCAGAATATTTGGTTAAAATAACAAAGTTCTCTACATCTTCAAGGCAAGCAATTGAGTATTCAAAACTTATTTTTGATCTTTATGTAAAAAGAGAATTAATTAAAATTTCTGGAGAGGTAATAGATCAAGCTAAATTAAATGACTTAGGTAGCGATGGGCAAAAAATAATTGAGAATTACGAGAAGTCTCTTTTTGATCTTGCTGAAAAAGGATCATTTAGCTCATCATTAATTAAATTTGATGAGGCTATGAGACAAACTATTGAAATGGCATCAAATGCTTATAAAAATGAGGAGGGCATAGTTGGTGTTCCAACGGGATTAAAAGATTTAGATGATAGGCTTGGTGGACTACATAAATCAGATCTTGTAATCATCGCAGGAAGGCCATCAATGGGTAAAACAGCATTGGCTACTAATATTGCCTTTAACGCCGCAAAAAAAATTCAGGAAACTGGAGAAAAAAGTTCTATAGCTTTTTTTTCATTAGAAATGTCGTCAGAACAATTATCTACAAGAATTCTTGCAGAACAATCTAGAATAAAATCAAATGATATTAGAAGAGGGAAAATATCAGAAGAACAATTTGATAAATTTATCGAAACCTCAAAAGATATATCTGAACTCCCTTTGTATATTGATGAAACCCCCGCGATAACAATTGCGGCTTTAAGTAATCGAGCTAGAAGGATTAAGAGATTGTATGGTTTAGATATGGTGGTAATTGATTACATTCAATTAATGAGAGCATCAAATTCAAATAATGGAAGGGTTCAAGAGATTTCAGAAATCACACAAGGATTAAAAGCTCTAGCAAAGGAGTTGGCCGTACCAGTTCTTGCACTTTCTCAATTATCAAGAGCAGTTGAACAGAGAGATGATAAAAAACCGCAATTATCTGACTTAAGAGAATCTGGTTCAATTGAACAAGATGCTGATGTAGTTATGTTTGTTTATAGAGAATCTTATTATTTACAAGGAAAAGAACCAAGGCCAGCAACAGTAGAACATGCTGAATGGCAAGCAAAAATGAATGAAGTATCGCATTTAGCTGAATTAATAATTCAAAAACAAAGACATGGTCCAACAGGTAATGTAATGCTTGAATTTGAAGCGATGTTTACAAAATTTAAAGATATTCAAAATAATTAAATTAAATTATAAAAGCTAATAGTTAATGTTAGCCAAATTTTATCAAAATATTGTTCTAAAAAAACCAAGCTTAATTTTATTTTTATTAATAATTTGCTTATGTTTTTTTGGATATTATTCTAAAAACTTCAAACTTGATGCATCCTCTGACACTTTATTAATAGAAGGTGATCCTGACTTAAAGTATCTAAATGAAATAAACGATAGATATGGTGCAAAGGAATTTTTGGTTCTTACCTATACACCAAAACAAAATATGATTGATGAAGCTTCAATTAACAATCTTCTAAAATTAAAGAGACAAATTCAAGAACTTAATTGGGTACATAGTGTAATCACACTATTAGATATTCCTTTACTGAGCAGCTCTGACGAGCCACTAATTGAAAGACTACAAAACTATTCAACGCTCAGATCAGAAGGTATTGATAAAGAAAGAGGATTTAATGAAATACTGAACAGTCCTGTTTTCAGAAACTTTGTAATCAGTGAAGATGGCAAAACATCTGGCATTATAGTTTATTTAAAATCAAAGGTCAAAACTAAAGAATTTAAAACTAAAGAAGATGAAGAGATATATAAAGATAATTTAAAAAAACAAAACCATAAAAATATTTTAGAGATAAGAAAAGTTATTAAAAATTTTAGTTCAACAAGTAAAATTCATTTGGGTGGCATTCCGATGATTGCAGATGACATGATGACTTTTATTAAAAATGATATAATTGTTTTTGGGCTTGGAGTTTTTTTCTTTATTGTTGCAACTCTATGGTATGTTTTTAGAAAATTGGTATGGGTAATTGTTCCTATAAGCAGTTGTTTTTTTTCAGTAGTCATAATGACTGGTCTTTTGGGTCTATTAGGATGGAAGGTGACAGTTATTTCATCAAATTTTATAGCATTAATGTTGATATTAACTATGGCTATGAATATTCATATTAGCACAAGGTATCTTCAGCTTTCAAAACAGTTTCCAAGATTAAACAAATTTAAAATTATTTCTTTAACAACAAGTAAGATGTTCTGGCCTATTTTGTATACAGCCTTGACAACTATATTTGCTTTTTTATCTTTAATTTTCAGTGAAATAAAACCAATAATTGACTTTGGTTTCATGATGACTTTTGGTTTGATTATTTCCTTTCTTATTACCTTTAGTTTGTTGCCAACATTAATTAACTTACTGAAGTTTAATAAGATTTCACTTAAGAGAGAAAAAGGTTCTGTTATAACTAATTTTTTTGGTAAAATTTCAGTTTCAAGTCAAAATACTATCTTTGGAACAACAATAATAATTATATTTCTAAGTATATTTGGGATTTCAAAGCTTGAGGTAGAGAATAGTTTTATAAATTATTTTGATAAAAATACAGAAATATACAAAGGAATGAAGCTTATTGATGAAAAATTAGGAGGCACAACACCTCTTGAAGTAATTTTGAAATTTCCAAAAAAAGTTGAGAATGACCAAAAATCAGATGACGAAGAAGATGATTGGGGAGACGAAGATGAAAATGATGATAAATATTGGTTTACTAAAGATAAAATAAATAAAATAAAAAAGGTTCATAATTATTTAGACTCTTTAGAGCCTGTTGGAAAAGTTCTTTCTTTTTCCTCAATTATTGATGTCGCCACTCAACTAAATAACAACAAAGAATTAGGCTCTCTAGAAATGGGTGTTTTGTATACAAAAATACCAGATAATATAAAAAAAGAGATTGTAGATCCCTATATTTCTATAAAAGACTCTGAAGCTAGAATAAGCTTAAGAATAAAAGATTCTTTAGATAATTTAAGAAGAAATGATTTATTGATTAAAATAAATTCTGATCTTGTAAATAAACTAGATTTAAAAAAAGATGAATTTAAATTGGGAGGGGTTTTAATTCTTTTTAATAATTTATTACAAAGTTTATTTAAATCTCAAATTTTAACTCTTGGTTTTGTTATGCTTGGGATTTTTATAATGTTTATAATTCTTTTCAAAAACTTAAAATTAGCTTTAATAGGTGTTGTGCCAAATTTTATAGCAGCTTTTTTTATATTAGGTTTAATAGGGCTGTTAGGAATTCCACTAGATATGATGACAATAACCATTGCCGCAATAACAATAGGTATAGCTGTAGATAATAGTATTCATTATATTTACAGGTTTAAAGAGGAGTATGCAAAGTTAAGAAACTATAATAGTACTTTAAAATTATGTCATTCGACAGTCGGTAAAGCTATTTTAAATACATCTATTACAATAGTTTTTGGATTTTCGATTTTAATAATGTCTAATTTTATACCTACAATTTACTTTGGTGTATTCACAGGAATTGCTATGTTGCTTGCAATGGTTTCGGTTTTAACACTTTTACCTTCTCTATTGCTTAAAATTAAACCATTTAATTAATGATTGAATCAATTCAGGACTCTTTAATACAAGTAACATTATTTGATTATATTTTTTTTGTATTAACAATTTATTTTTTAATTCAAGGATCTAGAAAAGGATTTGTTTTAAGTTTATTATCAGCTGCTAAATGGGTTTTGGCATATATTCTAACAATTTATTTATTTCCAAAAGTAAAACCTTACTTTGATGGTATTTTAGATAGTGAATATATTCTTGATATAATTGTAGGCTTAATATTATTTATCTTAATAATATTTCTTATTCTTTTAGCAAATAAAGCAATAAGTAAAGTTATTACTTACACCGGATTAGGTTCGGTCGATAAGGTTTTTGGATTTTTCTTTGGAATCGCTAAGAGCTATGTTTTAATTGTTTGTTTGTTCACAGCTATTGACGTTGTCTACGATAGCAAAAAATGGTCTTTAAATTTAACAGATTCGTTAACATTTCCTTGGGTTGAAAAAGGTAGTATCTATCTTATAAAGGTATTTCCAAATCAAAAACAATATGAAGATGCTAAAGAAAAAGTTCAAGATGTATAATCCTAAATTAAAAGAAGAATGTGCTGTCTTTGGTATAAGTAATACTCCAGAAGCTTCAACTCTAACTGCTTTAGGACTTCATGCGTTACAACATAGAGGTCAGGAAGGTTGTGGAATTGTATCATTTGATGGTGAAAAATATCACTCTGAGAAAAGATTTGGTCTAGTTGGTGATAACTTTAATGATGAAAAAGTTTTAACAAACTTACCTGGCAATTACGCGATAGGACACAATAGATATTCTACAACTGGAGGAACTGCTTTGAGAAATGTACAGCCATTCTTTGCTGATACTAATTCAGGTGGAATTGGAGTTGCACATAATGGAAATTTAACGAATGCAATAACACTTAGAAATAAAATGGTTGAAGAAGGCTCTATTTTTTACACAACCTCAGATACAGAAACGATAGTAAAACTTATAGCCAAATCAAAAAGACCAAAGACAATTGATAAAGTTATTGATGCTCTATTTCAAATTCAAGGGGGATATGCATTAGTTATGATGACACAAAATACTCTTATTGGGGTAAGAGATCCTTATGGAATAAGACCTCTGGTTATTGGAAAATTAAAAAACTCTTATGTTTTTGCGTCTGAGACATGTGCCTTTGATATTATCGGTGCAAAGTTTGTTAGGGATGTTGAAAATGGTGAAATTGTTTATGTAGAAAATGATGAATTAAAAAGTATTAAGCCATTTCCTCAAAAAAAAGTGAGACCATGTGTATTTGAATATATTTATTTTTCGAGACCAGATAGTATTTTAAATGGCAAAACAGCTTATGAATATCGTAAAAGATTTGGAGTTGAATTAGCAAAAGAAGATAATTTAGATGCTGACTTAATTGTGCCAGTACCTGACTCTGGTAATGCAGCTGCATTGGGTTATGCTGAAGAAAAAAAAATAAATTTTGATTTAGGTTTAATAAGAAATCATTATGTTGGTCGAACTTTTATAGAGCCGTCACAACAGATTAGAAGTTTAGGAGTTAAATTAAAATTAAATGCAAATGTTTCAGTTATAAAAAATAAAAAAATAATTTTGGTTGACGACTCCTTAGTTAGAGGGACTACTTCATCAAAGATTGTAAAAATGTTATATGATAATGGCGCTAAAGAGATACATGTGAGGATAGCAAGTCCAGAAATAAAATACCCAGATTTTTATGGAGTTGATACACCTACAAAAAAAGAACTATTAGCAGCAAACAAATCAGTAGGTGAAATAAAAGAATTTATAAAAGCAAAATCACTTAAATTTTTAACTTTAGATGGTTTGTATAGAGGAATGGGTTTTGATAAGAGAAATGATGCTTATCCTCAGTTGACTGATCATCATTTTACTGGTGATTATCCAGTAAAAATAATTGATGAACTTGGGGAGAATAAAGTAACACAGTTATCTTTATTAAGTACAGGATCGAGTAATTAATGAAAAAAGTTAATTTTACTGAAATGAAAAATGGTTCAAGGGAAGATTATGAATTATTAGAAAAGTATGAAAAAAATTTTGAACGTAATACAGCTGATAGATTAATAAAATATCTTGCTAGTCAAACTACTACACTTGAAGGCTATCAAATAACTAGATTAGAGCATTCTTTGCAGGCAGCCACAAGAGCATACAAGAATGGTGAAAGTGAAGAAATGGTTGTAGCAACCTTACTTCATGACATAGGAGATGATTTGGCACCTATGAATCATTCTCAATATGCAGCTTCAATAATAAGACCATATGTTTCAGAAAAAACATATTGGATAATCCTGCATCATGGACTTTTTCAAACTTATTACAGTGCTCATCATTTGGGTGGCGATAGAAATGCTAGAGATAAATTCAAAGATCACAAATATTATAAAGATACAGTTGATTTTTGTGAAAAGTACGATCAGTCTTCCTTTGATCCTAATTATAAATCTATGTCTCTAGAAGAGTTTAAACCAATGGTGAAAAAGATATTTGATAGAAAACCTTTTTATCATCACTAATTTATATAAGAAAACATGACTAACAAACTTAAGGAAGAGAAAAGTCCGTATTTAAAGCAACACAAAAATAATCCTGTAAATTGGTTTGCCTGGAATAAAGAAAGTTTAGAACAAGCAAAAAAAGAGAAAAAACCAATATTTCTTAGTGTTGGATATGCAAGCTGTCATTGGTGTCATGTGATGGCGCATGAAAGTTTTGAAGATGATCAAACCGCTAAAATAATGAATGAAAAATTTATAAACATTAAAGTTGATAGAGAAGAAAGACCTGATTTAGATTATGTTTTTCAAAGAAGTTTATCTATTTTAACAGGAACACAGGGAGGTTGGCCTTTGTCAATGTTTCTTGACGAAAATGGAGTTCCTTTCACCGGTGGAACTTATTTTCCACCAAAAGAAATGCATGGAAGACCAGATTTTCAAAAAGTTCTAAATAATGTTTCTGACGTATATAATAAGAATAGACAAAAAATTCTTGATCAAGCTCCTCAGATGCAGGAAATATTTGGTAAAATTAATCAAAGATCAGCAGTATTAAATCAACCATTAGAACCATTTTTAGAAAAAATTATAATACACCTTGATAAAAATAATGGAAGTTTCAAGGGAGCTCCAAAGTTTCCCCAATTTTATTTATTTGATACAATGTTTTATTTTTATTTAAAAACAGGTAAAGAGGAATACTTTAAGCCTGTTGATACTTTACTTTATAATATTTCTTCAAAAGGAATGTATGATCATTTAGCTGGTGGTATAGCAAGATACACTGTTGATGAAAATTGGATCATCCCCCACTTTGAAAAAATGCTTTATGATAATATACAATATATCAGATTGTTAACCAAGTTCTTTCAAAAAACAAAAAATATTTATTATAAAGAAAAGTTAGAGCAAACTATAAATTTTATTAATTCAGAATTTAAAAATGATTTTGATCTTTACGGGTCTGCATATGATGCTGATAGCGATGGTGTTGAAGGAAAATATTACGTATGGAATTATGCAGAACTAAAGAATGCTCTGGGTCCTAAATTTAATTTATTTGCAAAAAAATATACTTTAACTGAAGAGGGAAATTTCGAAGGTAATAATATCTTAATAGAAAATAAAAGTAATCTTTCAGATGATGAGTCTAAGGAAATTTCAAATATAGAAAAAGCATTATTAGATCGAAGAAAAGAACGTACTAAACCATTATTTGATGATAAATCTCAAACTGATCAAAATTGTTTTTTATTAGAAACACTCCTTCTTTCGTCCCTAGTAACTGATAATGAAGAACTAAAACAAAATACTCTTGCTAGTATAAAAATATTGGAAAAATATTTGTCAGACAAAATTTTTCATTGCTATCAAGATACAGGGGTTGATGCTTTTTTGGAAGATTACGTTTATTATGCAAGTCTTTTGATAACTATTTATGAATTAGATGGTGACGATAAATACATCGAAAAAGCAAAAGATATATTAATAAAATCATGGGAGTACTTCTTTGATAAAAAATCAGGCTTAATGCAAAAAAATAAAATACTAGATAATGACCTTTTTGTTCAGCCAGTAGATCTAAATGATAACAATATACCGAATGGAAATAGCGTATATCTAAACTTATGTAATAAAATATACATGATAACTAGCGATAAAATATGGTTTGAAAAAATTGATATTTTAAAAAAAAGTTTCCACCAAATTTTAAACTCAAACTTTGCACAAATGTTTAGTTTTGTTAAATCATTGGATATTTGTAATGAAAATATATCTTTTACAATTCATGGAAATCAAAATTTAAATCCTAATATAAAAAAGTATTTACAAAAAAAATTTTTTACTAGAGTTACATTTAAATATATTGATAATGAAGAAAAAGAGGCAAAAGTTGTTATTTGTAAAAATCAAACTTGCTCAAACAAATTAAGTAATATAAAGGAAATTGAAGATTATTTAGAAAGAAACAATATAAGCTAATGATAGAAACAAAGGAACAAATAATAGAACATTTTCAGTCAGGCTCAAAGGATAAATCAAACTTAAAGATTGGAGTTGAGCATGAAAAATTTATTTTTGATAAAAAAATAAATACGAGAGTCGATTATTCTAAAATAAAAAACATGTTCGAAAATTTATATGAGTTTGGATGGAAACCTATTTTTGAGGGAAAAAATCCAATAGCATTAACTAAGAATGGAAAAAATATTACTTTAGAGCCTGGCAATCAAATAGAACTATCTGGTGCAAAATTAAATAATATCCACGAAGCTTGTGCTGAGTCTCATGAATATTTATTTGAGTTAAATCAGGTAATTGAAAAATTAGATTTTAAAATAGTAAGCTCTGGATATGATCCTATATCTAAACTTGAGGATATACCTAATAATCCAAAAAAAAGGTATGAGGTTATGACCAAAGATATGCCTGTTGGAGGCAAACTAAGTTTGGATATGATGTATAAAACTGCGGGCACGCAATTAAATTTAGATTATACCTCAGAAGAAGATTTTATAAAAAAATTTAAGTTGGCAAATAATTTAGTTCCAATATCTATCGGACTTTTTGCAAATTCCTCTATAGTTGAAAAAAGTAATAGTGGATACTTATCTTACAGATCAAAAGTTTGGCAAGAAACATCTAGAGGTGGATTACCTGAGTTTTTTTTAAAAGATGTAAATTTTGAAAAATATGCAGATTATATTATGAATTATCCAATCTTATTTTTACAAAGTGAAGGTAATTATATATCTGGAAAAAAATATTTATTTAAAAACTTTATGAATGGAGAAATTAAAGAAATTGGAAATAAAATTCCTAGTACTAATGATCTTGATACACATTTAGGAACAATATTTACAGAGAACAGATTAAAACAATATATAGAATTAAGATCAATGGATGCGTGCGGATGGGAATGTTTATGTGCAGGTCCTGCCCTATTCACCGGATTGCTATATGGAAATCTGGAAGAAGCTTTAGATTTAATAAAAAATTGGGAAACTAATGAAGTTCTTACAGCTTATAAAAATGCTCCTAAAAATGGCTTAAAAACTAATTTAATGGGTAAGGATATATCTTATTGGGCAAAGAGACTAATAGATATATCGAAATCAGGATTAAAAAAGAGAGACTTTTTAAATAGAAAAAAATTAAGTGAGGTAAAGTTTTTAGATCACTTAGAAAAAATTGTAAAAAATAAAAAAACAAATGCTGATAATATAATAAGTAAGTATTCAAATTCTGAAAATTTGAATGATTTATATGACCAATAAAATTGTTGCTATACAAGGTGATAATTTAAAAAAATTAAATATCAAAACAGATACTACTATTTTTTTAGCTCATGAAGCTCAAAACAAAGGTTATAAATTGTTTTATTATTATCCAGAAAATTTATCGAATATAGGAGGAAAAACAGTGAGTGAAGGATATTTTATTAAAATTGATTATTCAAAAAAGAAATTTTATAAAATTCTAAAAAGATCAAAATTAGATTTATCCTTTACAAAATATGTTTTAATAAGACAAGATCCGCCTTTTAACTTAGAATATATTTCAACAACTTTAATGTTGGATAGAATCAAAGATAAAACAAGAATAATTAACGATCCGACTTCGGTAAGAAATATTTCAGAAAAATTTTATTCTTTAAATTTCAAAAACTATATGACTGATACAATATTTACTAAAGATTTGTTTGAAATTAAAAAATTTTTTAAAAAACATAAAAAGATAATAATTAAACCTATTCATAGCTATGGTGGTAACGATATAAATCTTATTTCAGGAAAACTTAATACATTAAAAATAAAACAAATATTGAAAAAACATGGTCATATTATGTGTCAAAAATTTTTGAATAAAATTAAGTTTGGAGATAAAAGAGTTTTCATTATAAATGGTAAAGTTTGTGGAGCCATATCTAGAGTTCCAAAATCAGGATCAATATTGAGCAATATGAGCAAAGGTGCAAAACCTAAAATTGCATTTTTAAATAATAAAGAACTGAAAGTTTCAAATATTATAGCAAAAAAAATTAAGAAAGACGGGATTTACTTTGCAGGTATAGACTTCATTGATGGAAAGTTAAATGGAGATATAAATATAACATCACCAACAGGTATAAAAACATATTTTGATTTATCTCAGATAAACTTGGCTAAGACTTTTTGGAAAGGTTTATAGTTGAAAAATTTGTCAAATCAGCAAAAAGGATCATCCCTTGCATTTATAGCAGTGATGTTTATTACGCCAGATTCACTTTTTATAAGACTATCATCTATAGATACTTGGGGATTATTATTTTATAGAGGTGCGATACCATTTGTAGCAGTATTGATTGGACTTCTCATATTTTATAAAAAAAATTTTATTAAGGCATTTTTGAATGTTGGTTATGCAGGTATTTTTTACATCATAAGTTTTTCGATTTGCAACATCACATTTATAATTTCAATCCAAAATACAAATGTAGCAAATACATTAATAATGATTGCAATGGCACCCATGCTTTCAGCAATTCTTGGTGCAATATTTCTAAAAGAAGTTCCCGATAAGAAGACTTGGATAGCAATAGCCATTACTTTAGTCTCTGTAATATATATATTTTACGACTCTTTAGGGATGGGTAACTTATTTGGTGATCTCATGGGTATAACAACATCTTTTGGACTCGCCACTAACGCAGTAATAATCAGGTCAGCAAAAGATAGAGATTTGCTTCCCTCAGCTGTTGTTGGTAAGTTTACAGTAGCTCTATTTGCTCTTTTTTTTGTTGAAAGTTATGAATTAGTTGAAAAAGACTTAATTTACATACCTTTAATGTGTATTTTGTGCGTGGCAATTCCATTCGTTTTGGTGACAATTGCTCCAAGATTTATACCTGCCGAGGAAGTTAATCTATTTTTTCTTCTTGAGACCATTTTAGGACCCATTTGGGTTTGGTTAATTATCAAAGAGCAGCCTAGCATAGAGACAATAGTTGGTGGATTCGTAATTATATTTACTATAGCTGTTCACTCATATTTAAAAATAAAATCGTCATCAAAGTAAAATTATTTTACTTTTTGTCACAAATTTGTCTTGATTTAAAATTACATCGCCCATAAACACCGCTAAATTTATGAACAAAATTATAAAAAACTCTTGGGCTCTTTTTACAGGAATGGCATTTATAATGCTCGCTCATGGTTTTCAAGGTACTTTATTAGGTGTTAGGGCAGTTAAAGAAAATTTTGGACTATCATCGACAGGTTTTTTATTTTCTGGATATTTTGTTGGATATTTTATTGGAGCAAAGATTATACAATCTTTAATTCATAGAGTTGGGCATATTAGAGTTTTTGCAGCTTTTGCTTCTGTAACCTCAATTGTCGTCTTATTACACTCAATTTTTGTAAATCCTTTCTCCTGGTTTGTACTTAGAATGATTTCTGGATTTAGTATGGTTTGTCTTTATACAGTTGCTGAAAGTTGGTTAAACGACAGATCTACAAATAAAAACAGAGGTAGTGTTTTATCAATCTATATGATTGTTATGTATGCTTCTATGGCAATTGGAATGTTTTTTATAAATTTTAGCAAACCAGAAAACTATCAGCCTTTTATTCTAATATCTTTATTTATGTCTTTGTCACTTATCCCAATACTTTTAACAAAAAGAAAGGCACCTAATTTTAAAAAAATATCAGGTATGAAACTCAAAGAAGTTTATAAATCATCACCATTTGGTGTTGTAAGTTCATTTTTGTGTGGAATATCTCATTCAGCAGTTTTCTCAATGATTGCAGTTTATGCCACTTCAATGAATTTTAGTATTTTAGAAGTTTCTATTGTAACTTTTTTATTTGCTATATCTGGAGCAATAAGTCAATGGCCAATTGGAAAATTATCTGATGCTTTAGATAGAAGAATTGTGATTATTTATACTACATTTGGTGCGGCTTTATTTTGTTTTTTGGCAATTATTTCCTCAAGTCAAATGTACATGCCTGAAGGTTTAGCTACATCAAAAATATTTTTTTATATCTGTATAATGTGTTTTTCTTTTTGTAGTCTGCCAATGTTTGCATTAATTTTTGCAC
>CABZJA010000015.1 GCA_902525935.1 uncultured Pelagibacteraceae bacterium | reverse complement strand
ATTTAACCGAAATATCGAAAGATGTCATTGGAGTTGAGATTTGTTCATCAATTAAAAATATTTATTCAATGATTATAGGGGCCGGAGATAGTTTAAATATGTCATCAAGTTTGTTTAAAAAATCTATAAATGAAATGATATACATTACTAAATATTTTAAAGGAAAAATTGAGACTGCTCTTGGATTAGCTGGGGTTGGAGATCTATACGTTAGTGCTGCTGGAGGTAGAAATAGTAAAATGGGAAGTTACTTAGGGCAAGGTTATACATTTAAAAATGCTAAAAGAAAATTTATGCCTAAAGAAACTGTAGAGGGGGAGCAACTTGCAAGAGAAATTGCTCCATTTGTATTAAAAAAAATTCAACAAAAAAAAATCCCTTTGATGACAAAATTAATTAAATCTATAATTAACAATAAAAAATTAATATTAAATTGAAAATGGCAAGTATTAAAATAGATAAAGTAAATAAGTATTTTGGAAATACACATGTTATTAAAGATGTCTCTCTTGATATAAAAAGTGAGTCTTTTACTGTTCTAGTAGGACCAAGTGGTTGTGGCAAATCTACAATTTTAAGAATGATTGCTGGTCTTGAAGAAATTAACTCAGGTACAATATCTATTGATGATAAAATTGTTAATGATCTACCACCTAAAGAAAGAAATATTGCAATGGTATTTCAATCTTATGCCCTTTACCCCCACATGACTGTATTTGATAATATGGCTTTTGGATTAAAGATTGAAAAGAAATCAAAAGAAGAAATAGAACAAAGAGTAATGGATGCTGCTAAAATTTTACAAATTGAAGAATATCTTCATAGAAAACCCAAACAGTTATCTGGAGGACAACGTCAAAGAGTAGCTATAGGTAGAGCCATTACAAGAAAACCAAAAGTTTTTTTATTCGATGAACCATTATCCAACCTAGATGCAGCTCTAAGAGTGCAAATGAGAGTAGAATTAGCAAAATTACACGACCAACTAAACGCAACTATGATCTATGTAACTCATGATCAGACTGAAGCAATGACGCTTGCAAACGATATTGTTGTATTGGATCAAGGTATAGTCTCACAAAAGGGATCTCCTATGAATTTATATAATAACCCTGACAATTTATTTGTTGGCGGTTTTATTGGATCTCCAAAAATGAATTTTATAGATAGTAAAGTTTTAAGTAAAAGTTCAAAGAGTTCTCAAGTAGATGTAATGGGGACTGGAAAGTTAAATGTACCAAAAATTTCTGAAAATATTCAAGAAGGTGACAGTATAAAAATTGGAATAAGACCAGAGCACTTAATATTAAATGCAGAATCAGACTCATTATGGGAAAGCAAGGTTTTCGTTGTAGAAAAATTAGGGTCAGGAACTTATTTATATTTAGAGAAAGAGGGAGATCCTCTTGTAGTACAAACTGATGGAGATACAGATATTAAAGTAGGAGATACTGTTAAAATAGGTTTTGATCCATTTCGTTGCCATTTATTTGATAATAAAGGTATTTCTTTTAAAAATTCCTAAATCAATCTCAGGTAGTATTTTATTTTTTAAAAACTAATGCTCTTCATTTAAATTTAAACTTTCAATTAGTGTACATTTTTAATATCTTTAAGAAACATGAAACAAGAGGGGAATATATGTTTAAAAATATATTAATAACAATCTCTGCAATAGCATTTGTTTTTAATTCAATTGCATTTGCAGATATCAAATTCTGGACGACAGAAACTCAACCAGCAAGAATGGCTAAGCAAGAAGAGATGGCTAAAGCGTTTGAAGCTAAAACTGGTATCGGAGTTGAAGTTATTCCGATTGGTGAAAAAGATTTAGGAACGAGAGCTACTGCAGCAGCTGCAGCTGGAGATCTTCCTGATGTAATTTATCATACACTACAGTATGTATTGCCATGGGCTGAAGCAGGAATTTTAGACGTTGATGCAAATAATGATGTAGTTAAATCACTTGGAAAAAATACTTTTGCTCCAGGCGCTTTAAAGATGGCTAAAAAAGGTGGCAAAATTGCTGCTGTTCCTGTAGATGGCTGGACGCAAATGGTCGTTTATAGAAAAGATTTATTTAAAGCCGCTGGTTTAGAGCCACCAACAACTTATGCAAATATAGAGAAAGCAATAGACGCTTTGTCTAGCAGCGAAATGTTTGGATTTGTTGCAGCAACTAAAACTGATGAAAACTTTATGAGTCAGGTTTTGGAACACGTTCTGCTAGCAAATGGGGTTAACATTGTAAAAAAAGGTGGAACAAAAAAAACAAGGAAGAGCTTTAAAAAATTCTTTACAGTTTTATAAAAAATTAGCAAAGGCTAGTCCTCCAGGAGAACTTTATTGGAAACAATCACGAGAACTTTATTTTGCTGGTAAAACACCAATGATAATATGGTCACCATTTATAATGGATGAATTAGCTGGTTTAAGAGACTCAGCTCCACCAACAATTAATAGTGATCCTACATCACCAGAATTAGCATCTAAAACTGGTTTTATAACTAATTTTAGTGGACCAAATAATGTAAAAGGTGCAGCTTGGGCAGATGTTAGATATTTTGGTATAACAGCAGATGCAGACACTGATGAAGCAAAACAATTTATTCTTTATTCAATGGATGAAGGATACACAAGTACTTTATCTATAGCACCAGAAGGTAAGTTCCCTGTAAGAAGAGGTAATGCAAGTGATCCAAATGCATTTACAACAGCTTGGAGTAAACTTCCTGTTGGAGTTGATAGAAAAGCTCCTTTAACAGATCTATATTCAGCAGATGTAATAAATAATATTGTTGCTGGTTTAGACACTGCTAATAGATGGGGTGTTAAAGAAGGTGAATTATCGAGAGCATCTAAGATCATTAACAATAAATTTATAAATAGAATCACTAGACAATACATAGACGATCAATTGACGCTAGATGAAGCAGTAGATGAAATTAATACTGTACTAGCTAGCTTCTAGTAATTTAAAAAATTAAAAAAAGCGGGTAATATTAATTATCCGCTTTTTTTTTATGAGTACAAAACTTGCAAAAATTGAAAAAAGAACAGCTTATCTTTTAATATTACCATCGGTTCTTTTAGTTTTTTCTATTATATTGTTTCCGATATTTTCTAATATTTGGATCAGCTTTAAAAATGTAGAGCTTAAAGATTTAAGAATTCCAGAACCAAGAGCAAAAAAATTAGTAAAATCAATTAAAGATAATCCAAATCAAATAAAAATAATTTATAAATTAAGAAATAGTTCTCTTATACAAGAAATTACTAATGTAAAATTTAAAGACAAATATCCTGACAATATTGAACCAATAAGTTTAAATAATAAATGTCAATTTAAATCAAATTTACTTAAATGTGAGTTAGGTAATTGGCCAGAAAAATATCGAGAAAATTTAGAAATAGTATTCCAAAATACTAACAATAAAGAAATTTCGAAAAAGGAACTAAAATCTTATAAACCTAAATTATCAGGTAAGTCACAAAATATATTATTAACTTATGAATTTACTTTAAATAATTTCAAAAAAGTAATTAAAGACAAAGCGTTTATAGATCTATTATCAACAACCTTTTATTACACTTTTTTTGGAACTATAGGTGCAATAGTTTTTGGAATTTTGGCCGCACAAATGGTAAATCAAAAATTTTTTGGAAGAACATTTATGAGAAGTGTCTTATTGTTTCCTTATGTTGCACCAGTAGTTGCACTTGCTTATACCTGGGAACTTTTACTTGATCCAACAAGTGGAACATTAAATAATTTATTAATTAACTATCAAATTATTGATGTACCAATAAATTTACTAGGACAAAAATATGTAACTTTAAATATACTTGGATTTGATTTTAAATTGAGGCTAGCATTAACTACTGTAATTATTTTTGAAATTTGGAGATATTTTCCTTTAGCGTTTTTATTTATTCTGGCTCGTCTTCAAGCAGTTCCAAAAGAGCTGTATGAGGCAGCTGATGTTGATGGTGCAAATCCTATTCAAAAGTTTTTGAACATAACATTACCCCAGATACTAGCAGTAATATCAATTTTGTTCATGATTAGATTTATTTGGAACTTTAATAAATTTGAAGACATCTTTTTACTTACCGGAGGTGCATCAGGCACAAGAACATTTCCAATAAATGTATATCAACAAGGTTTTTCAATTGGGGATATTGGTGTTGGTTCTGCAGTTTCTATTGTGATTGTAGTGTTTCTGTTAATTTTTATGTTTATCTATTTTAAACTTTTAGGAAGAAGAGCTGATGAAAATTAAAAACATTTTTACTTATTGTTTTATCTCATCTCTATTTTTGTTTTCATTAATTTGTATTTGGAAAATTTTAGTTACATTACAAGGAATTGAATTAACAAATTTTAACTTTAATAAATTATTTATCTTTGGAATAATTCTTTGTTTAATAAATCTCTTTATTGGGAAAAAATTAAATTTAAATATTAAAATTATTATACTTGCCCTTTTATTTTCTATCTTTGATTATCTCATCTCAATAAATTTACCTATTTGGTATAGTCTTGGCATATTCTTAATTTCATTATTTTTCTTTAAAACTATCAAAAACTACGACAAAAACTTTTTGTCAAAAAATCATTCGTCTCAAAAATTATTCTTTAATTTTTTAACATTATTTGGAATTACACTGTTCTCATTTGTAATTCTTTTCCCCTTTTACATGATGTTAATTACAAGCTTTAAAACTCAGGCATTGTTATTATTAAATCCTTTGGACTTTAGTATTAATTTTTCAAAAGGTTTGCCAGAATTATTCAAATCTTATTTTGTTGTATTTAAAGATTATAATTTTGGCAGATATATGCTTACCAGTACAATAGTTTCTTTAGGCACAGTCATTATAACATTAATTTTTGCGATACCAGCCGCATATGCTATTGCTAGATTGAATTTTTTTGGAAAAAATTTTTTATCAACATCAATACTGATAATTTATTTATTCCCAGCTATTGTTCTCGTGATTCCTTTATATACAATTTTTAGTCAATTAGGTTTAAGAAACTCAATTGAAGGTTTGTTAATAGTTTATACAGCCACAACTTTACCTGTAGCTATTTATATGTTGCAAGGTTACTTTAAAAGTATACCAAAAGAGCTTGAAGAAGCTGGAATAATCGATGGTCAAAATTGGCTTGGAATAATTTTTAAAATTATACTTCCATTAAGTTTACCTGCGATATCATCTGTAGCTTTATATGTATTTATGATAGCATGGAATGAATTTTTATTTTCATTAATGTTTTTAGACCGACCAAATACATTCACATTATCAAGAGCTATACAGTTTCTCAATGTTGGAGCTGAAACCCCAAGACAATATTTAATGGCAGGATCGGTGGTCGTAACTTTGCCTATTTTAATAATTTTTGTGTATTTTGAAAAATACTTAGTTAGCGGTCTTACCGCAGGAAGTGTTAAAGGATAATGAAACAAAGAATAGAAGAAGCAAAGAAAATTCTATTAGATAATAGAAAAAATGGTTATACACTTCCTACCAACAATAAACTTTATCCAGCTCAATGGAATTGGGACTCAGCTTTCATAGCTCTTGGTTATTCTTATTTTAACTTAGATTATGCTTTAGAGGAAATGGAAACATTGCTTGCAGGCCAATGGGATGATGGCATGGTTCCTCATATATTGTTTCATGATAACGACACAACATATTTTCCAAATCATACAACATGGAAATGTGGAAAAAACATTCCTTCATCTGGAATTACACAACCCCCAGTAATTGCAAGTATCTTAAAGATAATATTAGAAAATCAACAAATAAATGAAGGACAAAATAATAGAGTAGTTCAAATTATAAAAAAAATTAAAAAATACCACGATTGGTTTATCAAATTTAGAGATCCAAATAAAACTGGATTGATCTCTATATTGCATCCTTGGGAAAGTGGTTATGATAATTCACCAATATGGGATGTGCCAATGAGTAATATTTATGTTGATAAAGAATTACATTATAAGAGAAGGGACCTTGAGGTGTCAAACTCTGATGAAAGACCTTTAAAAAAAGATTACGATAGATACATAACAATTAGGGATCAATTTAGAGAAGTTAATTATGATCCAAACAAATTGTATAATATTTCTGTATTTAACGTTGTAGATGTTGGATTTAATGCAATTTTTTTAAAAGCAAGCAAAGATCTTTTAAAAATATCGAAAAGTTTTGATTTAGACTTCCAAGACCTAAATGAATTTATTTCTCTAAATGAAAAAAGATTGCTTGGTTTGTTTAGTGAGGAAAATAATAATTTTTTGTCTCAAGATTTGAAAACAAATAACAATTTAAATATACCCTCTATTACTAATTATTTTACATTATTTGCAGATCTCAATGATGATAAAATAAATAAAAAACTAATTACAAATTTAAAAAATCACAATTCTGACGAAAAATATTTTTTTTCGTCAATAGATCCTAAGCATGAAACGTTTAATGAAAAAAGATATTGGAGAGGACCAGTATGGATAAACTGCAATTGGTTAGTTTATCAAGGACTTAAAAATAAAGATAAAGAATATTCAAATCTATTAAAAAAAAGAACTATAGAGCTAATTGAGGAGAAAGGCTTTCATGAATATTATAGTTGTAAAAATGGTAATGTGATGGGAGCGAATAATTTTTCTTGGAGCGCATCTTTATATTTAGACCTTGTTTTAGAAAATTAAATTAATCCTTAATTTTTATTTAAAAATGTTTCAGAAGAATCATCCATTGCTTTTGACCAAGCTGTATGATGAACCGGTGCTATGGATCCAGTTACTGGAGACGAAAAAGATTTATTTCTATATGTTGATATATCCTCAACCTTATGATGTTCCCATTCTTTAAAATGTTTTCTGATTAGTTCAAAATCTATTTTTGGATAATCCGACATCTCATGCAATTCTTTTGTGTACTCAGTTTGAAAATCAATCATCTGATCAGGATTTTCTAGTTTTTCCTCTAAAGCAACCCATTTGTTTATGTCTTTTTCAATATCCTCACCACTCGGCATATTTATTTTCCCCATTGTAATATCTCTTGCGTACCAAGCTTGGCAATCAAACATATTAAATGTATGAAATTGGTCTTGCATTCCTAGATATAAAAGTTTGTGATTATCCTGCCAAACAATACCTTTGTATAATTTTGGAGGATAAAGTCTGTTTTTAGTTTTAAGTTTTAAATTTTGTTCCAAGAAAGGAAAATGATGTAGGTAACCAGTGCATAATATTATTACATCTGCTACCTGTTCTGTACCGTCTTTAAAAATTGCTTTTTTTCCCTCTAATCTATCTAAATAGAAAACTTCTTTCATTCCTTCGGGCCATTTAAAACCCATAGGATTATGTCTGAAGCCAATTGTTACACTTTTTGCTCCATATTTATTACATTGTAGAGCAATATCCTCAGCGGAATAACTGCTTCCTAAAACTATAATGTTTTTTCCTCTAAATTCTTCTGCATCTCTAAAATCATGTGAGTGCATTATTCTTCCAGGAAATGAACTCATACCTTTATATTCTGGTATAAAAGGAACTGAAAAATGACCAGTAGACACCACAACATAATCAAAATGATCAGTTAAAATCTTATCATTTTCTTTATCTTGATAGCTAACTTCAAATTTATCTGATTTAAAAACTGTATTAACTACTCTTGTATTAAATTTAACTTTATTTCTTAAATTCCCTTTACTTACTCTACTAGTGATATAATCGTAAAGTACTTCTCTCGGCGGGAAAGATGGAATTGGCTTACCAAAATGTTCATCAAAAGAATAATCTGCAAACTCAAGGCACTCTTTAGGTCCGTTTGACCAAAGATATCTATACATACTATTATGAACTGGATCTCCATATTGGTCAGATCCTGTTCTCCAGCTATAATTCCAAAGACCACCCCAATCGCTTTGTTTTTCAAAGCAAACTATTTCAGGGATCTTTTCTCCTTTTTTTTCAGCATGTTCAAAAGCTCTCATTATTGATAATCCGCAAGGCCCAGCACCAATTATAGCGACTTTAGTCATGATAAATTTTCCTCTACAATTAAAATTATAAATATATTGTACTAAGAAAAACAGAAAAATTAAATATTATTTTAATATGAAAACTAATTGGAATTATCCTACTACAATTTGGGTTGGAGAGAACAGAATTCAAGATTTATGCTTAGCATGTAAAAATTTGAAAATTGATAAACCATTATTTGTCACAGATAAGGATTTAATTAATCTAAAAATGGTTCAAGATATAATTAAAGATTTAAAAAAAACCTTTAATTATCTTCAAGTTTTTTCAAATTTTTCAGGAAATCCTGTGGGAGAGAATGTGGAAGAGGGAGTAGGGCAGTTTAAGAAATTAGATTGTGATGGAGTTATTGCATTTGGTGGTGGCAGCGGACTTGATGTAGGTAAAGCTATTGCATTTATGTCAGGACAGTCTAGACCAATTTGGGATTTTGAAGATATAGGCGATTATTGGAAAAGAGCAGATGAAACTAACATTGCACCTATCATTGCTATACCAACTACAGCAGGAACAGGATCAGAAACTGGAAGAGCATCAGCTATAATTAATAAACAAACAGGTATAAAAAAAATTATTTTCCACCCGAAATTTTTACCTTCAATTGTAATTTTAGATCCTAATTTAACTTTAGATCTTTCTCCAAGATTGACTGCATCAACCGGTATGGATGCTTTGGCACATAATTTAGAAGCTTTTTGTGCACCAGGATTCCATCCAATGGCTGATGGAATTGCGATTGAGGGAATGAGGTTAATTAAAAACTCACTAATTAAAGCAGTTAAGAATGGTAAAGATTTAAATGCTAGAGCAGAATTATTAGCTTCAGCTAGCATGGGCTCTACTGCTTTTCAAAAAGGGCTTGGAGCCATTCATTCTCTAAGCCATCCTATTAATGCCCAATTTAATGTTCACCACGGTTTATCAAATGCAATCTTTATGCCTTATGTATTAACTTTTAATAAAGAAATGATTGAAAAAAGGATAATTTCTATATGTGATTATCTCGAACTGGATAAAAGTTTTGATAATTTTTTAGAATGGATTTTAGAACTAAGAAAAGAATTAAATATACCACATAAATTATCAGAAATTATTGATATAAATAAAATAAATTTAGAGCAGTTATCAGTTATGGCATTAGAAGATCCATCCACCTCTACAAATCCAAGGACAATGGGTAAGGATGACATGAAAGCACTTTATGAACACAGTATTTCAGGTAAATTGTTTTTATGAAAAGAATTCTTATAGTTGAAGGTAATCTTAAAGAAGAAAATCAAAGCTTTATTGATGGTGGAATTAAAACACATACTGAAAGTTTAAAAGATAGTATTAGTTATTTTACAGATCAATTAGAAATTGATGTTGTTAATCCTTCATCGGATGAAAATATTAATAAAGTAGCTAAAGATTTAACTAAATATCATGGAATGATATGGGGCGGTAGTAGTTTAAATATTTACAATGACACTCCAGAAATAAGAAGACAAATAAACTTTATGAGGGAATGTCAAAATAATATAAAAAATATATTCGCAATATGTTGGGGAATGCAAGTTGCTGTGACTGTTGCTGGTGGTGAAGTAAAGAAATGCCCTAATGGCGCTCATAGGGGAATAGCTCATGATATAGAAATAAATGAAAACGGACTTAGACATCCGCTTTATAAAAATAAAAATAAAAAATTTAATACCCCTGCGTTTAATTTTGATGAAGTTGTAAAATTACCTGTGGGCTCTACACTACTTTCATCAAATCCAATAAATGAAGTCATGGGTATAAATTTTAACGTTGGTCAAACCAATATATGGGGAATTCAATATCACCCAGAGATAACTTATGCCAAAATGGTAAGCTTAATTCATTTTAGGAGAGATCGACTGTTAGAAAAAAAAGCCTTTATTGACCAAATGGAAATAGACTCTCATGTAAAAATTATAGAAGATGAAAATAAAATTTCTAATAAAGATGCAAGGATGAGAGAATTAGAAAATTGGTTAAATATTTTAAATTAGAATAAGCCTTCTATTTCACCTTTTTCATTAAGCTTGATAGAGTCTGCTGCAGGAACCCTTGGAAGTCCAGGCATTGTCATGATGGCTCCACATATAACAACAATAAACTCTGCACCTGAGGATAATCTTACTTCTCTAATTGGTAATAAATGGCCTGTTGGAGCACCTTTTGCATTTGGATCAGTAGAAAAACTATATTGTGTTTTGGCTACACATATAGGTAAATTTCCATAACCCGCTTTTTCAAAAGATTTTAATTGATCTTTTATTTTACTGTCAGCAACAACTTCGTTTGCTCGATAAATTTCTTTTGCAACAGTTTCAACTTTCTTTAATAAAGGTGTTTTTTCATCATATAAAAATTTAAAATTTGCTTGTTTTTGATCAATTAAATCAACAATATGTGAAGCAAGTTCTTTTGTCCCTTCGCCACCATTTGACCAATGAGTACATAAAGTAGCTTTAACTCCCATATTATCACAAGCATTTATTAACTCTTTTACCTCATTATCAGTATCTGCAACAAAATGATTAACAGCAACTGCTACCGGTAAACCAAATTTTTTTACGTTTTCAATGTGTCTTTCTAAATTTACTAAACCTTTTTTTAACGCGTCTACATTTTCATTTTTTAAATCATCTTTAGCTACGCCACCGTGCATTTTTAATGCTCTAATTGTTGCAACAATAACTACACACTCAGGTTTTAAATTTGATTTTCTACATTTAATATCTAAAAATTTTTCTGCTCCTAGATCTGCTCCAAATCCAGCTTCAGTTACAACATAATCAGCTAGTTTTAAACCTGCTTTAGTCGCTATTACAGAGTTACATCCGTGTGCAATGTTTGCAAAAGGACCACCATGAATAATGGCAGGATTATTTTCTAACGTTTGAGTTACATTAGGTCTAATTGCTTCTTTTAATAAAACAGTCATTGGTCCATGAGCATTCAAATCTTTTGCAAAAATAGCCTTTCTATCTCTAGTATAAGCTACTGTAATATTACCTATCTTCTTTTCTAAATCTTCAAGATCATTTGCTAAACAAAAGATAGCCATTATCTCAGATGCTACTGTAATATCAAAGCCATCTTCTCTTGGAAAACCATTAGCAACTCCACCTAAATTAATATTGATAGATCTTAAAGATCTATCATTCATATCCATAACTCTTCTCCAGACTACTCGTCTTACATCTATGTTTAATTTATTTCCCCAATAAATATGATTATCAATTAACGCTGACAATAAGTTGTGAGCAGATGTAATTGCATGGAAGTCTCCTGTGAAATGTAAATTGATTTGTTCCATTGGAACAACTTGAGCATATCCACCACCTGCTGCTCCGCCTTTCATTCCAAATGAAGGACCTAAACTAGGTTCACGTAAACACACTATAGAATTTTTACCAATTTTATTTAATCCATCATTTAAACCAACTGACGTAGTAGTTTTCCCCTCTCCTGCAGGAGTTGGTGTAATAGCAGTAACTAAAATTAATTTTCCATTTTGTTTATCTTTTAAACTATCTAAATATTCTAAATTAATTTTAGCAATATGACGTCCCATAGGGCTAAAAGCACTTGGTTCATCTGGAACATTAATTTTACCCAAAATCTCATTTATGGGTTTCATCTTTGCTTCTCTTGCAATTTGGATATCTGATTTTGACATAAATCTAATTACTTATTAATGAGCAGAATTACTATCCTTTTTTGTCACGTATTTAAACATCTAAAAAATATATATAAAAAAAATTAGCAAAAACTTATATTTAATTTTATAAAACTTACGAATGCAGAAATATTCATTATTTAGTCTAATCAAAAACGCATTTTCCAATCATCAAAATTGGGAAGTTGCTTGGAAAGATCCTATTCCCAAAAGTGAATATGATGTAGTCATCATTGGAGGCGGAGGACACGGTCTTGCTACTGCATATTATTTAGCAAAAGAGCATAATATTAGAAATGTAGCTATCATTGAGAAAGGCTGGATTGGTGGTGGAAATGTTGGTCGGAATACAACGATCATAAGATCAAATTTTATGTACGATGCTAATGCAAGATTTAATGAATTTGGAATGGATTTATGGAGAAACTTAAGTCAAGAATTAAACTTTAATGTGATGTTTTCTCCAAGGGGAATAATAAACTTAGCCCACTCAGATGCTCAAATGAACGCGTATGCTCGGAGAGGAAACTCTATGAGATTAAATGGAATAGATGCAAAGTTATTGGATAGAAACGAAGTTAAAAAATTAATTCCAATGGCTGACTTTAGCGATGAAGTACGTTTCCCAATTTTTGGAGGCTTAATGCAACCAAGCGCGGGTACCGCAAGACATGACGCTGTTGCTTGGGGTTATGCACGTCAAGCAGATGATATGGGAGTAGATATAATTCAGCATTGTGAAGTCACGGGCTTTGATGTTGTTAATGGAAAGATAAAAGGAATTAGAACTTCGAGAGGAGATATCAAAGCAAAAAAAGTTGGATTATGTGTTGCAGGTAGTACAAATATATTAGCTGAAAAATTAAATATGACACTGCCTATAGAAACTCATGTACTTCAAGCTTGTGTATCAGAACCTGTGAAACCATTATTAGACGGAGTAGTAACTTTTGGTGCAGGCCACTTTTATATAAGTCAATCGGACAAAGGTGAAATGGTAATGGGTGGTGATCTTGATGGATACAATAGTTATGCTCAAAGAGGTAACTTACCAACTATACAACATGTCTTAACAGGTGGTTTAGCTTTATTTCCGTTTTTAAGCAGATTAAAAATGTTAAGGACATGGGGAGGGATCATGGATATGTCCATGGATGGCTCTCCAATAATTGATAAAACACATATTGAAGGATTGTATTTAAACTGCGGTTGGTGTTATGGAGGTTTTAAATCAACTCCTGTTTCGGGTTGGACATTTGCACATACAATTGCTCAAGATCAAGTTCATGAATTAAATTCAGAATTAAGATTAAATAGATTTTCCACTGGTCATCTTTTAGATGAAAAAGGTTTAGGTACCAAAACCTGGATTGGTTAAAAAATGCTATACATTAAATGTCCTTATTGCGGTTTAAGAGCACAAAAAGAATTTTCATACGGAGGTGATGCAACTGTAAAAAGACCGAATATAAATGAAGAAGTATCTAGTAAAGATTGGGATAATTTTGTTTATATGAGAAAAAGTCCAAGAGGGAAACATGTAGAGTTATGGCAACATATAGCAGGATGTAGACAATGGATTAAGGTGCAAAGAGATACTGCTACACATGAAATTTTCCAAACAGCAAAAGTAACTGAAGAAATAAGATGAGCCAACCATTTAGATTAAATAAAGAGGGATTAATTAATCGAAACAAAAAAATATCTTTTACTTTTAATGGTAAAAAATTATTTGGATATGAAGGTGATACAATTGCATCCGCTTTAATTGCAAATGGAATACACTTAGTTGGTAGAAGTTTTAAATATCATAGACCGCGAGGTTTCTTTGGCGCAGGGGCAGAGGAGCCAAATGCAAAGCTTCAAGTAGAATTCAATGGTCATTCAGAGCCAAATGTTAATGCAACAGAAATGGAACTTGTTGAAGGTTTATCAGCAACGAGCCAAAATTGTTGGCCATCAGTAAATTTTGATATTGGAGCAATAAATAATTTTTTAAAAATGTTTTTTCCGGCTGGGTTTTATTACAAAACATTTATGTGGCCTAAAAGTTTCTGGTATAAAATTTACGAACCATTCATCAGAAAAGCCGCAGGACTAGGCGTTGCTTCATTAGAAAAAGATAAAGAAAGATATGAACATAAATTTGAGTATTGTGATTTATTAGTTACTGGATCCGGACCATCTGGATTAGCAAGCGCTTATGCTGCTGCAAAAAATGGAGCAAAAGTAATTTTAGCTGAAGACAAACCAAGATTTGGAGGCACACTTTTATCAGATGATGTAAGCATCGATAACTTATCAGGAAAAGATTGGGCAGAAAAAATAGTTAGTGAATTAAAATCTATGCCTAATGTAACAGTAAAAAATAGATCTCAAGTTTTTGGTTACTATGACCATAACATGCTGGTTATGTTTGAGAGAGTTAGTGATCATTTAGAAAAAAAATCAAAATTCACTCCAAGACAAAGACTTTGGTATATTAGAGCCAAAGAAACAATCCTATCAACTGGTTCAATTGAAAGACCGATTGTATTTGGCAACAATGATACTCCGGGAATTTTTTTATCAGCAGCTGCAAAAGAATATATGAAAGTCTACGGTGTATTGGTTGGAAAGAAACCATTAATATTTACTAATAACGATAGTGCATATGAAACAGCTTTAGACTTCAAAAAAAATAATGTTGAACCAATCATATTAGATACAAGAGAAGAACATTCATCAGAGTTAATCGATGAAGCTAAATCAAAGGGAATTGATATAAGATTTTCTCATGGTGTTATTGTAGCAAATGGATACAAAAAAGTTAAATCTGCAAAAATTGGTAAACTTACTAAAGATAAAAATTCTTTTGAGAAAATGGAAACGATAGAATGTGATTGCATTTGTGTATCTGGATTTTGGACACCTTCGGTACATTTAGCATCACAATCAGGAAATAAACTTAAGTATGAAGAAAAAATTGATGCATTCATTCCTGATAAGAAAAAACAACAGGAGACATCAGTTGGTGCTTCCAATGGATCATTTACTTTAGAAGAAAGTTTAAAACATGGTTTTGAAAATGGGTCGAATCTTTCCGCAAAAATTACAGAGACTAAAACAGAAATTTCAATTCCAAATGTAAATGAAAAGAAATATGGAGCTCATGATAAATTTTGGTGTATGCCGCTACCTAAAAATGAAAATCCAAAAAGATTTGTTGATTTTCAAAATGATGTATCTGTTTCAGATATAGAAATTGCACTTAGAGAAGGTTACAGATCAATAGAGCACGTCAAAAGATATACAACTCTTGGAATGGCAACAGATCAAGGTAGGACAAGTAATTTAAATGGTCTTCAGTTGGTATCTAATATAGAAAATAAAATAGTTCCTGAAGTGGGACACACAACATTTAGACCACCTTTCACACCAATTACAATTGGTACAATTGTAGGCCGTGAAGTAGGTATGGAATATATGCCAACTAGAAAAACACCAATGCATAAATGGCATAAGAAAAATAACGCTGTATTTGTTGATGCAGGTGCTTGGAAGAGACCTCGATATTATAAACAAGGAAATGAAACTTTATTTGAAGCTTCAAAGAGAGAGGCAAAAAATGTTAGAGAGAACGTTGGTATCTGTGATGTAACAACATTAGGAAAGATTGATATCAAAGGTCCAGATGCAGCAGAATTTTTAAATAGAGTTTATACAAATGCTTGGATGAAATTACCTGTTGGAAAAGCAAGATATGGATTAATGCTCAGAGAAGATGGAATTGTAATGGATGATGGAACAACAACAAGAATTTCAGAAAATCATTATCATATGACTACTACAACTGCACAGGCTGGAAATGTTTTATCTCACTTAGAATATTATCTTCAAATTGTTTGGCCTGAATTAAATGTAAATGTTGTTTCTACAACTGAGCAATGGGCAGGAGCTGCAATTGCTGGACCTAAATCTAGAGATATGTTATCAAAATTATATCCAGACCTAGACGTATCAAATGATGCTTTGCCTTTTATGGGTTATAAAGAAGCAGACTTTTTTGGTGTTCAATCAAGAATTTTTAGAATTTCATTTTCTGGTGAGCTTGCATTTGAGATTAATGTTAAATCAGATCACGGCATATTTATGTGGGAGAAAATGATGGAAATAGGCAAAGAATTTGGAAATCAGCCTTATGGAACTGAAGCTTTATCCACATTAAGAATAGAAATGGGACACGTTGCAGGACCAGAGTTAGATGGTAGAACAATCCCATTAGACGTTTCACTAAATGGATTAGTTTCAAAGAAAAAAGATTTTATTGGCAAAAATTCTTTAGGAAGAGAAGCATTTAATATAGAGAGCAGACAAAAAATTGTTGGACTTATTCCAATTGATAGAAAGTCTAGTATTCCTGAAGGATCTCATATAGTCCAAGATCAGAATGCAAAATTACCTATTCCGAAACTTGGTCACGTTTCTTCTTCTTGTTGGAGTGTAGAAAATAATAATCCATTTTCACTGGCAATTATGAAAGATGGAAAAAACATGATAGGTAAAAAGTTTTTTGCGGTATCGCCATTAAAAAATAAATCAATTGAAGTAGAAGTTATATCTTCTCATTATGTTGACCCTGAAGGAAAAAGAGTTAGATCATGAAAAATGTTTCTGCACTAGAAAATATTCATAAACATGGATTGTTTGGCAATCACAATAGCAAAGATGAGCTAATAAATATTAGAGAAATCAAAGATGTTTTGATTTATCAAATTGTTAAATACAAAAAATCTTCAATCAGTATTAACAAAATAAAAATAGACAATTTAAATTTACCTGAGACACTCTTGGTATCTTCAAATGCTAATACAAGAATTTTATGGATGGGACCTGATAATTGGTTAGTCGTTTCAAAAAATAAAGAAATAGAAAAATCTATTTTAGAGAACTTAAGTCATGATGATTTTGCATTAACAGATCTATCTCATTCAAGGACAATATTGGAATTGGAAGGTTCTTTAGTGGATGAAGTGTTAAAAAAAGGTTGTCCTTTAAATTTAGATGGTCTTGATGAAGGAAAATGTTCTAATTCAGCTTTTCACGCAATCACAATAACTATTGATTTTATTAGCTCAAATCCAAGAAAAGTAAGAATATTTGCTTTAAGAAGTTTTGGCGAATCTCTTTATCATTCAATAACTGATGCTTGTTTAGAATTTGGCTATAAAGCTGAATAAAAATTATTCTGAAGTTTTAAATTTAGTTTTTTGAATTATAACCACAAACACAATTGGAATTATTAAAGTTAAAAGCGTTACTGTTATTAACAAAACACCTAGATCTGAATAATCTGCAGTGGTAAGGATAGTGTTTGTCACTTTATCTTTTACCTCTCTAGTAATAACATAAATTTCATTTAAATATTTAGTCCCCAAAGCACTCGCTGATAAAGCAAGATTTGTAAAGGATGCAAATACCGCAAAGAAAGTTGCTTTCAAGTGCGAAGGTGCATTTTTAGCAATCCACGCAAGCAAAGGTATCATTGAGACTTGTCCCAAAGGCGATTCAAGCGCAGTGTTAAATATTGCAATAAACTTAGCATCGACAACTCCATTAGTAATTGATGATGTCCAATTGTGAAATCCATAATACATACCAACACTTGGTAAAAATAAAATTGCACCTGCAATTGATAAAATCACTATTATACTAGCAATTGAGTTGTTTGCCATAAATGGTCTTAATAAAATAATACCAACAAGGGTTAAAACAGAAGCTATAAGAGATAGTACTGAAAAAAATTGTTCATTAAATTCAAGTACATCAATTTCAAACCAAGACAAACCTGGACCAGGTCCTGGCATTGCTCTAAAAATAAAAATTATTATTGCTGTCCCTACAACAGTAAGTCTTAAATCCTGAGGAAGTTCTTTAACTAATTTATTCATTAAAAATAGAATAATTGCCATTGAGCCTACGAAAACAATTTCTTGAGCAAAAGGCACTTTGAATGACCCAATACCTAAAGTGAAAATAACAAAAACCAAGCTTCCACCTAATATCCACCAATTTACTTCAGTTTTTTCTGAAGGAGCATAATCTTGATCACCCTCTAAACCTTGTTCAACAAGTTTTCTTTTCTTTTGATTTTTTAAATATGAGGCAAGAAATATTCCTATTACAGATACAATTGGAATAATTAAAGCATATATATAAATTGAACCGTATAAACTTATCTTATCTGCTTGTTCAAGTTCGTCTACTCCTTTAAAAAGGATAACGTTAGCTAAAGCAACTAAAACAGTTCCACCAATTATTGCAAATCTTCCAAGAGTTTGCATTGTTGTATGCATAAGTTTGATTTCATCTCTTGAAAATTTATTTCCACCATCATCAACTAAAGGAACAGCTTCTACAGTCATAGCATCAGCTACAACATCTTGCACAACATAACCAATCGGAGCAAGCAAAACACTGATCACAAACCATGTTTCAACTGAAAGAATTGATGACATCCACTCAGTATGAATTATTAAACCGTACATTATAATTAAACTTAATGAGATTAAGGAAGCTCCTACAAAAACCATGTAATTTTTTTTATTCCAGATTAGATCAACAAGATGACCTAAAGGCATCTTCAATGCCCATGGAATTCCAGCCCAAAAACCCAGTCCAGCAAGAAAAGCGGC
>CABZJA010000014.1 GCA_902525935.1 uncultured Pelagibacteraceae bacterium | reverse complement strand
ATATCAAGTTTATCATTTTCTTTTAAAATATTTTTTTTAATAATTTTTAATTTATTAAGTTTTAATATTTTATAAAAAGTTAAGATTTCAAACATAATTACCAACAAACTGTAAAACCATCACCAATTGGTAAAATATATTTATTAATAGATGATTTTTTTATATATTTATTAAATTCTCTTAATTTTATAGTTAATTTGTCTTTTATCTTTGGATTTGCGACATCTCCTTTCCAAAGTGTATTATCAATTAAAATTATGCCCTTTTTGCTTTTTAATTTAAGAGACTGTTTAAAATAATTTATATAATTTTCTTTATCTGCATCAATCAATATCACATCATATTTTTCCTTTTTCTTAATTAAATTTTCAAGAGCAATTTTTCCATTGTTACAAATAAGATTTATTTTTTTATCTTGCTTTGCATCTTTAAAAAACTTAATTGCCTCATTGTTAGTTTTTAAATTTTTATCTATGCCAATTAATTTGCAATTCTTAGGTAAAGCAAGTGCAGCAGATAAAATGCTGTAACCTGTAAAAGTGCCAATTTCTAAATATGATTTATAGTTATTAATTTTTATGATAAATTGTATGAAGTTAGCTTGTAGAATTGAAATTTGTAATTTTTTAATATGACCAAGTTTTTCGTTATATTTTAATAATTTTTTTTGTACTTTGTGAAGATTATTTGTATGTGAAAAAATATAATTGATCATATTTTGATCAATTATGAAATTTTTATCCATTCAACTTTTCTTTTAATATTTTGTTTATTAATTGAGGATTGCCTTTTCCTTTACTTTCTTTCATGGCTTGACCAACAAAAAAACCAAATAATTTATCTTTACCAGATTTATATTCAGCGACCTTATCTGAATTATTTTCAATAACTTTATTTATCAATTCTTCTATCGCTTTTGGATCGCTTTCTTGTTTTAAACCTTTTTCTTTTACAATTATTAATGGATCTTGATCTCCATCTATCATTTGTTCAAAAACCGTTTTAGCTATTTTTCCTGATATGGTTCCATCTTTTATAAGGTTAATAAGTTTTGATAGATTTTTAGCACTAACTGGGCTTTGAGATATTTCTAAATTTTTTTCATTTAAAACTGAAAATAATTCGCCTGTAATCCAGTTTGTTGCTAATTTAACATCTGAATTTTTTATAACTTCTTCAAAGAAATTTGATGTTTCAATGTCAGATACCAAAATTGTTGCTTCATATGGTGAAAGATTAAATTTATCTATAAATCTTTTTTTCTTTTCATCTGGTAATTCAGGTATAACTGATTTTATTTTTTCAATTAACTCTTGGCTTATTTTAAGCGGTAATAGATCTGGGTCAGGAAAATATCTGTAATCATGCGCGTCTTCTTTTGATCTCATAGATCTTGTCTCATTTCTTTTAGTGTCAAAAAGTCTTGTCTCTTGATTTATTTCTTTCCCATCCTCTAACAAATCTATTTGTCTATTTGCTTCGGATATTATTGCCATTTGCATAAATTTTATTGAATTAACATTTTTAATTTCACACCTGGTTCCGAATTCAGTCTCCCCTTTTAATCTTACTGATACATTAACATCTGCCCTCAAAGAGCCTTCTTGCATATTGCCATCACATGTTCCTAAATATCTCATTATCGATCTTAATTTTTTTATATAAACGTTGACTTCATCTGGAGATCTCAAATCAGGCTTACTTACTATTTCCATTAGAGCCACTCCAGATCTATTTAAATCAACTAATGTATTATTTGGATCAATATCATGAATACTTTTACCCGCATCTTGCTCTAAGTGTAATCTTTCAATTCCAATTTCTTTTTGACCATTCGGCATATCCAAAATTACTTTTCCTTCACCGACAATTGGATATTTGTATTGAGAGATTTGATATCCTTGAGGTAAATCTGCATAAAAATAATTTTTTCTATCAAAGACAGATTTTTTATTTATTTTGGCTTTAAGTCCTATTCCGGTTTTAATTGCTTGTTCAATACAAAATTCATTTATAACTGGTAACATTCCTGGAAATGCTGCATCTACGAGACTAACTTGTGTGTTTGGTTCTGCACCAAATTTTGTTGATGATTGCGAGAAAAGTTTAGACTCTGAAGTAACTTGAGCGTGCACTTCTAAACCAATTATCACTTCATATTGTTTATTTTCTCTATCAATAAGATATTCACTTTTTTTACTCACTTAACCACCAGTCTGAAATATCATTTTTAAAATTAATCTTATCTTCTAATGCATAAGAAATATTAAGTATATTTTGCTCATCAAAAGGTTTTCCAATTACTTGAAGGCCTAAAGGATAATTATTTTTATCTTTGCCAGCTGGTATAGAAATACCTGGTAAGCCTGCTAGATTTATTGGAACAGTAAATATATCATTTAAATACATTGATACTGGATCATTTGTTTTTTCTCCAATTTTAAATGCTGAACTTGGAGTAGATGGAGTTAAAATTGCATCAACTTTAGAAAAGGCATCATCAAAATCTTTTTTTATTAATTGTCTTACTTTCTGCGCTTTTAGATAATAGGCATCATAGTATCCAGAAGATAAAACATAAGTTCCAATCATAATTCTTCTTTTAACTTCATCACCAAAACCTTCAGATCTAGTTTTTTCGTACATTTCTATTAAATTTTGACCAGGAGATCTAAAACCATATTTAACACCATCATATCTAGCTAGATTTGAAGATGCTTCAGCTGGTGCAACAATATAATAAGTTGGTAATGCGTAATTAGTATGTGGAAGCGAAATATCGATAATTTCTGCTCCGCAATCTTTTGCATATGAGATACCATTTTTCCATAGCTGTTCAATTTCGTCAGGCATATTGTCAACTCTATATTCTTTAGGAATACCAATTTTCTTTCCTTTAATATCTTTTGATAATTCTTTTGAATAATGATTTCTTTTGTAATCGATTGAAGTTGAATCTTTTTGATCAAATGAAGAGATCACCTCTAAAAGCATAGAACAGTCTCTTACATTTTTCGTCATAGGTCCTGCTTGGTCTAAAGATGAAGCAAATGCTACAATTCCATAACGAGAACAACTTCCATATGTAGGTTTAAGTCCAACAGTTCCTGTAAATGATGCTGGTTGACGAATAGATCCACCTGTATCTGTTCCAATGGTAACTGGAGTTAAATTTGCAGCAACAGCTGCAGAAGAACCTCCTGAAGATCCACCAGGGACTAAATTTTCTCCTACCGGATTTTGAACATATCCAAAAAAACTAGTTTCATTTGAAGAGCCCATAGCAAATTCATCACAATTAAGTTTACCAAGAAGTATTGCTCCTTGACACCACAAATTTTGAGTTACTGTAGACTCATATGTGGGAACGAAGTTATTTAATATTTTGCTACCCGCTGTTGTTCTAACTCCATTTGTGCAAAATAAATCTTTAACAGCAATAGGAATACCTGGTAGTTTAAGATCTAAATTAGGATTAGAATCAAATTTCCTTGATTGATCTATTGCTTTTTCAAAATTATCCGTAACATAAACATTTAATTTTTTTGATTTTTCAGCGCGGTTTATAAATGCTTTTGTAATTTCCTCTGAAGATAGTTTTTTTTCTTTTATATTCGATGTTAATTCGAATAAACTTTGACTTGTTATATCTGACATTATTCAACAACCTTTGGTACAACAAAAAAATCTTTATTTTCTTCAGGTGAGTTTTTTAAAATTTTTTCTCTGATATTTTCTGATTTAATTTCATCTTTTCTAAATCTAAGGGTGGTCTCAGCAATTGATGTTAAAGCTTGAACATTATCAGTATTTAATTCATTTAATTTTTCTATAAATTCAAATATATTATTTAAGTCACCCTTTAATTTGTTAGCTTTTTCATCATCAATAGAGATTCTTGCTAATTTCGAAATGTGCTTTACTGTTTTAAGATCTATACTCATATGGTAAAAATATTGCCGCAAACTATCACTTAAGTAAATAATATACAATATGATCACAATTGAGGAATTTAAAAAGAAACAGCTAAATACATCTAGATTAATTGGTCTCGATTTAGGTTCAAAGAGAATTGGTGTAGCTATATGTGATGAAAATCAAAAAATTGCCACACCGCTTAAAACAATAAACAAATCCAAATTTGAGGATCTTATCAATGAATTAAAGGATATTATTAAAGAAAATAATATTAAGGGAATAATTATTGGTAATCCAATAAATATGGACGGAACCTTTGGTAAATCTTCTCAATCAGTCAATGATGTGTCAAAAGCAATATCAAAAGAAATTGATCTTCCAATAAGTCTTTGGGATGAAAGATTATCTACAGTTGGGGCGTTTAAATTAACTAAAAATTTAGGTATTAACGTAACTAAAAGAGAAAAAAATATAGATAAAAATGCTGCTGCATTTATCTTACAGGGTGCTATAGATTTTATTAATAATTAATACTTGCATTAATCAACCTTTGTGGCTATAGAGTTGGTTTTAATGGCAACTAAAACCAAAGCTATTAAAATTTCTCAAAAACATCTCCTAGGTATTCAAGACTTATCAATAAATGATGTTAATTTAATCTTAAAAGAAGCTGAAAAATTTATTGAATTAAACAAAAGTAAAAATAAAAAATTAGATTTACTTAATGGAAAAACACAAATAAACCTTTTTTTTGAACCATCAACAAGAACACAAAGTTCATTTGAACTAGCAGGAAAAAGATTGGGTGCAGATGTTATGTCAATGAATATAACAAACTCAGCAATTAAAAAAGGTGAAACGCTAATAGACACTGCAATGACATTAAATGCAATGCATCCTGATATAATAGTTATTAGACATCAAGATTCAGGAGCTTGTAATCTATTATCTCAAAAAGTTAATTGTGCTGTTTTAAATGCTGGTGATGGAAGGAGAGAGCACCCTACCCAAGCCTTACTTGATGCATTAACTATATTGAATAGGAAAAAAAAAATTCAAGGATTAAAGGTTGCAATTTGTGGAGACATTCTACATTCAAGAGTAGCAAGATCTAATATTTACTTGCTAAACATGTTGGGTGCCGAAGTTAATATTGTAGCTCCTTCAAACCTTTTGCCAAAAGATATAGAAAAATTTGGAGTTAATATTTTTTCAAATATGAAAAAAGGTGTAAAAGATTGCGACATAGTAATGATGCTTAGACTTCAGAATGAAAGAATGAGTAGTTCATTCCTGTCATCTAATAGAGAGTATTATGAATACTATGGACTAACACAGGATAAATTAGAATATGCAAAATCAGATTCAATTATTATGCATCCTGGACCAATGAACCGCGGTATTGAAATTGATACAAAACTAGCTGATGACACCAATATGAGTGTTGTAAAAGAACAAGTTGAATTAGGTGTTGCGATAAGAATGGCATGTTTAAAAATTTTTTGTGAATGATGAAAAAAAAATACTTTATTAACGCAAATATAATTGATCCTCATAACAACATAAGTGAAATAGGAGGATTAATAATAGGTGAGGATGGAAAAATTGAAGGTGTTGGCAAAAAGGTTAATAAAAACAATATTCCTAGTAGAGAAAAAGTTGTTGATTTAAATGAGAATTATATTTTCCCAGGTATAGTTGATATGAGAGTATTTGTCGGTGAGCCAGGTTATGAATATAAAGAAAATTTTAGAACTTTGAGCAATGCTGCATTATCCGGGGGAGTAACCTCAGTTGTAACAATGCCTAATACCGATCCAATAATCGACAACGTTTCAATAGTAGATTTTTTAAAAAGACGAGGTAGAGATAAATCAAAAATAAATATATTTCCCACAGCATCTCTAACAAAAGGTACTGAAGGTACAAATATGACAGAGTTTGGTCTTCTGCAAAATAAAGGGATAATAGCATTTACAGATGGAATTAAAACAATTCAGAATACAAGAGTTATGTCCAGAATAATGAATTCAGCAAAAGATTTAGGATCTTTAATAATGCAACATGCGGAAGATCAAGAATTAGCAGAAAATGGCATGATAAATGATGGAATAATTTCGACAAAACTTGGTTTGCAAGGAATACCGGAAATAGCAGAACTAATAATCATAGAGAGAGATTTAACATTATTAGAAGAATATAATTGTCGTTATCACATTTCTCAGATTTCATCAGGAAAAGCAGTTGAAATTATTAAAGATAGAAAAGATAAAGTAAGATTTTCCTGTGGGGTATCAATAAATAATTTATCTTTAAATGAAAATGATATTGGTGACTTTAGAACTTTTTTAAAATTGTCACCGCCACTTAGAACTGAAGATGATAGATTAAGTTTAGTACAAGGATTAAATGATGGTGCAATCGATGTAATAGTTTCAGATCACAAACCTGAAGATGAAGAGCAAAAAAGATTAACATTTGCTCAAGCCGCAACAGGAGCAACTGGTATTGAAACGTTATTATCCTTGTCATTAGAATTATATCACAATGGATCTGTAAAACTTGAAAAAATTATTGCTGCATTAACCTCCAATCCAGCAAAAATTTTGAAAATTAATAAAGGTAATTTATCCGTAGGTAATGATGCAGATTTCTGTATTGTGGATATAAATAAACCTTGGATGGTAAAGCAAGAAAATTTGTTTTCTAAATCAAAAAATACACCAATTGAAAATAAAAGATTGCAAGGAAAAGTAAACAATACATACGTAAAAGGACAAGAGCTTTACAATATTTAAATGGAAATTTTTATTTTATCACTTTTATCATATTTATTAGGTTCTATTCCTTTTGGTTTTTTATTAACAAAAATTTTTTTAAAAAAAGACATAAGAGAAACGGGATCGGGTAATATAGGTGCCACCAATGTTTTAAGAACTGGTAATAAATTTTTAGGTTACTCAACTTTAATACTAGATATTTTAAAAGCGGTTTTACCAATAATTTATGTTAAATTAAATTATCCAGAATTTATTTACATTTGTTCATTATCTGTTTTTTTAGGGCATGTTTTTCCAATATGGTTAAAATTTAAAGGTGGTAAGGGTGTTGCAACATATGTTGGAATGTTGATTATTTTAAATTATTTTTTGGGTATTATTTTTGGTATTGTTTGGATAATTACATATTTAATATCTAAATACTCATCGTTAGGATCAATTCTTGGATCATTAAGTGTTCCTATTTTTATATTTTTTTATAGCAAGGATAACATTATGTTTTACTTCATAATGTTTATTTTAATTTTTTACACTCATAGAGAAAACGTTAAACGCTTGATAAATAAAGAAGAAACTAAGACAAAAATTTAATAATTTGACAGTTTAACTGTTTTAAGTACGTTCTCTAAATATGAATCTAGTAATTGTTGAAAGTCCAGCAAAAGCAAAAACAATTAATAAATATTTAGGATCAGATTATACAGTTCTTGCAAGCTATGGGCATATAAGAGATCTGCCTTCAAAAAATGGTTCTGTTGATCCTGAAAATGATTTTAAAATGATTTGGGAAGTAGATAGTTTTTCAAAAAAATATTTAAAAGAAATTACAGATAGTGCTAAAGATTCTAAAAAAATTATTCTAGCTACTGACCCTGACAGAGAAGGTGAAGCAATAGCTTGGCATGTAAAAGAATTTCTTGAAGAAAAAAAATTATTAAAAGATAAAGAAGTCGAAAGAGTTGTTTTCAACGAAATAACAAAAAAAGCAGTTACAAATGGAATAGATAATCCAAGAAAAATAGAGCCATATTTAGTTGATGCTTATATGGCAAGAAGAGCTCTAGATTATCTAGTAGGTTTTAATATCTCTCCCATTCTATGGACAAAATTACCAGGTTCTAAATCTGCTGGTCGAGTTCAGTCTGTAGCTCTAAGACTTTTAACAGAAAGAGAACAGGAAATAGAAGTTTTTCAACCAAAAGAATTTTGGACTTTAAATATAATTTTTAAAAATAACAAAAATGAAAAAATAAATACAACTATTTCACAATTAGATGGAACTAGGGTTGAGAAATTTTCATTTAAAAACAAACAAGATATTAATGACGCGTTATCAAAAATCAAAAATAAAAAATATAACATAACAGATATAAGTTCAAAAACTTATAACAGAAATCCATCAGGACCTTTTACTACATCAACATTACAACAAACAGCATCGAGTAAACTTGGTTTTGGAGCATCAAGGACAATGCAAATTGCTCAAAGACTATATCAAGGAATTGATATTGAGGGTGAAACGGTAGGATTAATTACTTATATGAGAACAGATGGAACTAATATTTCAAAAGATGCGATAACATCTTTCAGAGATTTTATAATGCAGAATTATGGTGATAAATATTTACCAGAACAACCTCTAAATTATAGTGGCAAAAAAGCAAAGAATGCTCAAGAAGCTCACGAAGCTATACGACCAACAGAAATAATTCGAAAACCAGAGGATATGAAAAAATACTTAAGTACTGATCAATATAAACTTTATAATTTAATATGGTCTAGATCTTTATCATCACAAATGCAGTCAGCAAAATTTGATAGAAAAACTATTACCATCAACTCAGATGATGATAAAAATATGTTCAAAGCTAGTGGTTCAACATTAAAATTTGATGGTTTCCTTAAACTGTATAAGATCGATGAAAATGAAGATGACAATGAAAATATTTTGCCAAATGTTGAAAAAGGTAATGTAATGTTTGAAGATTATATTGATGAACAGCACTATACACAGCCACCACCTAGATATTCAGAGGCAAGTCTAGTTAAAAAATTAGAGGAGCTAGGAATTGGAAGACCATCTACTTATGCAAGTATTATTTCAGTAATAGCTAATAGAGGTTATGCTGACATAAATAATAAAAGATTTTTTCCAACTGATAGAGGGAAATTACTTTCTGCGTTTTTAGAAAAATTATTTACAAAATATGTTGATTATGATTTTACTGCAAAATTAGAAGATCAATTAGATGATATAACATCAGGTAAAGAGAATTGGATAAAAGTTTTAGAGAACTTTTGGAAAGATTTTAATTCTAATGTTTCAGGTGTGAAAGAAAAAAGAACCAGAGAAGTATTAGACCTATTAAATGAAAGTCTTGGATCACTAATATTTGAGGTCGATAAGGATGGAAATATTAATAGAAAATGCAAGCTTTGTGAATCTGGGCAATTAAGTTTAAAAAATAGTTTTAGAGGTGGTGCTTTTATTGGGTGTTCAAATTATCCGGACTGCAAATTTACAAGACCACTATCAAAATCTAAAGCAGCACAACAATTGACACTAGCAGAACCTAAATTCATTGGAAAAAATGATAAAGGTAAAGATATTTTTCTTAAAAATGGAAGATTTGGCCCATATTTGCAATTTGAAAAAGAAATCATCGAGGCAAATGTAAAAACTAAAAAGAAAAAAAGAAAATTAAAGAAAGAAGAAAATAATTTAAAAAATGTTTCTATCCCTAAAGGAATTGAGATTGAAAATATTGATTTAGAAAAGGCAAAATACTTATGCTCATTACCATTAAGTTTGGGTAAAAATCCTGAAAATGATAAGGATATTACTGTGAATGTTGGAAGATTTGGTCCTTACCTTAAATGTGAAAATAAATCTGCTAGACTAGAAAATGTGGATGAATTATTCACAATTGGATTAAATAGAGCTGTTACGTTAATTGCTGAAGCTAAACCAGGAAGAATTTCATCATCTATGATAAAAGATTTAGGAGAACACCCTGAAGATAAAAAGCCAGTTAGAATCATGAAAGGCCAGTATGGTCCTTACATTAAATACAAATCGTTAAATGCGACTATACCTGAAGAAAAAGATCCTGTTGAATTAACTATGGAAGAAGCATTAATTTTAATTGAGAAAAGAAAAGAATACGATAGAAATAAAAAGAAAAAGAAAGGCTAATAATGTCAGCAGATGAAAATTTAAAGAATTTAAATATCAAATTACCAAAAGCTAATGATCCTGTTGGATCATATGCTGCTACAAGAATATCTGGAAATTTACTATATATATCTGGTCAAATATCAATTGATGAGAATGGAAATTTAATTAAGGGAAAACTCGGCAAAGATTATAATACTGAACAAGGTTATGAGGCAGCTAAAAGATGTGCATTAAGTATAATATCTCAAGCAAAAAAAGTATGTGGTGATGATTTATCTAAAATTAAATCATGTTTGAAACTTACTGGATATATTAATTCTACTGATGATTTTATTGAGCAACCAAAAGTCATAAATGGAGCCTCAGATTTAATAAAAAGCGTATTTGATGAAGCTGGGTCGCATGCAAGAGCTGCTGTCAGCACTAATAGCCTTCCATTGGGTGTTGCGGTTGAAGTTGATGCAATATTTGATCTTAATTAGTTATCTACCAATACTAAAATAATTTATTTTATTTTTTTTCATTTCAGAACTTGAGTAAAGATTTCTCATATCAAAAACTTTAAAATTTCTTTTATTTGTAATTTTTTTAAAGTTTAGTTGCTTAAATTCATTCCACTCAGTGTGAATAATTATTAGATCTGCCATTTTGCAAGCGTCTTTTATATTTTCAAAAAAATTTATATTTTTAGATTTTAATTCCTTTTTCTTGCCAGTTGGTTCGTAATAATTTATATGTGCACCTTTCCTTGTTAAGGCTGGTATCATTTTTAATGAAGAGGATTCTCTCATGTCATCAGTGCCGGGTTTAAAAGTAACACCCAAAAATGTAATATTTTTGTTTTTAATTTTGTTATTCATTATTTTGCTAATTTTATTTAATAATAAATTAGTTCTTTTATCATTTGAATTAATTACTGATTTTACAACTGAAAGATTTGTATTAAACATTCTAGCAGTTGAAACAAGTGCTCTTGTATCCTTTGGAAAACATGATCCACCGTAAGCTGGACCAGCACGTAGAAATCTTCCTCCAATCCTTTCATCTAAACCCATGCCAATTGCAACTTCTTTAACGTCTATGTTTGATTTTTCACATAAATTGGCTATTTCATTGATAAATGTAATTTTAGTAGCCAAAAAGGCGTTTGATGCATATTTAATTAGTTCTGCCGATCTTCTAGAAGTATGAAAATATCTTCCACCCTTCTTAATTAAAGGAAGATATAATTTTTTCATAATTTTATTTGCTCTATTGCTGCTGGTACCTACAACAACTCTATCTGGAAATTGAAAATCTCTAATAGCTTCACCTTCTCTTAAAAATTCAGGATTAGATACAACATCAAGCTTATTTTTATTTTTATTTGATTTTAAGATTTTTGTAATTTTGTCAGCTGTGGTAACTGGGACTGTGGATTTAGTAACTATTATTTTATACCTGTTTAGATTAGATTTTATACTTTTAGTAACATTAAATACATATTTCAAATCAGCTTTATTATTTTTGGTAGGAGTTCCAACACAAATAAATATGATATCTGACTTTTTTATTGAGTTAGAAATATCTGTTGTAAATAAAAGTCTTTTTTTTTTTAAATTTCTAACAACCAATTCTTGAAGACCAGGTTCATAAATTGACATTATTCCTTTGTTTAATTTTTCTATAATTTCTCTATTAATATCAACACATGTGACTGTATTACCTAAGTCAGAAAAACAAGCTCCGGTAACTAAGCCAACATAACCAGATCCTATAATGCAAATTTTCATAGCTTAGAAATTTCAATTCCGGATTTAATATAACCTTTCATAGATCCACAATCTAAATAATTTCCTTCAAATTTATGTCCAATGAATAAATATTGATCTAATATCATTCGTCTTATTGCATCTGTAATATGTATTTCACCACCTTTACCTTTTTTTTGATTTTTTAGATAATGAAAAATTTTCTTTGATAATATGTATCTACCTATAACTGCGATATTTGAAGGAGCATCTTTAGTATTAGGTTTTTCAATTACATCTGCAATTTTAAAATTTAATTTGTCAACATTTTTTTTAATTGAATAAATTCCCCAACGATCTACATTGTTTTTTTTAACTTTCATGCTGGCCATTACAGATCCTTTTAATTTGTTATGGATTTTTATCATTTCTTTTGAACAATTCTTTTTCATAATTAAATCATCAGGTAACAACATTAAAAAATAATTATTTTTTATAAACTTTTTAGTTTTGAGTACAGCATCACCAGTTCCCATGGGTTGATTTTGGTAAACAAATTTAATTTTTTTTCTAAAAAAAAGGATTTTTTTGTACTCTTTTATTATTCTGGGATCTTTCTTTTTTCTTATAATTGATTTGTAAAAATTATCATTATTGAAATATTTCTTTATCATCTCTTTTTTTTTTGAAATAATAAAAATTATTTCACTTACACCAGCCTCAATACATTCATCTAAAATATACTCAATTCCTGGTTTTCCATTTATTGGAAGCAGTTCTTTAGGAAAAACACTTGTCAAAGGTAGCAAACGTGTACCCAAACCAGCAAGGGGAATAATAGCTTGTTTAATCATTAAGATGTTTTACTTATAATCATATTTATTAAAAATGAAAATTTTAAAAAATGTTTTTGAACTAAATAAGGCAGTAAAAAATTACAAAAATGTTGGATTTGTTCCTACAATGGGGGGAATTCATAAAGGCCACGAATCTTTAATAAAAATTTCACAAAAAAATAACAAAGAAACAATAGTAAGTATTTTTTTAAATCCAACACAATTTAATCAAAAGAAAGATTTTAAGAATTATCCTAGGAATATAAGAAAAGATATTTCGATATTAAAAAAACTTAAAGTTAGTTATTTGTTTTTACCAGAGGTCAATGAAATATATAAAAATAGAATGAAAAATTTTAAACTTAATAAATCTGATAAAATTTTATGTGCTAAATATAGAAAAGGTCATTTTGAGGGTGTATTAAACGTGATGAATAGATTGTTATCTATTGTTAGATCCAAGCATGTTTATATGGGTGAAAAAGATTTTCAACAATACATGTTAATTAAAAGAATATTGGGAAAAAAATATAAAATAAATATTGTTGGTTGTCCTACCATTCGAGAAAATAATAAAATTGCTTTATCAACAAGAAATAAATTATTAAATAAATCTTCTATAAAAAAAGCATCAAAAATAGCAATTAAATTGGATAAGATTAAAAGACTCTCACAAACTAATAAATTAATAGATTTGTCAAAATCCAGATATGAGTTTGAAAATAAATTTAAAATTAAAATTGATTATCTTGAATTTAGAGATGAGAAAAAAATGAAATTAGATAATTTAAAATCTAAATATAGACTATTTATTGCCTATCATATTAATGGAGTAAGATTGATTGATAATTTTTGATTATAAGAAATAAGCTCCCACACCTAAGAAAGATACAAATCCAATTACATCTGTTATTGTTGTAACAAACACACTAGAAGAAATTGCAGGATCAATTTTCATTTTATTTAATGTTACAGGAACTAAAATACCAAAAAGACCAGCAACTATCATAGTTAAAACCATTGAAATTGAAATTATTAGCGAGAGCTGAATATCATTAAACCATAATTGAACTATCAAAGAACTTATAATTGCAAAAATAACTCCATTTAAAACTCCAATATTAAATTCTTTAATAATATTATTCGTAAAATTATTTTTTGTTAAATCCTGTGTTGCTAAAGATCTTACTGTGACAGCTAATGTTTGCATGCCAGCGTTACCACCCATTGATGCTACGATAGGCATTAAAAAAGCTAATACTACCATTTGCTCTATAGTAGCACCGAATAAACTAATACAATAAGTTGCTAGAAAAGCAGTAAACAAGTTTAATAACAACCAATTAAATCTTCTCTTGGTTTTTGTTATTACTCCATCAGTTATTTCTTCATCACCTACTCCAGCTAATCTAAGTACATCCTCTTCAGCTTCCTCTTTTAATACTGTTAAAACATCATCATAAGCTATCATCCCAACTAGTTTATTAGACTTATCTACTACAGCTGCTGAACTCAAATTATAATTTTCAAATAAATTACCGACTTCTTCTCTATCCATATCAACTGGTATTAAAGTTTGAGATTCAGCCATTATAGACATCATTCTTGTATCTCTTGGTGTTCTTAATACTCTTGATGAAGGAACTGTACCAATAGGTTTGAATTCTTGATCGACAATAAATATTTCAAGAAATTCTTCAGGAAGATCTTTATTTTCTCTCAGATAGTCTATCGTTTGTCCTACAGACCAATTACTTGGTATAGCTGTAAATTCACGCTGCATTAATCTAGCAGCAGAGTCTTCTGGATAACTTAAGCTTTCAAGTAATGCAAATCGATCTTTTGGAGGTAATGAGCTAAGGATTGTATTTTTATCTTTTTCATCTACATTTTCTAAAATCTTAATTGCATCATCTGACTCTAGATTTTTTAGTATGTTAACTATTGAATCTGATGATAGATAAGCAATCATCTCTGACTGAATTGACTCATTTAATTCAACAAAAACTTCAGGATCAACTTTGAAACTATTTAATTTTATTAAATTTTCTCTATCATTTTGGCTTAAATGTTCAATTATGTCAGCAGCATCAGCTGGATGCATAGCATTGAACGAATTTGTAATAAATCCAGCATCATTTGTAGCAATTTTATCTGTGACAACCTTGATGAATTCTTTGTTAAATTCAAAGTTAACTTTTTTATCTTTTATTTTTTTCACTATAGTCATAAAATTTACCTATAATTTAGTTGGCACTATTAATACAAAATAAAAATAATACAAATTTATAATGACATTAGAGATCAAAAAGTCAGTAAAACCGATAAAATATAAATCTGCGATAGATATACTTGAAGATAGATTGGAACAAATCAAAGTAAATAAAGATAAAGAACTTATTTGGATACTTGAACATGAAGAGATTTATACTGGTGGAACAAGTTTTAGTGATAATGAAATTTTAGATAAATCTATTAACTTTATTAAAACAAATAGAGGAGGAAAAATAACATATCATGGTCCTGGTCAATTGGTTTTTTATTTTGTGATTGACTTAAACAAAAGAGGCAGGAATATAAAAAAAATTATAACTGCAATTGAAAAAACAATTATAAATACTCTAAAAAATTACGATATAAAGTGTTTTGCTGATAGAAAAAATATTGGAATTTGGTTTGAGCACAAATCTGGTAAAATAGATAAAATTGCAGCAATAGGCATAAAAGTAAAGAAGTGGATTGCTTATCACGGTTTTGCATTAAATATTTCTAATGATCTTAATGTATATAAAAAGATAGTTCCTTGTGGAATCAGAGACAGAGGGGTTTCAAATTTAAATAAGATTAAAAAACAAAATTATAAAAATATTGAGAATGATTTGATAAAAAATTTTTTATCAAATATTAAAAATTAAGTCTTTTAGTTTTCAACATATTTCTAAAATAATCTGGAGGAGTAGCTCTAAAAGTGTATTTTTTCTCGTTTATTTTAAATTTTATTTCATAAGAATGTAACATTAGATTTTTATTGTTTATTTTAGAGTTATTTGTTGAATTATATTTTTTATCACCAATAATGGAGTTTCCTAAATTAAATAATTGTTTTCTTAGTTGGTGTTTTCTTCCTGTAATTGGATTTAGCTGAATGAAAGTTGCATTATTATTTTTATCTAAAATTACATATTTTGTTTCAGCTTTTTCAACAATTTTTTTTTTATTTTCAAATCTTATCAAATCATCTTTTATCACACCTTTATCAAGTAAAATTAATTCACCATTACATATTGCTAAATAGGTTTTGTAAACCTTTCTTAATCTAAAAAGTGAAGTGAGCAGTTGGGCTGTTTCCCTATTCTTCGCAATTATAAAAACGCCAGAGGTATCCTTATCTAATCTGTGTACAGAGTAAGGCTTCTCATCTCTAAATAAATTACTTTTCGCAAATATATCAATTATATTCATTTTAGATTTTGTACCACCCTGAACTGAAATTCCTGATTGTTTATTTAGAACAACAAAATTATCATTATTTTCAATAATTAAATCTTCATTTTCTTTTATAATTTCATTACTAGGATTATATTTTTTTTTATGTTGCTCAATTTTTTCCTCAAAATTTAAATTATAAATATTAAGTTTGTCACCAGTTTTAACTTTTTGAGAGCTTTTTACTTTTTTTTGATTTAATTTTAATTTTCCATTTCTTAGATTTTTTTCAATTAGTCCTTGTGGAATTTTTCCTAAATGATTTCTAATGAATCTGTCAATACGCATGTCATTAAAAGATTTATCTACGTTAATTAATTTTTTCATTTATATTTTAATTTATTACAACTATTGTTTTCCCTACTTAGCTTAAGATCTTTGCACTTTTTACCTATAGCTATAGAATCGTAATATACAACTGTATCAGCTCTTTTTGGAGGATTTCCTTTATGCATTATATTGAACCTATTAATATTACTTTTGTATATTCCAAACTTCATATACGACTGTTTGCTTATATTATTATTAGTCAATCCAGTATAATTAACTACAAGTTCGTTATTAGCCCAAATCTTAATAAAACTCTTATTTGGCCAATCAACAAATTCCATATTAATAACAAAATCATTCCATTTACCTTTTGCATTATTTGCTTCTAAAATTTTATAAGTGTCAAAACCTCCAAAACTATGATTTACAAAATCTGTCCATTGCAAATCTCCATTTGGAGCAACTCTAAACATAAAGTTTACTGGACCTGCCTTAGAATGTATTTGCCATATAGTATTACTTATAGGAATAGTAAATTCACTATTTCCAGGTATATAAATACTAAATTTAAACCATGTATTTTTTGACTTCAATCCTAGCATGCTAACTTCAGATCTTTCTCTAAAGGTATTGCACTCGTCTGATTTTCTTTGTTGACCACAATCACCATCACCGTTTTTAAATTTCCAAGCAATATGACCGGATCTAACAATTTTATTTTGAATTAATAATCCATCCTTAGGAAAGTTATATAAAGGTGACAAGTGTATTCTGCATTTAGTTTTTTTTCCATGACTCCATTGGCAATCAATATTTGATAAGTCTATTAAATCTTTTTCATTATCTAAATTAAACCAAGGCATGTTATCGTCACCTAACGTATAAAATTTTAAACCTTCAATCTTTGATGGATTTGCTTTTAAAATATTAGTTGTAAAAAAAAATATTATAATTATTTGAAAAATTATATTTTTCATTTCGTTAATATAAAATATTAGATAATTGTTTTACAACATCATTTAAATAAAATATGAATTAAAGCCTAAGCTGTAGCTTGCTTTTTATCTTCTACTTTTGGTGTATCTTTGGTTTTATTCTTTTTCTTTTTATCAACTCTTTTTGCTTCAACATCTCTGTCTACAAATTCAATTACAGCCATTGGTGCATTATCACCATATCTAAATCCAGCCTTTATAATTCTCGTATATCCACCTTTTCTATTTTCATATCTTTTAGAAAGAGTTTTTTTAACTTTATTTGTAGATTTAATGTCTTGTAATTTCGAAATTAAATTTTTTGTATTAGATAAAGTATCTTTTTTAGCCAATGTTATAATTTTATCAGCTTGAGGTTTTAATACTTTTGCTTTGGGCAATGTAGTTGTGATTTGCTCATACTTTATTAATGAGTTAAGCATATTTTTAATTAGAGCTTTTCTATGTTCTGAAGTTCTGTTGAGCTTTTTATAGCCCATTTTATGTCTCATTATATAGCTTCCTCTAGTTTTTTAGATAATTCTGCTATATTATCTGGTGGCCAGTTTGGAATTTCCATTCCAAGATATAATGACATTCCAGTTAATACTTCTTTAATCTCATTTAACGATTTTCTACCAAAATTCGGTGTTCTTAACATTTCACCTTCAGATTTTTGAACAAGATCACCAATATAAATAATATTATCATTTTTAAGACAATTCATTGATCTTACAGAAAGCTCTAATTCGTCAACTTTTCTTAATAAGTTCTTATTAAACTCTGGCTCTGTAGGTTGTTCTTTTATAATAACTTCTTGAGGCTCATCAAAATTAACGAACATTCCTAACTGATCTTGGAATATTCTTGCTGAATAAGCTACCGCATCTTCAGCTGATATTGATCCATTAGTCTCAACTTCCATAGTTAATTTATCATAATCTAATGCTTTTCCTTCTCTAGCGGTACTAACTGAATAAGAGACTTTTTTAACTGGACTAAATAATGAGTCTATTGGAATTAAACCCAGTGGTGGTTCCTCTGGTTTGTTCATATCAGCTGAAACATAACCTTTTCCTGTTCCTACTGACATTTCCATATGAAATTTAGTATTTTCGTCTAAATTACAAATTACTAAATCTGGATTTAATATTTCAATATCAGCAACAGTTGTTATATCAGATGCTTTTATTTCACCCGGACCTTTAGCATCAAGTATTAATTTTTTTGATACATCTGATGAACTTTTGAGAGCTAAAGATTTTACGTTTAACACGATATCTGTAACATCTTCTCTCACTCCCTTAATTGATGTAAATTCATGTAATACACCATCTATCTGAATAGAAGTTACAGCAGTTCCTCTAATAGAAGACAAAAGAATTCTTCTTAGTGAATTACCAAGAGTTAATCCATAACCTTTTTCAAGAGGTTCAGCAGTGATCTTTGCAAATGCTTTATCATCACTCAATTGAACTTCTAGTTTTGCAGGTTTAATTAATGATTTCCAATTTTTTGAATTTACTTCTGTTTGCTCCATTAAACTCTCCTTTTTTTAGGTGGTCTAGTGCCATTGTGTGGCATTGGTGTTGTATCTTTAATTGATATAATTTTAAAACCTCTGGCCTGTAAAGCTCTCAAAGCAGTTTCCCTTCCAGATCCAGGACCTTTAACTTCAACAGACAAAATTTTCATGCCAACTTCTAAAGCTTTAGCTGCTGCTGCATCAGCAGCCACTTGTGCTGCGTATGGTGTAGACTTACGAGAACCTTTAAAACCTTTTTGACCAGCGGATGCCCAAGAAACTACATTTCCATTAGTATCAGCTATTGATACAATGGTATTATTAAATGTAGACTGAACATAAGCTATTCCATTTAAAATATTCTTTTTGCCTTTTTTTTTCTTTGAATAAGAACTTTTTTTTGGTTTAGATTCTACTTTCTGCTCTTTACTTTCAGTTGCTTCTTTTTTCATTATTTTTTAAGTGGAGTTAATTTCTTACCTGCAATCGCAATTGCTTTTCCTTTTCTAGTCCTTGAATTACACCTCGTTCTTTGACCCCTAACAGGAAGTTTTTTTCTATGCCTAGATCCTCTATACGTAGCAAGATCAATTAATCTTTTTATACTTAATGATGTTTCTCTTCTCAAATCGCCTTCAACAGTAAATTTTTGATCAATATACTCTCTAATTTTTAAAATTTGATCATCTGTTAATTCATTAACTCTTTTTGATTTTGGTATTTCTAATTCAGTACAAATTTGTTGAGAAAATTTATTTCCAATTCCATAAATATAGGTAAGTCCTACTTGAACTAATTTGTTTTGTGGTATGTTTACACCTGCAATACGAGCCATATTTTTTGTGATAAATTGTGCCTTTTATATAAGAAGATTAGTCAAAGTCAACGCCTTAAACATTCAAAAAAGTCTTTATTTTATTGGTTATTTGATCAATCTCCATTGCTCCATCGATTTCATGAAAATTTGAATTTTTAGAATAGTAATCTAATACTGGTCTAGTAGTTTCAACATAAGAATCATATCTCTTTAATATAGTGTCTAGATCATCATCAGTTCTTTTTTCTAAAATTTTTCTCTTTTTTATTCTTTCCACGATAGTTTCTTTGTTTACATTTAAAAAAAAAATATAATCTATCCTCTGATTAGAACTATTTAATAATAAATCTAAATTTCTTGCTTGACTAATAGATCTGGGGTAGCCATCAAATATTAATTTTTCTTTTTTGTTAGGATCAAAAACATGATTTTTTAAAAGGGTATTAACAATATCATCACTGACAAATTTTCCTTCATTCATATTATTTATTATTTTTTTTCCAATGTCAGTGTCTTTTTTAATTTCATCTCTTAAAATATCTCCAGTAGAAATTTGATGACCATTTAATTTTTTTACAAGATATTTGGCTTGAGTGCCTTTCCCAGCTCCTGGAGGACCAAACAATATTATATTCACTTATCTACCAAACTTAGTTTTTTTGATTAGTTGCTCATATTGAGAGCTCATCATCCTCGTTTGAATTTGTGTAACAGTATCAATTGCAACAACAACAACAATTAGAACAGAAGCGCCACCTAAATAAAATGGAATAGGATAATTGGCAATTAAAAATTCTGGCATCAAACAAACTAGCGCAAGATATAATGCGCCTATTGTTGTTAGTCTTGTCAATATTGTATCAATGTAAAGTGCAGTACTTTCTCCAGGTCTTATTCCTGGAATAAATCCACCATATTTTCGTAAATTCTCAGCAGTTTCAGTTGGATTAAAAGTTATTGAAGTATAAAAAAAAGTAAAAAATATTATACCTGATGCATATAACAACATGTATAAAGGTTGTCCTTGAGAAAAATAAGATGAAATGTTTAAAAATGTTTCATTTTGTGAAACATTAAAATTTGAAAAAGTAACTGGCAATAATAATAAAGCTGAAGCAAAAATAGCAGGTATTACACCTGCTGAATTAATTTTTAAAGGCAGATGTGAAGAATCTCCTCCATACATTTTGTTTCCCATTTGTCTCTTCGGATAATTTATGAGAATTTTTCTTAATGCTCTCTCCATAAAAACAATAAACATTATAGTTGCAACGAGTAATATAAATATAAAAATTATCATTACAGTTGAAATTGCACCAGTTCTTCCTAATTCAAAAGTTGTTACTAAAGCTCTTGGAATTTCAGCAACAATACCTGAAAAAATAATTAATGAAATACCATTACCAATTCCTCTTTGTGTAATTTGTTCACCAAGCCACATCAAAAAAATGGTTCCAGCAACAATAGTTGTAACTGTTGAAATTTTAAAAAATATTCCAGGATTAATAACTAAATCTGCTGACGACTCTAATCCAACTGCCAATCCATATCCTTGTATAGTTGCCAATAAAACAGTTCCATATCTAGTTATTTGAGTAATTTTTTGTCTCCCAATTTCACCTTGGGCCTTTAGATTTTTAAAATATTCTGAAACACCAGTGAGTAACTGGACAATAATTGAAGAAGATATATATGGCATTATTCCAAGAGCAAATATTGCCATTCTGCTTACAGCGCCACCTGCAAAAACGTTAAACATGCCTAACAAACCTTTTTGATTCCCCTCCATCATTATTTGAAGTTGATCTGGGTCGATCCCTGGTAGAGGAACAAAAGTGCCTAATCTATAAATAGCAAGGATAAAAAGTGTGAATAGTATTCTATTTCTTAAATCGTTAGATTGTGTTGAGGCACTCATTATTTAGATTGATTTTTAATAGTAATTTGTCCACCAGCTTTTTCAATTTTCTCTTTAGCAGTTTTAGAAGAATAATCTACCTCAATATCAATTTTCGATTTAAAATTACCATTTGATAAAACTTTAAATTTATTAATTGTTTTTTTGAATAATTTTGACTTTTTAAATGTATTAATATTTATTTTTTCATCTGCCTTAATTTTTTTATTATCAATAAGGTTTTGTAAATCACCTAGGTTTATTACTGCTATATCATTTTTGTTTACGGGGTTGAAACCTCTTTTGGGTAGTCTTCTATATAATGGCATTTGACCACCTTCAAAACTTTTTATAGCTACTCCAGATCTAGATTTTTGACCTTTAACACCTCTACCAGAAGTTTTACCTTTACCAGATCCTATTCCTCTTCCTACTCGAATTTTTTTTGTTTTAATATTATTTAATGTATTTAAAGATGTCATTATCCTCTTTTCTCAATTATCTCAGATATTTTCTTATTTCTTAAATTAGATATATTTTTTGGTGAATTTTGTTTTGATAAAGCTTTTATACAAGCTCTAATTACATTATGTGGATTTGCAGTGCCCAAAGATTTAGCAACTATATCTTTTATACCAAGTACCTCACAGACCGCTCTAACTGGTCCGCCAGCAATTATACCTGTTCCTTTAGGTGCAGATCTTAATTTAATTTTTCCGGCACCATCTTTGCCATAAATATCATGATGAATTGTACGTCCATCTCTTAAAGGTATTTGTATCAATTTTCTTCTAGCCAACTCGTTTGCTTTTTTGATTGCATCAGGAACCTGTTTTGCTTTTGCGTGTGCAATTCCAATTTTCCCATTCTGATTACCAACTACTACTAAGGCTGAAAAACCAAATCTTCTTCCACCTTTCACAACTTTAGTTATTCTGTTTATGTGAACTAGTTTTTCTACAAATTCTGTATTTTTTTCCATATTTTAAAATTCCATTCCATTTTTTCTTAATGTTTCAGCAAAAATTTTAACTCTTCCATGATATTTATAAATTCCTCTATCAAAGTAAATTTTCTTGATGTTTTTTTCATTTGCTTTTTTCGCCAGAATTTCAGCAACAATAGTGGATAATTCTGATTTGTTTTTTTTTTGTACTTTAATTTCTTTGTCTATTGATGAAGCAGAGACTAATGTAATATTTTTTACATCATCTATTATTTGTGCACTTATATTTTTTGTAGATCTTGAAACACTTAATCTATATCTATCCTTAGAAACAATTTTAAGTTTTTTTCTTACTCTAAATCTTTTTCTTTCAATTGTAGTTAATCTCATTATTTTTTCTTACCCTCTTTTCTTAAAATATATTGACCTTTTTCTTTTATGCCTTTTCCTTTATAAGGCTCAGGTGGTCTAATACTTTTGATTTGTGAAGCAATCATCCCAACTTGTTGTTTATTAGATCCACTTATTTTTAATGTTGTTTGTTTTTCTACAGCTATTTTAACACCTTCTGGAATATCGAAATTAATATCATGACTAAATCCTAGTTGCATATTTAAA
>CABZJA010000013.1 GCA_902525935.1 uncultured Pelagibacteraceae bacterium | reverse complement strand
AAGTATTAGGACCTTGAGTTCTCCACTCTGTTGCTAGTTGAGGTCCAATTTTCATATCTAACCCTCTAGTAACTAAAGCTTCGTATACTTGTCTAGATACTTGAGTAGTAGGACCTTCGTTTTGTGCATGAGGATCAAGTGTTAAACTATCACCCTGCATTGACCATTTAATAGTTTTTGCAAATGTTTGTGTTGGAGCAAAAGCTAGAAAAAAAGCCAATAAAATTTTTATAAAATACCCGTACTTCATTTCTCTCTCCTATATTATTAAAATAAAAATCTAACTTATTAATTATGTAAACTAAAGTGATTTAATTCACTATTTTTTTGAAGTTTTCGTAAAGAATTTTTGAATATTTGTTCATAGATTGAATATTGTCTTTCGCATCACTATCAAATTTATAAAGAGCTCCTTGTCCTAACTGACTCTCTAAGGCAAACTTATATTCAGGCACACATCCCCATTCTCCCACAGTGGTATCTTTTATTTCTATATGAAATTGGATACCGTAAGCATATTTTTTGTATTTAAAAATTTGGTATTTTGTTTCAGGAGATGACGCTAAAAGAGTTATATCATTATTATTTTCTAGAAATTGAACTTCATATGAATGCCATTGGAGTGATTTAATAATATCAGGATATTCTTTAAATAATAAATCGTCCTTTTTACTATTTAAAAAATTAATATCTAAAATACCTATTTCTGGATTTTTTGATTTAACTACTTTGCCTCCAACTACCTCTCCTAATAATTGACAACCTAAACAAAAACCTAAATATGGTTTATTTAAATCTACAACAAATTCTTTGATTTTTTTTTTCTCTTCTATTAACCATGGGTAATCTTTTTCCATCCAGGTATCCATTGGTCCGCCCATACAAAACATTGCATCAAATCCAGATAGGTCATCAGGTATTTTTTCTCCTTCGTCAAGTTCTACAGTTTTAATATGAACTTTATCCTCTAACATTAAATCTTTAATATAACCGGGATCTTCAATTTTAATGTGTTGAAGAACAATTATATTTTTCATGTAGCTGGCTTGAGCAATTTTAAAACTTTTTTATGATTTAATGAATTATTTGAAACAATTATATTTCCACCCAATGAAGCATCTTTATTATCCCATGTAGTAATTACTCCACCTGATGCTTTGATAATTGGTATTATTGGATGTATATCCCAAATTTTGTTTGCACATTGAGCTACAATATCTAATCTTCCCTCTGCTAATTGGCAATATGTTAGTGCATCGAAACATGGAAACTGCATTTTCTTAACAAATTTCATTATTTTTTTTTGTTTTTGAAAAGACAAAGTTCCGTGAAAAGCAGCGGCTATTTTCAAATAATTAAATTTTATTTTTTTATTTACTTTTAATTTTCTTCTTTTTCCATTTTCAAATACAAAAGCCGTTTTATCATCTTGATTTAAATAGTATCTTTTCATTCTTGGAAAATTGGCTAAACCAACTATAGGAGCGTCATTATAATTTAGAGAAATTAAGTTGCTCCATGTAGGATTTCCAGCGACAAATGATCTTGTCCCATCAATTGGGTCAATTATCCATGAAAATAGACTTTTCATCTTTTTTACTCCAAACTCTTCACCAATAATTTGATGATCTGGAAACTTATCATTAATTTTTTTTCTTATAAATTTTTCAAAAGCTTTGTCAGCACTGGTAACTGGATCGTAACCTTTACCTTTTAACTTGTTATTAATTGTAAAAGTTTTGTTAAGTTTAGTGTGATAATACTTAGTTAAATCTTTAGCAAGCTTATTCAAAAAGGTATAATAAATCTTGTAATCGTTTGTTTTTTTTAAGGTCATTTATCTAATGAGTAATAGTTAAAATATACAACTAGTTCAAATAAAATATCTTGAAAAATTTAGAATTTGATAGAAGAATCCAGTCAAATGAAAATAGAAATTGTTTCTAAAAAAGTATTTATAAATAGTGGAAATAATAAAGAGGAAATCCATCCTTTTTGGCTTAGAGAAAGAATAAATAACGAAGATGTTTTGGATAAAGGAAATCAACAAAGATTATTTGATCCAAATTCTATAAATACTAACATTGATATAGAAAAAATTGAGAATGAAGATGGATTGCTTAATTTATTTTTCAATGATGGAACAAATTATAAAATAAAAGTAGATCAAATATTAAATGAGTATAAATCTCAAAATCTTGATACTATTTCAATTGATAAAATTAAATGGGACTCAAATTTTAATAATTTCCAAAAATTTAAATATGAAAGTGATATTTTTGAAAAAAAAATTATGTATAATTTATTGGTATCATTTTATAAATATGGTTTTGTGATTTTAACTAATGTTCCAACTGAAAATAATTTTATTATTAAATTTGCAAATTCAATTGGTAGTGTTAGAAGAACAAATTTTGGAGAATATTTTAATGTAAGATCTATACCTAATCCAAATGATTTGGCTTATACATCATTAGCATTATCTCCACATACAGATAATCCGTATAGAAAACCAGTTCCTTGTGTTCAATTATTGCATTGTATTACAAATAATGTGAGTGGAGGAAATTCTACCTTGGTTGATGGTTATACTGTAAGCGAAAAAATCAAAGAGGATTATCCAGATTATTATGAAATTCTATCTTCAGTTAAAGTAAAATTTAAATTTATAGACAAAACAGTTGTTCTAGAAGATATGTCTGAGTTAATTAAATTGGATGAAAAAAATAATTTTAAACAAGTTAGATTTAGTCCAAGATTGGATTATGTTCCGATATTAGAAAAATCAAAATTGGATTTATTCTATAAAGCTAGAAATAAAATTTCTGAATTATACAGCTCTGATAAATATAAAGTTGAATTTAAATTAGTATCTGGAGATTTATTGATGATGGACAATCATAGATTACTTCATGGAAGAACAAAGTATGATTTTAAAGAAGGGGATAGATATTTACAAGGATGCTACATTGATTATGACAGTACAGAAGGTAAACTTAGACATTTAAAAAGAAAATTTAATCTTTAAATAATTCTTTTATTTTTTCTTCAGCGTTTTTTATCGATTTTTCATAATCTAATGCCATTTGATCTGCTGCAACTATATCAATTTTTTTAATACCAAAAAAATTTAACATATGTATCAACCATGGAGTTAAAAAATCTTCTTTCCCTTGTATTTTTGTTCCACCAGAAGTAATTACTAAATAAACCTGTTTATCTTCTAATAAACCTTTTCTTCTTCCGTCTTCCCCGTATTTAAATGTCAATTTTACTCTGGCCGCAAGATCAGCCCAAGCTTTCAGTGTTGCTGGTGGGCCAAAATTATAAATTGGGACTGATATAATAATTACATCACATTCTTTTAACTCAGATACTAACTTATCAGACAATTGAAACATTTTTTTATGTTCATCTGTTTGCTCATTCTCTGGAATTTTCATTCCAGACTCAGTTAAACCAGATATAAAAAGCATTTCGTCATCTAGGTCTCTATAAATGACCTCATCATTATCTTTTTTAACTTTATCAAGTATTTTTTTTGCAAGCATCCTTGAGGTAGAACCTTCTTTTCTAGCACTGCAATCTATTTGATATATTTTCATTTTTATCCAAGTTTTTGAAGTATAGGAAAATACTTTAATATGTAAAATCCTAAAGCTTGCAACTGGTTTGTAATCATTAATATTCCGGTTATCAATAATAATCCTCCGCCAACTCTTGAAATAGTTATCATTTTTGATTTTAGATTTTTTGTAACAACCATAAAACGTTGAATCAAATAACCTGATGCAATAAATGGTAGTGCTAAACCAAGTGAATAGAATACAAGTAACAATATACCTCGGTTTAAACTTTGCTCAATTGAAGCTAGAGCTAATATTGATCCCAAAATAGGTCCAATACATGGAGTCCATCCAAATCCAAATGCCATACCAACTAATATTGAGCTAAAATTTCCTGATTTAATCTCAGTATTAATTCTTTTTTCATAATTTAAAAACTTAATATTAATTAATCCCATAATATGAAGGGAGAAAATGATTATTATACTTCCTGAAATAATTCTTAATTCAAAAGAGTTATTTAAAATTAAAGAACCTAAAAGAGTTGCGGTAGCTCCGAAGCTTATAAAAACAATGGAAAAACCAAAAGTAAATAAAACTATAGGGAATATATTAATTGTTTTTTTTTCTAATAACTCATTTAAAGAGCTTCCAGAAATATAAGATATATATCCAGGTATTAATGGAAGTACACATGGAGACAAAAAGCTTATTAATCCAGCTCCAAATGCAACAAATAATTCTATCATTTAACCAGTATTTTTCATTGCAGCTGAGATACCTGCAATAGATGTTAATAATGCATCATTAAGATCATTTTTTTTATCTGAATTTAATTTTTTATTTTTGATTTTATTCATAACTACTGCTTGGATAATATTTAATACTTCTGTGTAAATATTTCTAACAATAACTCCTGATCTAAATTTTTTTCTTTCTTTAATTATTTCCTTAGGCGTAATTTTTTTATTGAGCTTTTTAATAACTTCAAATTGAAATCTAAGTTTTTTTCCAACTCTTTTTAAATCTTTATCAGCTAAATATTCCTCGTATATTTTTGAAATATCTGGGTCCACCTTTGAAATTACCATGTCCAAGATATCCATTATTGAATTGAAGAAAGGCCAGTTTTTTTCCATATCTATAAGTGTTTTTTCAAATTTTTTTATCGATGAATATCTTAAAGCCTCTGCGCTTCCAAGCCAGGCTGGAAGCATTAGTCTTATCTGTGTCCAAGCAAATACCCAGGGTATTGCTCTTAAACCTTTAATATTATCAACATTCTTTCTTTTAGACGGTCTTGATCCAATTGAAAGTTTTCCTAAAGACACATGTGGCGTAACGGTTTTAAAATATTTAATAAAATCAGAACTTTGATTAATATTTTTTCTATATGAACTTTTTGAAATATCAGACATTTTTTCAATTAAATTTCTCCAATCTTTTTTAGGGACTGGCGGTGGGGTTAATGTTGCCTCCATTACCGCTCCTATATAACTACATAAATTATAAATTGCTAAAGGCTGATATCCATATTTCTGTTGAATAACTTCTCCTTGATCAGTTATTCTGATTTTTCCATTAACTGTACCTGGCGGTTGAGATTTTAAAGTAGCTTGAATTGGCCCCCCCCCCTCTACCCGCTGAACCTCCTCTTCCATGAAAGAAAGTAACATCTATTTTATATTTTTTCGCAATTTTAATAATTTCTTCTTGAGCCTTATATTGATGCCAACTTGCACAAATTTTTCCAGCATCTTTGCTTGAGTCTGAATATCCAATCATGACTTCTTGTTTATTTTTTATTAGATCTCTGTACCACTTTAATGAAAACAAGCTGGCCATTATTGATTTTGCATTAATTAAGTCATCTAATGTTTCAAATAAAGGGACAACTCTTAATTTATTTTTGATATTTGATTCTTTTTGCAAATATAAAACAGAGAGAATATCAGATGCTGATGATGTCATTGAAATAACATAAGCCCCTAAACATTCAGGTGGTTCTTCAGATAAAATTTTAAATGTTGACCAAACTTCTTTGTTTTCTTTATTTTTAAAATTAAAGTTTTTTATGAAATTTGATTTTTTTTTCATCTTAGACGATAAAAATTTAATTTTTTCCTTTTCACTCCATTTTAAATAATTAAGATTAATTTTTTTCTTAACAAGCTCATTTATTAACTGTGAGTGTCTCGATGATTCTTGTCTAATATCTAGTTTTGCTAAATTAATTCCAAAACATTTTGATCTTCTCATTAAATCTAATAATTCACCACTTGCGATATTTTCACTTTGATTTTCCTCTAAAGATTCACGGACAATTCTAAGGGGTTTTAAAATTTCCTCTTTTGAGTTTAGTAATTTGTTATAATCCAAAGGTTTTTTATTCACTATGAACTGTTCAATTGCTCGATGAGTATATCGTATTTTATCTCTTAAAGGTCTTAAGAAAACTCTATAAGGTTCAAATGATTTTCCTGTAAGTTTTTGAATTTTTTTTGAACACTTTTTCATGGAATATGATCTAATTAACTTAGTTAATTCTTTTTCGTACAATTTTGCTGCTTCCCATCTTGATAATAACAAAACTTCTTTAGTTATTTTTGATGTTACATTTGGATTTCCATCTCTATCACCACCCATCCACGATCCAAACTCAATAGGATTAAAATTTTTTGGCAAACCTTTGCCCATATTTTTCAAAAATATCTCATTAAGTCTCCTGTAAACTTTTGGTACTGTTTCCCAAAGACTGTCCTCTATTATTGCAAGACCCCAGCGCGCTTCATCCGCTGGAGATGGTTTAGATCTTTTTAGATCATCTGTATTCCAGATTATGGTAAATTCATCGTGAATTTTTTTATTTAAAGATTTTATTTTTGAAGAGTGATCTTTAAATAACTCTCTATCCTCAAGTATTTCTGTAATTTTATGATATTTTTGAATTAAAGTTCTTCTTTTGACCTCTGTTGGATGGGCTGTCAAAACTATTCCAATATTTAGATTTTTTGCAAAACTATATATTTTATTATTATTAACTTTTTTATTTTTAAATAATTTCTCAAAAATTTCCTCTATAAAAATATTTTTTTGATTTTTGCTGTCTATTTTATTTTCATACTGATTAAGTTGTCTAGATGCATCAATGGACTCTGCTAAATTTATAAAATTCATAAAATGATTAAATGCTCTTGCAAGCTTGTAAGTATTTTTAGGATTAATACTTTTTATTTCACTAGAAATTTTTTTATATGATCTTTTTTGGATTTTATTTGCTTTTGATAACTTTCTAATTTTCTCAACAAGATTATAGAAATTTTTCCCTTCTTGTTCTTTAATTACATTTCCTAATGAATTTCCTAGAAACCTAACATCCTCTCTTAAAGATTTTGTAGGAATTCTCTCGTAGTATAGGTCTCTTTTGATCACAATTTATTATATCAAAAAAGAGATTATATTTGGATTAAATTGCAACTACTTTTGATTTTTGTTCACCAAGAAGTTCAATTGAAAGCCTCATTTCATCACCTGCTTTTAAAAATTTTTGTGGCTTCATTCCCATTCCAACTCCTGGAGGTGTTCCCGTGGTAATAATATCTCCTGGTTGGAGGGACATATATCGACTAACATATGAAACAATATGGTCTACATTAAAAATCATTGTTTTTGTGTTACCCGTTTGCATTCTTTCACCATTTAAATCTAATTCCATATTTAGGTTGTTTACATCATTAATCTCATCTTTAGTTACAAAATAAGGACCAACCGGACCAAATGTGTCGTGCGACTTTCCTTTTACCCACTGTCCCATTTTTTCTATTTGCCACTCCCTCTCACTTACATCATTCACCAAACAATAGCCTAAGATATAATCTTGCGAGTTTTTTTCTGCAATATTTTTAGCATTTTTTCCAATAACTAAACCTAGCTCCACCTCCCAATCTAGCTTTTTTGAATAGCTTGTAATTTCAATATCATCATTTGGTCCATTGATTGAACTAGTTGCTTTCATAAAAACAATTGGTTCAGTTGGTGGTTTTGCTCCAGTCTCTGCAGCATGGTCAGAGAAATTTAATCCGATTGCAATAAATTTTCCTGGTTTAGTTATGCATGAACCAACTCTAGTATTATTCGAAATTTCTGGAAGAGACGAAAAATCAATTTGCTTGATTTTTTCAAATGTTTCAAAATTTAAATTAGTTGGATCTAAATCATTTATATGTTTAGAAATATCTCGCAAATTTCCATCTTTATCCAATATAGCTGGCTTTTCTTTATTTTTTTCTCCTACTCTTAGTAATTTCATTTCATCTCCAATAATTATTTATAGCTTTTGTATAACGAACTATGATCATAATTACCTAAGCCCTTTTTAACAAGCTTATTATACATTTTTTTTACTATTTTAGATAAAGGTAATTCTAACTTTTTATTTTTCGCACAATCAAGGATGTTATTCATATCCTTTAATTGCGAAAAATTTTTTCCTCTTGGTTTAAAATCATTTTTAATCATTCTTAATCCATGAGTTTGCAAAACTTTACTGTCAGCCCATCCTCCTTTTAATGCTTTGAGAATATTAATTGGATTTACGTTATTTTTTTGTGATAGTTTAATTGCTTCTGCAACAGATCCGATTGTAATTCCAACTATTATTTGATTAGCTAATTTTGCTATTTGACCTGCAGAATTTTTTCCAACTAAAACAGGATTGCCTAATTTCTTAAGTATATTTAAATTTTTAGAAAAAACTTTCTTATCTCCACCTACCATTATGGCGAGCTCTGCATTCTCTGCACCATTTGTGCCCCCAGATACTGGTGCGTCTAAAAAATTAATTTTATATTTTTTTAATAATTTTGATAAATTAATTGCTGTTCTAGGATTAACAGAGCTCATATCTATAACAGTAGATCCTACTTTTAAATTTTTTAAAAATTCTGAGTTAAAATATATTTTTTTTATAGCCTTATCATCAGATAACATGGTAATTATTAGATCCTGGTCCGTAACAACTTCCTTTAGTGAATTACATACCTTCGCACCAAATTTTTTTAACTTAATGGATTTATTTTTAGTTCTATTGAAAACTTTAACTTCATATTTTGATTTAAGAAGATTTTTAGCCATTGGAAATCCCATTAAACCTATCCCAATAAAACCGATTTTAAATTTTTTCATTATTTAAATTTATATTGTTTCGTTAGACCTTCCCAAATCTGCAGCTCCTCTTACACCGCTTGAATCTCCATGAATATTTTTTAAAACTTTAGTATTTACAGTGTCACTAAAAACATATTTTTTTAATTTTGAATTTATATTTCCATAAATCTGTTTCATATTGGAAACACCTCCACCCATAACAATTGCACCAGGATCAACAATATTAATTACAGTGGATAAGCCTCGTGCTAAATAATCTAAGTATTGAAATACAAATTCTAAAGATTTTTCATCACCTCTGTTTGCATTTTCTTGAATTATTTTAGCATCTAAATCTATATTATGGATGTCATAAAAATGTTTTGCAAACCCTGGGCCAGATAGAAATGTTTCAATACATCCTTTTTTACCACAATAACAATCGTGCCTTTTCCATTTATCGTTTGTTCCTATTGGCATTTGATTATGTCCCCATTCCCCAGTTATATTATTAAACCCATTAACAATTTTATTATTAATAATTAATCCACCACCAACACCTGTGCCAATTATAACTCCAAATACTATCTCATGGTCAAGACCAGCTCCATCAATTGACTCAGATAGAGCAAAGCAATTAGCATCATTTTCAAGAAATATTTTTCTATTTAACCTAAGCTCAATATCTTTTTTTAAAGGCCTATCATTTAACCAGGTTGAATTTCCACCCTTTATACAATTTGTTTCTTTAGATAAAGCTCCAGGTGAGCCAACACCAACACTGCAACTTTTTTTGTATTTATCTTCTAAACTATTTACAAGTTCACATACTGTATCTAAAGTTCCATTATAATTTTTTGGTGTTGTTCTCCTAATTCTCTCGAGCTCTTTTCCATCTTCATCTATAATAATTGACTCTGTTTTGGTTCCACCTAAATCAATGCCAATATACATTTTAATATGAGCTTGACTGCTTCCAGATGTTAATATTACCATCTTTTGCAGTTTTATTAATTATTTTCATTTCAGAGGCTGAAAAACTAAGTTTGTTTAGACTTTCCAAATTTTCTTTTAATTGATTTAAACTCCTAACTCCTATTAGAGCGGATGTTACATAATTATTTAATAAAACCCAAGAGATTGCCATTTGAGATAAAGATTGCCCTCTTTTAATTGCAATCTTATTTAAGTCAGAAACAATCTTTAAGTTTTTTTTTGTTATTAATGATTTATCTAAGTATGATGTAATATCACTTGCTCTTGAAACTTTAGGTATCATTTTTAAATATTTATCTGATAGCATACCTTGGGCTAGTGGAGAAAAAACAATACATCCAATTTTTAGTTTTCTTATTGTCTTAGTTAAATCTTTTTCAATCCATCTATTTATTAACGAATATGATGGTTGATGAATAAACAATTTAATATTTCTTGATTTTAAAATTTTGTAAATTTGATTTGTCTTTTTAGAGGAATAAGATGAAATTCCAATATATAAGGCTTTTCCTGATTTATAGATACTTTCTAGAGCATCTGCTGTCTCTTCTAAAGGTGTATTTGGGTCAAATCTATGTGAATAAAATATATCAAAATAATCAACTTTCATTCTTTTTAAACTTTGATCACAACTTGCAATAATATGTTTTTTTGATCCCCACTCTCCATAAGGTCCTTCCCACATATCATAACCAGCTTTAGATGATATGATGAGTTCGTCTCTATATTTTTTTAAGTCTTTACTTATTATTTTTCCAAAATTAATTTCAGTACTTCCATATGGTGGGCCATAATTATTTGCCAAGTCAAAATGAGTAATACCTCTATCAAAAGCGTAAAATAAGATTTTTTTAATATTTGAAAGTGGGGTTTTGGCTCCAAAATTATGCCAAAGACCCAAGCTGATTAAAGGTAATTTTACACCGCTGTCACCGCATGTCCTATATAACATATTTGAGTATCTATTTTTAGATGCAGAGTATTTCATAAAAAAAATATTAAATTAAATTCGTTAATATGTAGCTCTTCCCCCGCTTAGATCAAACACTGCTGCAGTCGCAAAAGAGTTTTCTTCACTAGCTAAATAAGTAACTAAAGAAGCTAATTCATTAACTTTTGCAAACTTATTTCGTGGAATCTTTGAAAGCATATAATTTATATGCTCTTCAGTCATTTGATCAAATATTCTTGTTTTCGCCGCCGCAGGAGTTACACAATTTACTGCTATATTTTTTAATGCTAATTCTTTTCCTAGTGATTTTGTTAAACCAATTACTCCAGCTTTTGAAGTGCTATAAGCTCCAGCATTAGGATTGCCTTCTTTTCCAGCAATTGATGCAATATTAACTATTCTTCCATAATTATTTTTTTCTAAGTAAGGAACAACTGCTTTGCAACAGTAAAATACTGCATTTAAATTTAATTGAATAACTTTTTCCCACTCCTCAATAGGATATTCTGCAACTGTTTTATTAATACCTGTTATCCCAGCATTATTTACAAAAATATCTATTTTATTATGTTCAGATTCAATATCTTTCAAACTTTTAGAAATCTCTTCAAAGTTACATACATTTACAATTTTATAAGTTATGTTTTCTGAATTTATTTTTTCAATGGCTTTCTTTGCTTCTTGTTCATCAATATCCCATATAACAACTTTTGCTCCTGATTGAATGAATCTTTCTGCTATTGCAAATCCAAAACCTTGGGCTCCACCTGTTATAACTGCAACTCTGTTACTTAGATCAAACTTTATCATTTTTTTTCTTTCTCTTTATTAATGGAAAACTTAAAGCAATTAAAGATAAAACAAAAAATGTTAAAGCTATAGGTCTTTGAAGAAACATTAACCAGTTTCCATCGAAAATAACAAGGGATTGTCTTAAAGTTCCCTCTACCAATTCACCCAAAATTAAACCTATAATTACAGGTACAACTGAAAATCCATATCTTCTCATAAAGAAACCAATAACTCCAAATAATAGCATCAACCAAACATCAATAATTGACTGATTTAAAGAATATGTTCCACAAACAGAAACTGCAAAAATCATCGGCCATAATAATTTATTTGGAACAAGAGTTATTCTTGCAAATATTTTAGCTCCAAAAAATCCTAATACAAAGAATAAAATATTTGCAATTAGCATTGATCCAAATATTCCATAAAGAAACTCAGGTTGCTCTCTAAATAAATCTGGACCCGGTCTTACACCATGTATAATTAATCCTGTAAGTATTACTGCTGTAGTCGCACTACCAGGAATGCCTAATGCTAGCGTTGGAACCATTGCTCCTCCAGTAGCAGCATTGTTTGCTGCTTCGGCTCCAGCTATTCCTTCAATTGATCCTTTTCCGAAATCCTCAGGTTTTTTTGACCATCTTTTTGCTTCAGCATATCCTATTAACGATGCAACAGTTCCTCCCTCTGCTGGTAAAACACCTATGAATGATCCTATGCCGCTAGATCTAATTATTGTTTTCCAAGTTTTTTTATAATCATCGATTGATGGAAGTTTAACTGCCTTTAAAGCTACTCTATTAAATATTTGATTAATTAAAGTAGATTGAGTTAACATTTCACTAATAGCAAATAAACCTACTACTACTGGAATAAAACCAATACCTTCAGTCAATTCATTAATTCCAAATGTAAACCTATCTATAGATGTCATAAAATCTTTACCAACAGTTGAAATTAGAATTCCAAAAGCACCAGCAATTAAATTTTTAATAGGACTACCTTCGCCAATTGATGCAAGCATAGTTAATCCAAAAATTGCTAGAGCAAAATATTCAGGTTGACCGAATTCGTAAGCTAAATTTGCAAGTAAAGGAGCGAAAAATATTAGAACTATAACACTAGCAATTCCACCAATTACGCTTGAGACAGTTGCCATACCTAAAGCTCTACCAGCTTCTCCCTTTTGAGCTAAGGGGTAACCATCTAAACATGTGGCTGCTGCTGCTGGGGTTCCCGGAGTATTTATTAATATAGCAGTAATTGCACCTCCATAAGTTCCAGCACAATAAATTGCAGTTAGTAATACAATTGCAGATAGTGGATCTAGTGTCATCGTAAATGGTAATATTAAAGCACCACCTGTTGTTGGTCCTAGTCCAGGAAGAACTCCAAGAATTAATCCAAAAATTGTTCCAAAAAGTAAAACGATTAATAATTTATAACTAAATAAGGGAGCAAAGATTAAACCTAAATTTTCCATTTATCCGTAATAAAGATTAGTAATAATTCCAGATGGAAATCGTAATCCTAAAATTGTTTCAAAAAATATAAAAACAATTAAAGGAAATATAATTGATATCATTAATAAATAGGCAATTCTTCTTTCTCCCCAAAAGTAAGAAACTATAATCGAAAGTAATGCTATGCCTAAAAAGAAATCTAAAAATTTTGAAACAGTTATAAAAACAACAAATGATAGCAAAGTGATATAAAATGAATTAGGTAATTTTTTTTCATTTTTCCACGGATTTTTAAGAGAAATAAAATAAATTAATAGAGTTAGCCCGATAATTAAAATTAATAGAGCTTTTGGAAATGTTGCTGGCTGGATACCTCTATTTAATATAGGAGGTACTATGTCAAAAGTAAAAGTAAAGTATAATAGAATTGAAGAAATTACTATTATTACAGCTGATACAATGAATGAACTTTTAAAAAAAAGGGACAAACTTTTGTTTGTCCCTTTTTCGTTATGTACATCATTCATTTAAATGTACAAAGTTTATTAATTAATGTAACCCAATGCTTTGAGTTGAGCTGTCATTTCAGCAAGCATTTCTTCCATTTGCTTGCCCCATTCATCTGCACCTACAACACTAGTATCATCAAGACCAATTTCTGTTAGGAAATTTTTATAGTAATTGTGGCTCATAGCTTTCATCATTCCAGCTTCTAATTTTTTAACTCTGTCTGCTGGTGCACCTTTTTTGGTTACGAAACCTCTAACAGTAGACAAAGAAACAGGTATCCCTAATTCTTTTGCTGTTGGAGAGTCTCCTATTTTGGCCATTCTGTTATTTGCTAATACAACTGAAACACAAAGTTTACCTTCATTAATTTCAGTTAGTGCCTCACCTAAATTTAAAACTCCTACATCAATATCTCCCTTGATTAGATTAGTTTTAATTGGTGCAACACCTTTGTAGGCAACAATAGTTGGGTCTTTTAATCCACCTTTTTTTGTAAATGCAATTGCACTAACATCATCAATTCCACCTGTATGAGTTGTTCCATATTTTAGTGATTTTGATTTTTGCGTGCTAATAAATTTCTTAGCATCTTTGATGTCATTATTACAGTTAACAACAAATAGTTGAGGATCATCAGTTCCTCTAGCTAACGGTTGCATATCACTTATTTTGACTTTTGTTTTACCTAAAGCCATTGATACAGCGTGACCGGTAGTCCATGTTAAAGTGTGATTACCGTCAGCAGGAAGTGTCATCATGTAGTCCATAGATGCAGCTCCACCACCACCTTTTTTATTAACTAATTGCATGTCTTGTTTTAAAACTCTTCTTGCTCTTAACAACATCATTCTAGTAGTAACATCTGTTCCACCACCAAAACCAGCGTGAGTAATTGCTTGTATTGGATGACCATCTGCTTTTGCAGATGTAATCATAAGTGGAAGCGCTAAAACAAAAAATTCAGTTACTAAAAAAGCAGCAGCTAAAAATAGTTTAAAGCTTTTTTTCATTATTTCCCTCTTAAGTTAATTTATATTTAAATATTTAATCATAATCTGTTAAAAACATTAAGAAAAAAGATGACAAATAAGAAAAAAAATATTGCTTTATTACTTGGAGATCCATCAGGTATTGGACCAGAGCTTATATCAAAGCTTTTGACCCAAAACGAATTATCAAACGCAAACATTACTGTAATTGGTGAAAAAAATATTCTAAATTCTGGAGATAAAATTTCAGGAAATAATTCAGACCTAGAAATTGTTACTGATTTTAATGAAATTAATTTTGATAAAAAAAATAAATATTTTTTAGATATCTCTAAAGGTAATAACAAAGATTATAATTTATCAGAGTGCTCTGCAGAATCTGGAGAAACAGTTTTAAATGCATTAAATTTAGCATTAGAACTTGCGAAAGAGAAAAAAATTGATGCTATTAATTTTGGTCCTTTTAATAAGACAAGCTTAAAACTGGGTGGATGTAAATTTGATGATGAATTACATCATATGGCTGATAAATTAAATGTAAAAAGTTTTTTTTGTGAATTTAATGTAGTAGATAATTTTTGGACTGCTCGAGTTACATCGCATATACCTATCAAAGAAGTTCCAGAACATATTAAGAAAGATAAAATAATGAAACCTATAAAATTGATTAATGAAGCAATGAAATTAAATGGTATAGAAAATCCAAGAGTTGCTGTTCAAGCTCTAAACCCTCATGCAGAGTTTGGTAATGAAGAACAAGATGAGATAATACCAGCAATAGAGGAGGCAAAAAAAATTGGTATTAATGCTGATGGTCCTTTGCCATGTGATACATCTTTCATTACAGCATTTAAAAATAAAAATCATGATTGCATTGTTGGAATGTATCATGATGCTCTTCAATCGGGACTAAAGGCTTTTGGATTTGATAGAGGGGTAACAGTTCAAGGTGGTCTTCCAATTCCAATAACGACACCTGCGCATGGAACTGCGTTTGATATTGCTGGAAAAAATCAGGCAAATTTGGAGCCAACATTGCAATCGTTTAAAATTGCATTAAAGATGGCTCAAAATTTAAATTAAATGTCTAAAATTAAAGATATAAGAACAAAAGTATATCAATGGAATGGTAAAACAGTTCCTCCACAAAATAATTTTTGCACAAATGCATCAGATTTACTCTATGAAAAATCAGATGCCATGGGTTCTTTCAGATTTCATGAATGGATAATTTGTGAAATTGAAACTGATGATGGTCATATTGGAATTGGTAATGCGGCTCTTGCACCTCAATTAGTAAAAAAAACTATTGATGAATATCTTAAACCATTAGTTAAAGGGGAAGATCCTTTTGATTACGCTTACATCTGGGAAAAGATGTATAGAAGAACTCATGCATGGGGAAGAAGAGGTTTGGGTATGGTTGCAATATCCGCAATTGATATTGCTATTTGGGATATATTAGGAAAATTAACTAACAAACCCGTTTTTAAATTGTTAGGAGGTAGAACAAAAGAAAAGATACCTGTTTATGCATCAAAACTTTATAGCCAACCTATTAAAGATTTACAAAATGAAGCTGAAAAATATAAAAAACAAGGTTTTAAAATGTTTAAAATGAGATTTGGTTGGGGACCAAAAGATGGTCCTGAAGGTATGAGAAAAAACATTGAACTTGTAGAAGCTGTAAGAGAAGTAATCGGGGATGATACCGACTTAATGTTAGAATGTTATATGGGTTGGAACCTAGATTATTCTAAAAGAATGATACCTAAATTGGTAAAATTTAATCCAAGATGGTTAGAAGAACCAGTTATTGCTGATGATATTCATGGGTATGCGGAGCTAAATAATATGAACGCTATACCAATTTCTGGGGGAGAACATGAATTTAATCTATTTGGTTTTAAACAATTGTTAGACCTCAAAGCAGTTAGCTATATTCAATATGATAATAATAGAGTTGGTGGATTTACAATCGCTCAGAAAATAAATGCACTCGCAGAGGCTTATCAAGTTCCAGTAATTCCGCATGCAGGTCAAATGCATAACTATCATTTGACAATGTCGAATTTTAATTGTCCTATCTCAGAGTTTTTTCCAGTTCATGATGTAGAAATTGGTAACGAACTATTTTATTATATTTTTGAAGGTGATCCTGCTCCAGTGGATGGAATGATAGATCTAGATGATAATGTTCCAGGTCTTGGGCTTAAGGTTACAGATAAATATAAATCAGAATTTAAAATTATTGAGTAATTAATAATTTTCTACTTCGTTCGTACTTGGCATTGAATTAGCAGCCCCTTCTTTAGTTGTAGAAATACCAGCAACTTTATTAGAAAATTTTAATGCATCAACAATTTTTAATGATTTAGCTAATGCCACACTAAAAGCTCCATTAAATGCGTCACCTGCTCCGGTAGTATCTTTTACATCATCTTTTAATTCATGGGCGTCTACCAAATGACTTTCAGTTCCGTTTGAAAAATAAACTCCTTTAGGACCTAGAGTTATTAAAATATTTTTTACTCCTTTTTTTAAAAAATCTTTAGCTGCATTTTCTATTTCAGATTTTGTTTCTATTTTTTTTTCTAAGTAAAAACTAGCTTCAGTTTCATTTGGTGTAAAATAGTCAATATTTTTAAAGTCATTCTCAGATATTTTCGAAGCTGGAGCTGGATTTAAAATAGTAATTGATCCAGTATCTTTAGCTCTTTGTAAAGCATAACTTGTAACATCATATGGGGTTTCTAATTGTGTTAAAAATATATCTGAGTTTTCAATTGCTTTTAAATTATTATCTATATCAGAATTATTTAAAGTACCGGCAGCTCCTGGTATGATGTTTATTGCATTATCACCTGTGTTAGCATTAATCATAATACCTGCAACACCAGTTGATTGATTTTTATCTTTGATAATATAATCGGTATTTACTCCAGATGATTTATATAAATTTAGTGCCATTTCAGCATTATTATCATCACCTACTTTTGTAATAAAACTTATGTTTCCACCAAGTCTTGCTGCAGCAATAGCTTGGTTAGATCCCTTTCCACCAGGTCCTATTAAGTGTTTTGTTCCTAAAATAGTTTGTCCAACTTCAGGAATTTTTTGACCAATAAAACATAGATCTGCAACAAATACTCCAAATACACATATAGATTTCATTTAATTAAGACCAGACTTTACCATCAGGAAGAATAACTCCTTTAGTAATAATAAAACATCCAAAAGGTCGGGCATCTGTGGTGGTTACAATACAATATGCTTTTTTTGCTTCTTCATAAAAATTTTGTCTTGAAATTGATCCAACTTTCCATTGAGTACCAGAATTATTTTTTACTGCTTCAATAAATTCTTTATGAGTCTCAGTTAGTTCCTCTGGTTTATCATCTACTTCCATTCTAAGTGCTGGAGAGCCTCCTTGCGATACAACAAAACTATCTAATGGAAAAACAGATAAAATTGCATTTGCTGCAGTTTTAATATCTACCCCGTCTAATCGTATTACATTTTTATTCATAGAGTTTGCGGGAAAATTAGCATCAGCAAGAATAATTTTCTCGCCATGACCCATAGATCTTAAATGAAAAAGTAAATCAGGGCTTAAAACTGGGTTAATATTTATTAACATTAAAAGATTATATTACATAAAAAAAAAGGGTGGAATAAAAATTCCACCCTTTTTTAAATGTTGTAGACTAATGATTATTTAAAATCGTTAGCATTTTCTTTTGTTACTAATTGTGTACCAGTATCAATGTTTGGATCGATACTTCCACCATTAGCTAGCTCAAGTGCAAATTTAACACCATAAGCACCCATGTTATATGAGAACTGAGCAATAGTTGCAGTCATTTCACCTTTTAAGATACTTGTAGCAGCATCTGGAGTTGCATCAAAACCAACAACAACTACATTATTCATATCTGCATCTTTAAGAGCTTGCATAGCACCTAATCCCATATTGTCATTTGAAGCAAATATTGCTTTGATGTTAGGATTTTTCAAAATGATAGACTCAGTTACCGATCTACCTTTTGCAGTATCCCACTCAGCTGTTTGAGTAGCAACTATATTTAAACCACAATTTTTAAATCCTTTAATTGCACCATCTCTTCTAAGTAAAGCTGTTGACTGAGACTCAATTCCAGTCAAAATCGCAACATCTGAACCTTTTGGAGTTTTATCACATATAAATTTTGCAGCTAGTTCTGCTCCATTCATATTGTTTGTTCCAATGAAAGTAACACCTTCATTTATTCCTTTTGTATCAACGAATACAACTGGAACTCCACTCTTGATAGCATCATCTACTATTGGAGCAAATGCATTCGGATCTCCTGGTGCAAGTGCTAAAGCATCAACACCTTTCGCAAGTTGATCTTCAACTTGGTTAATCTGTGCTTGAACATCACCTTCTTGAGGTGGCGCAACCAATATTAACTTGACACCTAATTTTTTAGCCTCTTCTTCAGCACCTTTAGTAACAGAAGCCCAGAAAGGATTTCCAGATCCAGGTCCCTTAATACTGAACAAGATTTTTTTCCCATGACCATCAGCAAAAGATGCTGAAATCATGCTTATCGATAAAAAAATTGCTGAAACTAAAACAACAATTTTTCTTGATAGTTCTCTCATAAATTTCCCCTTTAATAATTATTAAACTTAATATAATAAAATTTTTAAAAGAAGATCAACTGTTTACGAAGTCTATATTAATTTTGTGGATACAACTCAGACGTGTTTATTTTCTTGTCCCGAAGTCTCGTCTTAATACATCTACATACACTGCTAATACTATAATAGAACCAATCAATACTTGCTGCCAAAAAGAACTTACATCCATCAAATTAAGTCCATTTCTTAAAATTCCCATAATCATTACTCCAGCGAAAACTCCAAGAACAGTTCCTCTTCCGCCAAAAAAACTTGCTCCACCAATAATACATGCAGCTATTGCATCTAATTCAGATTGTAATCCTGCATTAGGATAGCCCGAGTCAGTTCTTCCTGCTAAAATTAACGCGCCAATACCGGATAAAAATCCACAAAGCGAATATACTATTATTAAAATTTTATTTACATTAATCCCAGAAGCTCTCGCTGCGCTAGGATTGCCTCCGATAGCATAAATCCACTTTCCTGTTCTACTATGATTTAAGAAAATCCAAAAAACAAAATATACAACAGCAATTAAAACTAAGCTTACAGGAAGATATTGAGATTTTTCTAGTCCTAACCACGTCAAGTCAATTCTTCCATGACCTAAATACCTTACTTCATCTGTAAAGCCGCTTATAGGCGTACCCCCTGATATAAGATTTCCTGTTCCTCTGAAAATGTAAAGTGTTCCCAAGGTCATTATAAAAGGATGAGGCATTCTTAAAAGTGTAATTCCTAGTCCATTAATTAAACCGCATAGCAGTCCAGCAAATAAAGGTACAAGTGCAACGACAAACCATGGGGCACCTGCTTTGGCAACAATTGCTAATATCATTAATGATAACATCATTATTGAACCAACCGAAAGATCTATTCCAGCCGTCACTATTACCATAAAAACACCTAATGCTAACATTGATTGCCATGAAATTTGCTTGAAGACGTTTGTTACATTTCTCCAAGACAAAAAGACATCTGGTTGCAAAATATGCATTACCAAAATCATGAGCACTAATAAAAGTAAAATTCCATATTTTTCAAAATATGGAATTAATTTTACATACAAGCTTTCCTGTTTTTTATCTTTTTCTTCCATTTATTTTTTTCCCATTATCCAACCAATAACTTCATCTCTAGATGTTTTATCTAATTGAGCTTCGGCAAAATTTGTACCTTGAAATAGTGCCATCACTCGATCACACACAGAAAATATATCATCCATTCTATGGCTTATTACAATTACACCAACTCCAGTACTTTTTAATTTATTAATTAAGTCTAGTACTTTTCCAACTTCTTTTATTGCTAAAGCGGCAGTTGGCTCGTCCATAATAACAACTTTTGCATTAAATGCTGTTGATCTGGCTATTGCAACTGCTTGTCTTTGTCCTCCAGATAATTCCTCTACTTTTTGATCAGCACTTTTAACATTAATTTTTAATTTGTCTAAATGGGCATTGGTCATTTCTTGAATTTTTTTAAAATCTAAAAATTTTAAGAAACCAATATTTTTCGTTGGCTCTCTTCCTAAAAATATATTTTCTCCTATAGGTAAATTTCCTGCTAACGCTAGGTCTTGATATACCATTTCTAATCCTAAAATTTGAGAGTCTTTAGGACTTTCTAATACTTTCTCTTTACCTTCAAAAAATAATGCTCCTTTACTGGGTTTATATAAGCCAGACAAAACTTTCATCAGTGTAGATTTTCCAGCTCCATTATCTCCTACTACACCAAGACATTCTCCTTCATGCACTTTTAAATTTACATTTTCAAGTGCAGTGATTGTTCCAAAATATTTTGTAATTCCTTTGGCCTCTAATAGTAATTTATTTGTTGAAGTCATTTAATTTAAATTAAAAAAAAAATTAATTAATTGCAACAGGTTTTGACCTTAAAAGATAAACAGTTTTCCTTTTAGCTTTTTTGCAAAATCTTGGATTAAGATTTTTTGAAATTAATTTCATATCTTCAAAAACAATATTACCCATTTCCTTGAATGCCCCGTATAAAGCGCCAGCTCTGTGTGCTGAAAATAAAACATTTTTTAATTTTCTTATTGGGTCGTTTTTTTTAACTGGTTCTTCTGGAAAGACATCAATAGCTGCAAAAATATCACCTTTTTTCAGCCTGTTTTTTAAATCTTTAAAATTAACTACTGCAGCTCTACTCATCAGTATAATAAGTGAGTTTGATTTCATAAGACTGAGTAATTTTTTATTAATCAATCCTTTGTTTTTTGTTGTAATAGCAGCAAGTACATAAATAACCTCACATTCTTTAAACATTTTTTTTAAAGCAATGGGTTTAAATCCTTGATGAATAATTTTTTTGTTTGGTATCCAAGGATCATATATATTTATTTTACTTGAAAATGGCTTCAATAATGGAACCAATGCTTTGCCTAGGTCACCAAATCCCAATAATCCAATTTTTTTGTCTGATAATAATGAAGCCTTCAGATTTCCATCTAATCCATACTTTTCCTTTTTATTAATGAAATCCTGATGTGCTGCATGGATATTTCTAAGCAGAGAAAGTGTAAATCCAAGCGCAATTTCTGCAACTGGTTTGGAGAAAACCGGCGATGTTGCAATAACGTGAATACCTTTATCGAAGCAATAATTATAATCCATATTATCTAGAAAATTACTTTCTACATTTATTACTGCTTTTAACTTTTTTGCTTTTATTAATAAAAATTTAGGAAGATCTGGCTGTCCGATAATAAATTTCGCTTTATGAATATTATTGATGTAAAATTTCTGTTTATTCGTCTTAGGTGCAAAAATAAGATTAAATTTATTTTTTAACTCATTTAATTTTGATTTTGAAAAAATAAGCTCCATAGTTCTTGGATACGGATCAACAATTGCAATATCTTTCATGATCTATAAGAGAATTTTTTTTACTTCCTCTTCTGTAAACTTTTTTGGCTTCTCACACTTAGTCTTTACCTTTTGAGGAATTCCTGTTGTTGCAGCTTTCATAGTAGACTCTATTAAATCTAAAACATGAAGAGATAGCTCTCCTGAACAACGATGTTTTTTCTTTTTTTCGATTGAATATAACATCTCAGACATTCCAACACTTCTATAATTTGCATTTGTTGGCGACTCGTTGGATCTACCACTTGCAGATGTAATATTTATTTTTCCTAAATGCATTTTATCAGTTTTATGTTCACCCCAACGACCGCCCTCTGTAACAGAAATATAAACAGATCCCCCAAACATGTTTGGATCTGGAACAATAATTGATCCTTTGGTCCCATAAAGCTCCATATGGTTTCTTTGATGATTAATTACATCAAAGGATAAAGTGACTTGGATTATTGCGTCGTTATGAAATTGAATTGTTGCTAAATAAGTGGTTGGTGTTTCAACTTTAAATGTTTTTCCTTTATTTGGACCTGCTCTATAATTTCTTCTTTTAAAAGCAGTTAATGTTCTTCCTTGTACCTGTTTGGCTGGTCCTAAAAGATTAACAAGCGTTGTAAAAAAATAAGGACCCATGTCTATAACTGGACCTCCTTCTTTTTTATACCAAGATTCTGGTTTTGGGTGAAAGTTTTCAACACCAGGAAATGCAAATATTGCATTTCCAAGTTTAATTTGTCCAATTAAATCAGAGTCAATTAATTCTCTTGCTTTTTGTCCACCTCCCCCAAGAAAAGTATCCGGTGCGTTACCAATGTATAATTTTTTTTGTTTTGCTATCTCTATTAGCTCTTGTCCCTTTTGAAAGTATGTTGCTAATGGTTTTTCTGAATAAACATGCTTACCTGCATTTAATACTTTTTTTGATACAGAATAATGTGATTGAGGAATTGTTAAATTTAAAATTACCTCGATATCTTTATCTTTTAGTATTTCATTAACAGTCATTGATTTGATATTGTATAATTTTGCACATTTTTCAGCTGCTTTTTGATTAATATCTGCACAAGCAACGATTTTAAAATTATTAAAATATTGGTGTCCTCTAAAATATGTTTCTGCGATATGGCCACATCCTATGAGACCAACCTTAAAAACTTTATTCATGAATTTTAGACACCTTGTCTTTGCTTTGATTTTCCTTCTTTATGAAGTTTTAATGCCTCTTCATTTTCTTTTGTTGATGGCATTTCTAAAGTAGGACTTTCCCAATAAGCAGAACCTTCTAGCCATTCATAAGAATGAGTTTTTATTGAAATTAAGTAAGTTACATCAGATTTTTTAGCTCTTTTAAATGCTTCCTCTAATTCAGAAATGGATGATACCTCCTCAGATTTTGCCCCCATACTCTCTGCATGTTTAGCAAAATTAACAGGGACTAGATTTGGAGCTTTTGAACTATTAAATAGACAATTAAATTCTTTCCCACCTTTAAATAATTGTAGCCTGTTAATAACGGCATGGCCTCCATTATCACATAAAACTATTATTAATTTATTATTTGTTATAACTGATGAATAAATATCTGAATTAAAAAGTAAATAAGATCCATCTCCTACAAAAGCTATTACTTCTTTATCTGGGTTTGCCATTTTAACTCCTAATGCACCAGAAATTTCATAACTCATACAGCTAAAACCCCATTCGGTTTCATGTGTATTTAATTCTTTTGGCCTCCAAATTTGTACAACTTCTCCAACTAGTCCTCCTGCCGCAGTAACAGCAATGTCTGTTGGATCTGAATTACGATATATTGCTCCTACAGCATGAGCATAACTAGGTAGTTCTTGATTTGTTGGCCCACTTTCTTTATCAACATAATCATTCCAACTATTTAATTCTTCTCTTGATTTTTTGTGCCATTCATCAGGTGCTTTCCAATTTCCTAAAGCATTTGATAACTCTTGTAAGCTTACTTTTGCATCACCAATTACTGATTGCGCCAAATGTTTACTAGCATCAAATCTGGAGACATTAACACTAACAAGTGAAAAGTTTGGGTTCTCAAAATTTGCCCATGACCCAGTTGTAAAATCAGCTAACTTTGTTCCAACAGCAATAGCCAAGTCAGTTTGTTTTGCTAAATTATTTGCTGCTTTACCACCAAGACCACCTATAGGACCCAAAAAATGAGAGTGATCTCTTTTCATTGTTGAGTAGCCCATAACTGTTTGTGTTACTGGTATATTATGTTTAATTGCAAAATTACTTAGATCTTCCATTGCATCAGAGTAGAAAACTCCTCCACCTGAAATCAATAAAGGATTTTTAGATTTTTTAATTTGCTCTGCTGCTTGTTTTATTTGAAAATCATCAGGTCTAGGTCGTCTAATATTATGAACTCTCTCTTTGAAAAATTCTTCAGGATATTCATATGCTTCTCCTTGAACATCTTGTGATAATGATAAGCAAGCTGGTCCACAATCTGCTGGATCTAACATTGTTTGGATTGCTTGCGGTAATGTTTGTAAGATTTGTTCTGGTCTTGTAATTCTATCAAAATATTTTGTTACTGGTTTGAAAGCATCATTCTGAGTAATGCCAGGATTATTAAAATGCTCAACTTGTTGAAGAACTGGGTCAGGCATTCTGTTTGCATATGTATCTCCAGGTAAAAATAAAATTGGCAGTCTGTTGCTCATAGCAACAGCCGAGGCTGTAACCATATTTGTTGATCCCGGTCCAACTGAACTTGTTGCAACAAAAAATTGTTGTCTTCTTTTAGCTCTAGCATATGCTATTCCAGTCAGAGCCATATTTTGCTCATGATGTCCCCTATAAGTTGGTAATTTATCTTGATTTTCTTGTAGAGCTTGTCCTAAACAAGCAACATTGCCATGTCCAAAAATACCAAAAGCTCCAGCAAATAACTGCTCTTTTTTACCATCTATTAAAATTTTTTGAGCAATAAGATGTTTTATTATTGCATATGCACAAGTGAGCTTTATTTTTTTCATTATTCTATATATAAATCTTTAACTTTTAACAATTAAACACAATTTAAAAAATATGTATAGCAATTTTGGTCAATTCATTGATGGTCAGTGGCAACAAGCAGAAAAAAAAGAAACTTATAAAGTTATCAATCCAGCAACAGAAGAAGTTTTAGGAGAAGCATCAAAAGCGTCATCTGTTGACGTTCAAAAAGCATTAAAATCAGCAGAGAAAGGACTCGAAACTTGGAAAAATACTACTCCATGGCAGAGGTCTTATGTAATAAGAAAAGTTGCAGATTTGATGCGTGAAAGAAAAGATGTGTTAGCTAAATGGCTTACACTTGAAGTTGGAAAACCTCTTAAAGAAGCAATTGGAGAAGTTGGTGGTGGAGCAGATATATTTGAATGGAATGCAGAAGAAACTAAGAGAATTTATGGTGAAACATTACAAAGTAGATTTCCAGAAACAAGAGTTCATGTTTACTATCAGCCAGTAGGTGTTGTAGCAGCACTTGTGCCATGGAATTTTCCAATAGTCTTAGCATCTAGAAAAATTTCAACTGCACTGGCTGCTGGTTGTTCAGTTATTTGTAAGCCTGATGTAATTACACCTGGAGCAGTTATGGAACTTGTAAATATTTGTAAAGATGCTGGAGTTCCTGATGGAGTAGTCAATTTATTATCTGGAGACCCAGCTGAAATATCAAATGAATTACTTGAGTCAGATATAATAAAAAAAGTTTCTATAACCGGCTCAACACGTGTTGGAAAATTAATACTTAAAAAAGCTGCAGATAAAGTTCAAAGAGTTACAATGGAATTAAGCGGCCATTCTCCATTTATAGTATTTGACGATGTTGACATGAATAAAGTTGCAGATATGGCAATAACAGCAAAATTTCGTAACAATGGTCAAGTTTGTATATCCCCAAATAGGTTTTACATTCAAGAAACAAGAAAAGAAGAATTTGTAAATGCTTTTGTAGATAGAGCAAAAAAATTAAAAATTGGAAATGGTATGGATGAAGGTACTGACTTAGGACCTTTAACAACAGCAAAACGTTTGGAGGAGATTGAAAAATTAGTCGAAACGACAAAGAGTGAAGGCGCAAAAGTTATTTTAGGTGGGGGTAGACCTTCAGGATTTAATAAAGGTTATTATTTTGAACCAACGGTATTTGATGAAGTGCAGGACAATTTTACAATTATGAAAGAAGAACCATTTGGTCCCTTAGTGCCCGTTTTAACTTTCAAGGATTTTGATGAAGTGGTTGAGAGAGCAAATAATAATGACTTAGGACTTTGTAGTTATTTATACACAAACTCAATGGACAAAGCTAATAGAGCATCAGAGATGATGGAAACCGGTTGTGTGGCAGTAAATACAGCGGCAGTTGCAGTTGCTGAAGCTCCATTTGGTGGAATAAAACAAACCGGCTATGGTCGTGAAGGTGGATCTATGGCTATAAAAGATTACCTTAATATAAAGTATACCCATATGGGTCTCAAAACCTGAGTAAATGAAAAAAAATAAAGCCAAAGAGATAATTAAAAATGGCAATGCTGTAATCAATGGTTGGTTACAAATTCCAAGTACTGTTTCTGCAGAAACAATGGCTCAACAAGGATGGGATTCATTAACAATTGATATGCAACACGGGCTTGTTGATTACACGAATGCTATGCCAATGATGCAAGTGATTTCAGCGACAGAAGTCGTACCTTTAGCAAGAGTTAATTGGAATGAACCAGGTCAAATTATGAAAATTTTAGACGCTGGATGTTACGGTGTCATCTGCCCCATGGTGAGTAACCGAAAAGAAGCAGAAAGATTTGTTCAAGCATGTAAATATCCACCAGATGGATATAGAAGTTTCGGTCCAATGAGAGGGTTAATCTATGGAGGACAGGATTATGGAGATCATGCAAACGGTGAAATATTAAAAATGGCTATGATTGAAACTAAAGAGGCTTTAGAAAATCTTGATGAAATTATGAGTACCTCAGGCCTTGATGGTATATACATTGGTCCCGCTGATTTAAGTTTGGCAATAGGTGAAAAGCCTGGTTTTGACAAAGGTGAAGATACTAAAGCTTATTCAGAAATACTTAGAATATTAGAGCATGCAAAAAAAAACAATATATTTGCTGGAATTCATAACGGAAGCACTGACTATGCAAAAAAAATGATTGAAAAAGGTTTTCAATTTGTAACAGTTGGAGCAGACTCCAGATTTATAAGTGCGGGTGCAAAAAATACAGTTGAAAATTTAAAAGGTACAGTGAAATCAGAATTATCTAAAGCCTATTAATAAATAAAGTAAAATTTTTTACGTATGAAAAAAATCTTAATAATAGGATCGATACATAATCACGGTATTGATTTACTAAAAGAAAATAAAAATTTTGAATTTGAAGTTGTAGAAAATACAGATACAGAATTTTTGAAAGATAAAATAAAAGACTGTGATGCAATAAGTATTAGAACATCTAAATTGTCAAAAGAAATTATAGACTCAGCTAAGAATTTAAAAGTGATATCTAGACATGGTGTAGGCTATGATAATATAGATCTTGAAGCAACCAAGCAAAACAATATCATTTTAGCAATAACAGCTACAGCAAATGCTCAAGCGGTAGCAGAACATGTTTTATTTATGCTATTTAGCATTG
>CABZJA010000012.1 GCA_902525935.1 uncultured Pelagibacteraceae bacterium | reverse complement strand
ACTAATAATAAAAAAATGAAAAATTTAAATTTAAAGTTTAGAAATAAAAATGTTTCAACAGATGTGCTTTCTTTTCCTCTAAAAATTAAACTAAAAAATAAATTATATTTAGGAGATATAGCAATTTCTTTTGAAATAATTAATAGAAGAGCAAAATCATCTAGTTTTGATCATGAATTAGATAAAATGTGGATACACGGTTATTTGCATCTTGTGGGACATGATCATAAAAAAAATAAAGATTATTATTTAATGAAGAAAAAAGAAAATTTAATATTTAAAAAATTAAATAAAATAAATTGAAACCTATTGTACAAAATAAAGCGTTTTTGTTTTTAATATGTTTACTTTTAGGTATACTAACGTCATTTAGTTTACCACCTTACAATTTATTTTTTATAAATTTTTTAACACTTCCGGTATTACTTTACATATTAGTTAATTATGTAGATAAAAAAACTATTTCTTTTTTTGTTGGTTGGATCTTTGGATTTGGTTATTTTATTTCAAACATTTATTGGATTACAAATTCTTTAACATTTGATGTAAATTTTAAATTTATTATTCCTTTTGCGTTAATATTAATCCCCTTATTTTTGGGAGCATTTTATGGTTTAGTTACTTTCTTATGCAATTTTTTTAATTTAAAAAATAAAATTTCATCAATTTTAATCTTTTCAATTATTTTTGGTGTAATTGAGTTTCTAAGAAGTTTTATTTTTAGTGGTTTTCCCTGGAATTTAGTAGTTTTCAGTCTTTCAAGTAATTCACACTCTTTACAAGTTTTATCTTATATAGGCACTTATTCATTAAATTTATTATCAATAACTATATTTTTATTACCAGTAATATTTTTTTTTAAATATAAAAGCTTAACTAAATTTTTAATTTTTAGTCTTAGTTTAATTTTAGTAGTAGGCAATTTTTTTTATGGAAATTTGATTATTAAAAATTTTGAAAAAAAAAAATATGATAACTTAAGTTCCATTATTCGAGTTGTCTCTCCAAATATACCCATCGAAAGGTTCTTATCAAACCAAGATACTGAAAAAAGTATTAATGAACTGATTAGTTTAAGTGATGTAGATGCCTCTAAAAAAATAATATTTATTTTTCCTGAAGGAATTATTACAAGTATATATTCAAATGACCTAAAATTTTTCAAAAATATCTTTGAAGAAAGTTATAATATTAACCATAAGCTTATATTGGGAATTAATAGTATCAACGAAAATAAAATTTATAATTCACTAGTAGCACTAAATAACAAGTCGGAATTATTGTATAAGTATAATAAGAACAAGCTTGTTCCATTTGGGGAATTCTTACCTTTTGAAGATTTTTTTAAAAAATTTGGTATAAAAAAAATAACTCAAGGATATCAATCATTTTCTTCAGATAATAAAAGGAAAATATTGGATATTAATCAATTAAAATTTATCCCACTAATTTGTTACGAAATTATTTATTCTGGTAAAATTAATCCGAATAAGAATTATTATGATTTTATATTAAATATTTCTGAGGATGGCTGGTTCGGTAAATCTATAGGACCTGAACAACACTTTTCTCACTCAATATTTAGATCAATCGAGGAAGGTAAAAATGTTATTAGATCATCAAATAATGGAATATCTGCTTTTGTTAATCCCAAAGGCCAAATTATTAAAAAAATTAACGAAAAAGGATATTTCGATGTCAATAAAATTAAACGTGTTGATAAAACTTATTTTGCTAAACACGGTAATAAGATCTTCTTTTATTTTGTTCTAATTTATACTACTTTCATTGTTATTTTAAAAATAAGGGAGAATAAATGAAAAAAGATTACTTATTTACTAGCGAGTCAGTGTCCGAAGGTCATCCAGATAAAGTTTGTGATAGAATTTCTGATATGGTTGTGGATACATTTTTAGCAGCTGAACCTCAATCAAGAGTTGCTTGTGAAACTTTAACAACAACTAATAAAGTTGTCTTAGCTGGTGAAGTAAGAGGCCCAGACATTAAAAAGGACGATCTAATTCAAAAAGTTAGGAATTGCATTAAAGATATTGGCTATGATCAGGACGGATTTACTTGGAAAGAAGCAACTTCAATTGAAAGTCACTTACATGCACAATCAGCAGATATTGCCATGGGAGTTGACTCTTCAGCAAATAAAGATGAGGGTGCAGGTGACCAAGGTATTATGTTTGGCTATGCATGTAATGAAACCGATGTTTTGATGCCTGCTCCTATTCATTATTCTCATAAAATATTAAGACTTATGGCAGAGGATAGAAAATCTGGAAAATTACAAAATATAGAACCAGACTCAAAAAGTCAGATAACAATTGAATACAAAGATGGAAAACCATCATCAGTTAAATCCGTTGTAATATCTACTCAACATTCAGCTGATGTAAACCAAGTAGAGGTAAGAGATTTAGTTAAACCTTATATTGAAAGATCAATACCAAAAGAATTATTAAATTCATTGGATGAAAATGAAATTTATGTAAATCCTACAGGAAATTTTGTGATCGGCGGTCCAGATGGAGATAGTGGTTTAACAGGAAGAAAAATTATTGTTGATACTTACGGTGGAGCTGCTCCACATGGAGGAGGTGCATTTTCAGGGAAAGACCCGACTAAAGTTGATAGATCTGCTGCTTACGCATCCAGATATTTAGCAAAAAATGTAGTTGCATCTAAAATTGCTGATAAATGTCTGATACAACTTGCGTATGCGATTGGGGTATCAAAACCTTTATCTATTTACGTTGATTTGTTTGATAACGATGATGAAAAAAATAAACATGTAGAGAAGCTCATAAAAGCAAATTTTGATTTAAGCCCTAGAGGGATAAGAGAAATGTTAAGTCTAAATAAACCTATATATGAGAAAACAGCCGCCTATGGACATTTTGGAAGAATTCCTGATAATAATGGTTCATTTTCATGGGAAAAGACTGATAAATCGGATGTATTTAGTAATTAAATAAAGTTGAATATTAAAAAAAAATAAATATATTTCACTCACATCATTGAAATTCAAAATGGGCTTCGGCCCATTTTTTTTTAGGATTAATAAAATGTTAAATAGAAGGTCAGATAAACTAGAATTGATAAGAATAGCAGAGGCGGTAGCTTTAGAGAAATCTATAGATAAGGAACTTATAATTGATTCAATGGAGAATGGAATTGCGAAAGCAGCTAAATCTAAGTTTGGTTCTGATAATGAAATCAAAGTCGAGATTGATAGGGAAAGTGGTGATATTGGAATATTTAGAAAATTAGTAATAGTTGAAAATCCGGAAAATTCTAATTTGGAAATTACCCTTAATGATGCAATAAAACTCAACGAAAATAATCTAGGAAAACAAGTAGGAGATGAAGTGCTCCAACCTTTGCCCTCATTTGATTTTGGTAGAATTGCTGCTCAAACTGCAAAGCAAGTAATTAGTTTTAATGTAAGAGAAGCAGAAAGAGAACGACAATTTAATGATTTTAAAGATAAAATCGATACCATCTTAAGCGGTATAGTTAAGCGATTAGAATTTGGCAATGTGATTGTAGATCTTGGAAGAACTGAAGCGATAATACAAAAAAATGAAATGATTCCAAGAGAAAATATAAAAGCGGGTGATAGAGTTAAAGCTTATTGTCTTGACGTAAGAAGAGAGCCAAGAGGACAGCAAATATTTCTTTCAAGAGCACATCCTAAGTTTATGGAAAAATTATTTATACAAGAAGTACCAGAAATTTATGATGGTCTAATTGAGATTAGATCGTCATCAAGAGATCCAGGTAGTAGGGCTAAAATTTGTGTGAAAGCAATTGATACTTCTTTGGATCCAGTTGGAGCATGTGTAGGCATGAGAGGAAGTAGAGTTCAAGCAGTTGTAAATGAACTTCAAGGAGAAAAAATTGATATAGTTAATTGGTCTGAAGATCCAGCAGTTATTGTTGCAAACGCATTATCCCCAGCCGATGTGCAAAGAGTTAATGTTGATGAAGAGGGTAGAAAGCTGGATGTTATTTTAACTGAGGAAAATTTAAGTAAAGCAATTGGTAGAAGAGGTCAAAATGTAAGGTTAGCAACAAAACTTATGAATTATGAAATAAATATCATGACTGACCAAGAAGACTCAGAAAGAAGACAAATAGAATTCAAAGAAAAAACCGATAATTTTGTTAAAAATTTAGAATTAGATGAAACACTTGGACAACTGTTGGTCGCTGAAGGATTTTCATCTATTGATGATATCAAAGATAGCAATCCAGAAGCTTTGATGAAGATTGAGGGCATAGAAGAGGAAACAGCAAAAGAATTAATTGAAAGAGCTAAAGAATTTTATCAAAAAGACCAAGAGGAAATAGCAAACAGAATTAAAAATCTAGGTTTAGAAAATGATTTAATTAATCACAAAGGTTTAACACCAGGAATGCTGGTTACGCTTGGTGAGCAGAAAATATTAACATTAAACGATTTTGCAGATTTAGCATCTGATGAATTGACAGGTGGATATGATGTTGTCAAAGGAGAAAGAGTAAGAATAAAAGGTTATTTGGAAGATTTTGCTCTTTCTAAAAAAGAAGCTGATGACTTAATTATGACTGCAAGAGAAATAGCTTATCAAGATTGAGAGATGAAAAATGGAAAAAAAAAAATTAAAGTTATCAATTTCTGGAGCCTCCAAAAAAACGATTAACAGTATTGAACAAGCAAAATCTCAATCACGAAATACAGTCGTAATAGAAAAAAAATCACCAAGATTTGGTGGAAAGTCAAATTTTTCTAGAGGATCCAAACCAATAGAAAATAAAACGCAAAATAACTTTATACCGAAAAGAACAAACTTTTCTAAAACACCATCTCCAATTTCTTCAGATTTTGAAAAAAGAAAGTTAGCTGAACAAAGAGCAACAAGAAGATTAAAAGGTGAAAATGTTCAAAAAGAAAATAAATCTATTAAATCAGGCGGCAAAAGAAGAGAATTAAAGTTAACGGTTTCAAGAGCTTTAAATGAAGATGATATAGGGACAAGATCAAGAAGTTTAGCTTCGCTGAAAAGAGCAAAGCAAAAAGAAAATAGATTATTGAATAAAGAGGAATCTAAAGAAAATTTTAAACCTGTTAAAAGAGATATCGACATACCTGAAGTAATCACAATAAGAGAGTTAGCGAATAAAATGGCAGAACAATCAAGCAGTATAATTAAACATTTAATGGGAATGGGAGTAACAGTTACAATTAATCATACAATTGACTCTGATACAGCAGAATATTTAGTTAAAGAATTTGGACATAATCCTGTTAAAGAAGAAAAGGCTGAGGAAATTTTAGAAAAAATAAAAGAAGTAAAAACACAAAATCTAAAGAGTAGAGCACCTATTGTAACAGTCATGGGCCATGTAGATCATGGTAAAACATCAGTACTAGACGTGTTAAGAAGAGCAAATGTTGTTTCTGGTGAGTTTGGAGGAATTACACAACATATTGGTGCATATCAAATTACAAACGAAAAAAATAAAATTACATTTATTGATACCCCTGGTCATGCTGCTTTCACTGAAATGCGTGCAAGAGGTTCAAAATTAACTGATATAGTTATTCTTGTCGTTGCAGCTGATGATGGTGTAAAACCACAAACAATAGAGTCAATTAAACACGCAAAAGCTGCCAAGGTACCGATTGTAGTTGCAATAAACAAATGTGATCTTCCTGAAGCTGATCCTCAAAAAATTAAAAATCAACTTTTAGAATATGAGCTGATAGCCGAAGATTTATCTGGTGAAACTTTGATGGTAGAAATTTCGACTAAAACAAAACAAAATTTGGATAAATTAGTTGAGAGTGTTGTTTTACAAGCAGAAATATTAGATTTAAAGACTGATTTTGATACAGATGCAAAAGGAATTGTTTTAGAGTCTAAGATTGATATTGGAAGAGGGCCTATTGCAAATGTAATCATTACAGCAGGTACTTTAAAAAAAGGTGATTATTTTGTTAGTGGTTTAAAATGGGGAAAAGTCAGAGCTATAATAAATGATCAAGGAAAACAAATTGAGAAAGCCGAACCAGCAACGCCAATTGAAATATTAGGTATTAATAGTGCTGCAAAATCAGGAGATGATTTTATAGTTTTAAAAACTGAAAAAGAGGCAAAGTCTCTTTGTGATGGAAGAATTCAGGAAGCAAAGCAAAGTAAAAACCCATTGTCATTTGTAACACAAGACTCAGCATTTAAAGATACATCATCAGAAGAACTAAATATTATTATAAAATCAGATGTTCATGGTTCTTCTGAAGCTATAAAAAATGCGATAAATCAGATTAAACATGATGAGGTAAAACCAAAAATACTTTTGTCAGATATTGGAATGGTAACAGAAACCGACGTTACATTAGCCAAAGCTTCTAATGCGGTAATTATAGCATTTAACGTAAAACCTAGCAAAGAAGCCAAAAAAAGAGCTGAACAAGAAAAGATTTCAATATCCAATTTTAATATTATTTATGAGGTTTTAGATTTTATAAAAAGTAAAATGTCTGGTCTATTAACTCCAGAAGTAGACGAAAAAATAATTGGAACAGCAGAGATATTGGAAATATTTAAAGTTTCAAAAGTAGGCAAAGTTGCAGGTTCCAAAGTAACAGATGGAGAAATTACTCAAGACTCTAGTGCAAGGGTTATTAGAGATGGAGCTATAATTTTCAATGGAAAAATAGGATCAATATTCAGGGAAAAAAATCAAACTAAACAGGTAACTGCTGGTCTGGAATGTGGAATAACTCTTAGGGATTTTGTTGATTTCCAAAAAAATGACGTAATTGAAGTGTATAATTCGACAATTACAGAGAGAACAATATAATGACTAATTTAGGAAGACCTGTTACTCAAAGACAGCTAAGAGTTGGCGAAATGATAAAACAAGCATTAGGAATGTTATTTATCAGAGATGAAGCAAAACTACCAAATTTATCTACAAAAGAGATAACAGTGACTGAAGTTAGAATGTCTCCAGATTTAAAAACAGCAAAAATTTTTGTAATGCCTTTGGGCGGAAAAGACGCTGAAGAGGTCGTTGCTAAATTAAAAGAATTTTCATTTGTAATAAGAAAAGTCTTATCAAAAAAGATAGTAATGAAATTTTTACCAAAGCTATTTTTTGTTAAAGACGACTCTTTTGATTATGCAGAAAAAATTGAAAATTTAATAAAACAAACAAATAAATAAGGAAAAGAATATGGTGAATAAAGCAAAGGAACTGGCGATCCATGACAAGGATATAGGTTCTTCAGAAGTTCAAGTTGCTCAATTAACAGAAAAAATTGAGAACTTGTCGAAACATATTAAACAGTTCAAAAAAGATAAACATTCATCTGTTGGACTTTTAAGAGCAGTAAATAGAAGAAAAAAATTATTAGACTATTTGAAGAAAAATAAAATGGAGTCTTATAAAGAAGTAATATCAAAATTAAATTTAAGGAAGTAAATGTTTAAAGTAGTAAAGAAAGAAATAGAAATAGCAGGAAAAAAATTGAGCCTAGAGACAGGTAAAATAGCAAGACAAGCAGATGGAGCAATCATTGCTCAATGTGGTGAAACAGTAGTGTTAGCTACTGTTGTTGGAGCAAAAAAAGTAAACCCAGATATGGATTACTTTCCTTTGTCAGTCAACTATCAAGAAAAATATTATGCAGCAGGTAAAATTCCAGGTGGTTATTTTAAAAGAGAAGCTCGACCTACAGAGAGTGAAACATTAATCTCAAGATTAATAGATAGACCTATTAGACCGTTGTTCCCAGATGAATTTAAAAATGAAGTACAATTATTACCAACAGTAATATCTTATGATAAAGAGAACGAAGCTGATATTTTATCTATCATCGCATCATCTGCAGCTTTAGCTATTTCAGGTATGCCATTTATGGGCCCTGTTGGAGCTTCTAGAGTTGGCTATATTAAAGGGGAATACGTGCTTAATCCAAGCAAAGAAAAACTAAAAGATTCTAAGTTAGATCTTGTGGTGGCCGGAACAAAAGATGCTGTTTTAATGGTTGAGTCTGAGGCAAATGGTTTATCAGAAGAAGTAATGTTAAATGCTGTTAAGTTTGGACACGATGGGTTCGTACCAATAATAGAAATGATAGAAGATCTTGCGAAAGAATGTAGAAAACCAGATTGGACTGTTGAGAAAAAAGACCTTTCAGAGATAAAAAAGAAATTAGAGGAAGAATTTACTGAAGATTTGAAAAAAGCTTTTTCTACAAGGGACAAGCAAAATAGATCAAATCAAATATCTGAAATTACTGAGAAGGCTAAAAAATTGTACGAAGAAAATGAGGAATACTCTGATCTCGATGTAAATTCACAGCTTAAAAATTTAGAAAAAGAAATTGTAAGAACTGATATTCTTAAAAATAAAAACCGTATTGATGGTAGAGGTCTCGCAGATGTTAGACCAATTATGTGTGAAGTAGGAATTTTACCAAGAGTTCATGGTTCTGCATTATTTACTAGAGGTGAAACACAAGCTATTGTAACAACAACTCTTGGAACATCAGACGATGAACAAAGAATTGAAAGTTTGGATGGATTACAAAAAGAAAGATTTATGCTCCATTATAATTTTCCTCCTTTTTCTGTTGGTGAAACTGGAAGAATAGGAACTGGTAGAAGAGAAATTGGACATGGTAAATTAGCTTGGAGAGCAATTAATTCATCTTTGCCATCTAAGGAGAGTTTTCCTTACACATTCAGAATTGTTTCAGAAATAACAGAGTCTAATGGTTCATCATCTATGGCAACTGTTTGTGGTTCATCACTTGCTTTAATGGATGCAGGAGTTCCAATCAAAGAACCAGTAGCCGGGATTGCAATGGGATTGATTAAAGAGGGAGATGATTTTAGTGTATTATCAGATATCCTTGGGGATGAAGATCACCTTGGTGACATGGACTTTAAAGTTGCTGGTACTAAAGATGGAATAACATCACTTCAAATGGATATTAAAATTACAGGTATTACATTTGAAATAATGGAACAAGCTTTAAATCAAGCGAAAGACGGGAGAATTCATATCCTAGGAGAGATGAATAAAGCTCTAAGTAAATCCCGAGATGATGTAGGTAAACATACACCAAAAATGGAGAAAATTACTGTAGACAAAAAAGATATTGCGGCCGTTATTGGAAAAGGTGGAGCAACAATAAGAGAAATTGTTGAAAAGTCTGGGGCAAAAGTTGATGTTAATGACGAAGGAGAAGTTACAGTTGCAGCACCAGACGAAGTGTCTAGAAACAAAGCTATGCAAATGATCAAAGATATAACTGCAAAAGCCGAACTTAATAAAATTTATAACGGTAAAGTTATGAAGATAATGGAATTCGGAGCATTTGTTAATTTTCTAGGAAAACAAGATGGTCTAGTTCATATTTCAGAACTAGCAGATAAAAGAGTTGCAAAAGTAACAGACGTTCTCAAAGAAGGAGATGAGGTTAAGGTAAAAGTAATTGGCTTTGATAGAGGTAAAGTTAAGTTATCAATAAAACAGGCAGCTATTTAAATAAAGGAAACTTATATGAAAAAATTTGAAGATTTGATGAGTGTAAGCAATGAAATAGAAAATATCAGTGCTAGCGATGCAAAAGAAAAGCTAAGTGACCCAAATGTTCAATTTATAGATGTTAGAGATAAAGAAAGCTTTTCAAAAGGAACTATCGGTAATGCAATTCACTTGGATAGAGGTCTATTAGAATTTTATTTAGCAGAAGGCAGTCCTTTAGAAAATGATATATTTAAAAACAATCCTGACAAAGAATTTGTAGTTTTTTGTGGTGTTGGTGGACAAGGTACATTAGCAACCAAAACTATGAAGGAGATGGGAGTTAAAAATGTCAAAAATATCACCGGTGGAATGAATGAATGGGAAAAGATCAAGTAGAAAATCATTGTAATAAATATTAATAAAATGAAACTTTTAAAAAACTTTAAGTTAGAACTACAGAAAAATAAATATGGGAGATATTTATTACTTGGTAGTTTTGCATTTTTTTTTATTAAAGGTTTAGTTTGGTTAGGTATTTTTATAGCTGTCGGCTTAGGTATAACTAGTTCTTTTTAAATTAAGATAATTACTAACAAAATCATTTGCACAAAATTGATCACGACAGAAATAAAGTGTAACTTCTTAAACATTTTGTCTTGATTTTCGTCTCTATATTTATTTATTAGTGGCATTAGTAAAAAATTAGATGCAGCAAATAATACTGCAACACTTAAAATTAAGTAAAAATCTAAGGAAAAAATTTTTAGAAATATAAATAAGATTAAAACTAAAACACTAATAGCTAAGTTAACAGTGTAGTAATAGGGAAATATTTTTCTTATAAATTTTCTAGCATTTTCTTCATTTAATGCAGTAAAAGTTACAGGTGCTACAACAAAAGAAAAGAAGAGCATAATTCCCAATATTATACTTGTTAGATAAATACTAATTTGTTGCATAATTAGTTAAGTATTTTTTCTTTTGCTTTTTTAAATTCTTCCTCTGTTAAAACACCTGATTTTAATAAATTTTTTAATTTATTAATTTGTGTAACAATATTCTGATTTTGTTGAATGCTAACATTTTCTGGAGATTTTGTAATTAATAAACTTAAATCTAATTTGTGATGTTCTTTTGCTCTAACTTCTAACTCAAATTTTTTATGTCTTTTGGCACCTAAAGAAACTACTTTCTCCATTACTTTTTTGTGAGCTGGATAATTATTAATATTATATTTATGATATTCTGATCTTTCCTCGTCTATAAACTTACTCTTTGGAGCGCCTAATACTTCAGGATCAAAACCGTGACTTATTACAAACCATTTTCCCCCTGTTAGTCTTGAGAAATAACTATGCGAACTACCTATAGCAATTTTTGGTAATTCTATTTTGTTGTCTCTTAACCATGCTTTATATTGAGCATTCACACCTCTCAACTCTGGATCATCAGGATCGAACAGTTCTTTATAAACATCCTCATGAGAAATCCAAAAACAATTATGAGATGAACCTTTTGTAAAATATTCCAAAATATAATATTCAGGTCTATCGTAACATCCATCGTACTGATTTTTAAACATTACAAGGTGCAATGCATCATTAAAGGCTCCTTGAAATCTTGCACCGATATCCAGTTCAGCAATTGAGATACCTTCTACAGCTATATTGCCTTTAATTTTCAAAAGTTTATAGCCTTTTGCCGTAGCACCATAGTAGCTATATCTAAACCTGTCGGCAACGGTCCATGTTCCCGAAGGTAATTCAAATTTATACTTTTTATAAAATTCTATATTATCTGAAATTTTATCACCTATTTTGTAGCTTTTAGCATTTACATTTTCAAAAATACAAAAAATTAAAAACAAGCATGAAATAATTTTTTTAATTTTAAGCATTAAATAAATATTTTAAGTATCGCTTATGTTTTTTGGATCTGGCATTCCAACTTTATTATAACCAGCATCTACATAGTGAATTTCACCTGTAACACCACCTGCCATATCACTTAAAAGATATAATGCTGAATTTCCAACATCAAGATTATCAACATTTCTTTTTAGGAACGAATGATCGGCATTCCACTTGTAAAGAAATTTAGCATCGCCAATAGCAGATGCAGCTAGAGTTTTTATCGGCCCTGCACTTATTGCATTAACTCTAATGTTCTTTGCTCCTAGATCCCTTGCAAGATATTTAACACTAGATTCTAGAGCAGCTTTACATACTCCCATTACATTATAATTGGGAATGGCTTTATTTGCTTCATAACTCAAAGTAATCATACTGCCACCTTGCTTCATTATTTTAGATGCCTCTCTAGCAACTTCAGTAAATGAAAAACAAGATATTAACATACTTCTTAAAAAGTTTTCTCTAGTTGTATTTAAATATTCTCCTGATAACTCAGATTTATCTGAAAATGCAATTGCATGTACAACAAAATCAATTTCTCCCCATTGACTTTTTACATCTTCGAAAAGTTTTACAACTTCTTCTTTTTTTTCTACATCACAGCTAAAAGTTACATTTGAATTTATTTTTTCTGCAAGTGGAACAACTCTTTTTTTTAAAGCATCACCTAAATATGTAAAAGCTAACTCTGCTCCAGCTTCAGCAAGTTTTTGAGATATACCCCATGCAATTGATCTCTCATTGGCAACACCCATAATAAGACCTTTTTTTCCCTTCATTAAACTCATGGATTTAAACTTTCTCAAAAACTAATGTTGCATTAGTTCCACCAAAACCAAAGCTGTTAGACATAATTGCATTTAAATTTAAGTCTTTTTCAACTTGTGTAACAATTGGATAGTTTTTTGCCTCATCATCCATTTCTGAAATATTTGCTGACGCTGAAATAAAATTGTTTTTCATCATTATCAAACTGTAAATTGCTTCGTGAACTGAAGTTGCACCTAATGAATGACCTGACAAAGATTTTGTTGAACTTATTTTAGGTTTATAGTCTGGGAAAGCCTCACCCACTGCTTTTAATTCTGTAATATCTCCTACAGGCGTTGATGTCCCGTGTGTATTTATATAGTCAATTTTATTTTTTGAAGTTGCTAGAGCCATTTTCATACATCTCACTGCTCCCTCACCAGATGGTGCAACCATATCATAGCCATCTGATGTTGCTCCGTAACCTGTTAGTTCAGCGTATATTTTGGCTCCTCTTGCTTTAGCATGCTCATATTCTTCTAGAACAAGAACACCACCTCCACCAGCAATTACAAAACCATCCCTTGTTTTATCATATGGTCTTGAAGCCTTTTCAGGGGTATCATTATATTTTGAGGATAGTGCAGTCATTGCATCAAACATTGCAGTCATCGCAAAGTGAACCTCATCACTTCCACCTGCAAAAATTATATTTTGTTTTCCTAATTGAATAAGTTCCATTGCATTGCCAATACAATGACCACTGGTAGCGCATGCAGAACTTATTGTGTAATTAGTACCTTTTATTTTAAATGGAACTGCAAGAGTAGCAGAAGCAGTGCTTGCCATTGTTCTTGGAACTATAAATGGACCCATTTTTTTTGGATTTTTTTCTCTAGTTTTATCTGATGCTAAAATCACATTTTCAATTGATGGTCCTCCAGATCCCATTACCATCCCAGTTGAAATATTACTAACTTCATTTTCCTCTAATCCAGAGTCTTTAACTGCTTCACTCATAGCAACATAATTATATGCTGATCCAGCACCCATAAAACGAATAACTTTTCTATCAATGTAATCCTCTAATTTGATATTAGGTTTACCATGAACATGGCTCTTTAAATTATGTTCTTTGTATTCCTCAGAAAATGTTATTCCTGATTTCGTATTAACTAACGATTGATAAACTTCATCTTGGTTATTTCCCAAACATGAAACTACGCCAAGTCCTGTTACAACTACTCTTTTCATTATTTAAATAATCCTACTTTAAGATTTTCTGCACTATAAATTTTTTTTCCATCAGCAAGTAATATTCCATTTGCAAGACCTACAGTTGTTTCTCCTTTAATAAGAATTCTTTTCATATCTATTTCATATGTCGCCATTTTGACGTTTTTAAGAACTTCACCAGTGAATTTCACTGTGCTTACGCCTAATGCTCTACCTCTTCCCGGATTTCCCAGCCAACCAAGAAAAAAGCCAACTAACTGCCACATAGCATCTAAACCAAGACAACCTGGCATAACCGGATCCTCCCTAAAATGACAATCAAAGAACCATAAATTATCCTTAATATCAAGTTCAGCTTTCATAGATCCTTTTTTATAAAAACCCTGACTTTCAGTAATTTCTGTAATTCTATCAAACATCAGCATGGGCGGAGATGGCAATTTTGCGTTTCCTGGACCAAATAATTTACCGTTAGCACAATCAATAAGTTCATTGTAATTAAAGGAACTTTTTTTCATAATTTTGTAATCTTATTACTTGATTATGGTACATTATAATATAGAAATAGTTTAGAATAGTTTTAATTTGCTTATGACTAGTAAACAAGAATATATTAAAAAACTAAGAAACTCTAGTTTAAGACCAACCATACAAAGATTAAATATATGTGAGGTTTTATTTAATAGAGAGAAAACTTTTCATTTCACAATAAGCGACTTATTCAATCTAATTAAAGATAAAACTGGAGAAAAAGTTTCTTTAGCAACTGTTTATAATACGGTTCATGCATTTCACAAAAAAGGATATTTAAAAGAAATACCAATTAATTCTAATCAAACCTACTTTGATACAAATGTCACAGATCACCACCATTTCTTTGATGTTAAGGAAGAAAAGCTTATTGATTTAAAAAATGAGGATGTTGGTCCGATTGATATTCAGAAATCAATTCCAGGAAAAAAGATCAAATCAGTCGAAGTTCTTGTTAAATTAGAGGACTAAAATCTAGATTATAACCATTCTAACTCATTGACATTCTTTTTTAGAATAATTATAAAAAACTGAATCTAAAAACTAAATAATAGGAGCAAAAAAATAATGAGTGCGGAAATTTTTAAAGATAAGTCCTTTAAATCAACAGAATTAAGCAAGTGTCCTTTCACAGGAGTGGGTACGCCAGCAAAATTTACTGCAGGAAAAGGTCAAACAAACAGAGATTTTTGGCCAAATGCTCTTAATCTTAAAATATTAAGTCAACATTCGAACCTTTCTAATCCAATGGAGAAGAAATTTAATTATTCAAAAGAATTTAAAAAACTAAATTACAAAGCTCTTAAAAAAGATTTAAAAAAATTAATGACAGACTCGCAAGATTGGTGGCCAGCTGATTATGGGCATTATGGTCCATTGTTCATAAGATTAGCATGGCATGCTGCTGGAACTTATAGAACTGGTGACGGCAGAGGCGGTGCTGGAACAGGTAATCAAAGATTTGCACCTTTAAATGCATGGCCAGATAACGTTAATTTGGATAAAGCACGATTGCTTTTGTGGCCTATCAAACAAAAATATGGAAAAAGAATTTCATGGGCAGATTTATTTATATTAGTTGGGAACGTTGCCTTAGATTCAATGGGATTTAAAACCTTTGGTTTTGGAGCTGGAAGAACAGATATATGGGAGCCAGAAGACGATATTTATTGGGGCTCTGAAAAAGAAATGCTAGGAGTTAAAAGATACACAAAGAATAGAGATCTTGAACAACCACTTGGAGCTTCTCATATGGGATTAATTTATGTTAATCCTCAAGGTCCAGATTTTAATCCAGATCCTAAAAAAGCAGCACACGACATAAGAGAAACATTCGGAAGAATGGCCATGAATGATTATGAAACTGTGGCACTAGTTGCTGGTGGCCATACGTTTGGTAAATCACATGGAGCGGCGCCTGAGTCTCATAAAGGCCCTGATCCAGAAGCATCTAGAATTCAAGATCAATCAACAGGATGGAACAGTAATTACAAATCTGGAAAAGGTGTTGATGCAATAAGTAGTGGTATAGAAGGTGCATGGACACAAAATCCAATTCAGTGGGATATGGGTTATTTTGATTGCTTATTTAATCATGAATGGGAACTATCAAAAGGACCTGCGGGTGCCTTTCAGTGGACACCAAAGAAAAATGGTCAACACATTAAGATGGTTCCAGATGCTCACGCAAAAGGTAAAATGCATCCTCCAATGATGCAAACAACAGATATATCTCTTAAAGTTGATAAGAGTTATGGACCAATATCCAGAAATTTTTTTAAAAATCCTGATGAGTTTGCAGATGCATTTGCAAGAGCATGGTTTAAGCTAACACATAGAGATATGGGACCCAAAGCATGCTATTTGGGAGCAGACGTTCCAAAAGAGCAATTAATTTGGCAAGATCCAATCGATAAACCAAAATATAAAATTAAACCAAAAGATATCAAAGATTTAAAAAATAAAATTCTTAATTCTAAAATATCTGTTTCAGATTTGGTATCAACAGCTTGGGCATCAGCTTCAACATTTAGAGGATCAGACAAAAGAGGTGGTGCTAACGGAGCTAGAATTATGCTTGAGCCTCAAAGAAGCTGGAAAGTAAATAACCCAAAGAAACTTTCAAAAGTTATCAAAGCTTTACAAAAAATTAAGAAAAAGTTTGATAACAAGAAGAAATCTGTCTCAATGGCTGATCTCATAGTATTGGGTGGTAATGTTGGTATAGAGATTGCTGCAAAAAAAGCAGGTCAAAAAATTCAGGTACCTTTCTCACCAGGCCGAGGTGATGCTAGACAAGATCAAACGGATATAAATTCATTTGGATTACTTGAGCCACAAGCCGACGGGTTTAGAAATTATCTTAAAAAAGGCAAGTCTAATGTTTCAGCCGAGGAAAAGTTAATTGATAAAGCTCAACTAATGGGTTTAACGGCTCCTGAAATGACAGTTCTTGTTGGAGGTTTGAGAGTGCTAGATACAAATTATGATAACTCTAGAAATGGAGTTTTCACAAAACAACCTGGTACTTTATCAACTGATTATTTTGTAAACTTACTTGATATGGGAACAACATGGAAAGAAACTGATAGATCTGAACATTATTTTGTTGGTAAAGACAGAAAATCCAAAAAAACTAAATGGAAAGGTTCTAGAATTGATCTTATTTTTGGCTCTAATTCACAACTAAGAGCTCTGGCCGAAGTTTATGCTTGTAAAGACTCATCAGACAAATTTATTAATGATTTTGTATCAGCATGGGTCAAAGTGATGAATGCCGATAGATTTGATTTACGATTAAACTAATTTTAAAGGAAGCGGAATAATGGCAGAATTATCATTTGAAGATTTTTACAAAGTCCCAGAACTTAAATTTGATATCTCAAGACTAAGAAATGATTTAGAAAGTATATTGGAGGAGAAAAAATTTAATTCTCCAGGTGTTACCCATTTTGGTGCAATACCTCTAAATCAAATCCCTAACAACGAAGAGTCTATTAAAGGAAATAACATAAGAGGTAAATATTGGACTATTGCCGATGAAACAGGAAAAGAAGTTTCAAGAGATATTGATATAGATGAGTCTCAATACACAAAATTAGTACCAGAGTTTGAAAAAACTTACTTCAAAGAAGTTTATGAAACTTTGAATAAAAAATTCAAACTTGGAAGAGTAAGACTGTTGCTAAAAGAACCAAGGTCAACGTTAAGCTGGCATAAAGATCCAGAGTGCAGATTGCATATTCCTATCGTAACAAATGCAGGATGTTCAATGGTTATCGAAAATGTGGCTAAACATCTTCCAGCAGATGGACATGTTTGGATTACAAATAACACAAAATATCACAATTTTTTCAACGGAGGTGAGCAAGCCAGAGTCCACTTAGTTGCTTGCGTACTAGAAAGTCCATTTAAAAATAATAAGTAAACTTAGTGATATAAATTAAATCTGTATGAACGCATTCATTGCCGCTGTATTAGAAAAAAAAACAATTTTAGTTGCAAATGAAGGAAGATTATTAAAGAAAAGTTTCTTGGGAATTGCTATTTTGACAATGGCTTTTCAAACTAACAGCTTTGGTGAAATGATAAGAAGTTCGTTAGTTGACGCTTACCTACAAGTATCAGTTTTTGTAGGTTTTACTTTATTCATTTTTATAGGATTGGATTCGCTCACAAAGTTTAATATCTCATATATTTTAAATAAAACCAAAAAATATCACGTAGCAATTTCATCTTTATTAGGTGCATTGCCAGGTTGTGGAGGAGCAATTGTTGTTGTAACTCAATACATTCAAGGAAGAATTAGTTTTGGATCGTTAGTAGCTGTCTTAACAGCTACAATGGGTGATGCAGCGTTTTTACTTCTTGCGATTGAACCTATCACTGGTTTATTGATATTTACATTAGGAGCTACAGCTGGATCAATTTCTGGATATATTGTTGATAAAATTCATAATGAAAATTATCTGCAAGGTAATTCAAAATTAAAAATAGAATTCGAAAAGATTTCCACCACCTTTGTTTCTAAATTCAATTTCTTTTGGACAATTATTTTTTTACCTGGTTTTGTTATAGGTTTATTTTTAGCTTTCCAAGTTGATATTGATCAAATACTAAATATTCCTGGCAACTTAAGTATAGCCCATACAATTGGAGCATTAGGTGCTATTATGTGTATATTTATGTGGTCACTCAACCCATTAAGTGATTTTCAATGTTCCACCGACAGAAATAGAAATGTTTTGTCAAGAGTTGTTGATACAACAAACTTTGTTACTACCTGGGTAATTTGTGGTTTTTTAACTTTTGAAATTTTCATCTATTTTACTGAATATGATCTAAAAGCATTTTTTGAAGTATGGTTACCTGTTGTTCCTTTAATTGCTATATTATTTGGATTTTTACCCGGATGTGGACCACAAATTGTTGTTACAACTTTTTACCTAAGTGGTTCCATCCCACTATCAGCTGAAATAGGTAATGCTATATCTAATGATGGTGATGCACTATTTCCTGCTATTGCGCTAGCACCTAAAGCTGCAATTGTAGCAACTTTATATAGTGCTATTCCAGCGATCCTTTTTGCTTACGGCTATATGTTTTTGTTCGAATAAGCAAAACTATATTTTTTTTGAATTAAAGGTTGTTAATCATTTGATTTATAAAAAATATTTAACTGGGTCAAAGTAAATAATAATCATTATCAATAAAATATATGAATTTTTTTTATAAGGATAATTCGTAATAATAATAATTATTCGCAAAAAAAATGTGTAAATAATAATTATTCGCATGGATATTTGTTGAAAATAATTTTTTCATATTTAATTTCAAAATATGCGAATAGAAAATTATAACTGTAAAAAATGTGGTTTAACAATTTCATCAATTTGTTCCAAGTGTGATAAGGTAGTTGATGTAGAAGTCCTTGATGATGGATGTATTGTTCAAAAAACTAAATGTGGTGATTGTGCAAACACTCCAGTAATTAAAGACGTTTGTGCTCAACAAAAATAGTAATATATTTTAAAGGTCAATTGATTTTGCCCCATACACTTTCATTTTCAATCCAACCTTTAAAAATTCCAGTTTCCACATAGCACCAATTTCTCTCACATTTTTTTACTAATAATAGTCTTCCAATATCCAATTTTGCCAACGGTTTAGAAAATTTTGTTGGTTTTTTGAAAATTACTTTGTTTGAAACTGTTAGTAAAGATTTTGATTTTTTTAGTTGAGATATGTGGATCCAGCCACTATTTTTTTTGTGATCAATTATTCTTCTAAAATTTTCTTTTTTATCTATCACTTTAAGAGGCAAATATATTTTTTTATAGATGTATTTTATAGGATAATCAAAGCTTGGACCATACCTAACGTTAACCTTTTCATTTTTTAGCATTAAAAATTTCTCTTTATTTTCAGAGAAAGCAATGGAACTGAAGAGTAATATGATTAAAATTTTTATGATTAATTGCATAAACAATTCTTCTTTTTTGTAAACTTTATTTTTCTAAATTCAAGTTTCTTTAAATTAACAATTAGGATTGATGAATGAAGACTTCTGTCTGATGAAATTATATTCTTTAAAACTTCATTTGCTTGTATACTACCAATTATATTTGATGTTGTTCCAAGTATTCCCTCAGTTTCACAATTTAAGATTTCATCAGAAGGTTCTGATTGAAAAAAACATTTTAAACATGGACTTGATTTATTGTTAAAATCAAATGAAAAAATATGTCCATCAAATTTACTTATCGCACCAACTATTAATTTTTTTTTATATTTTAATGAAAATTTATTAATTAAAAACTTAGCTTTAAAATTATCTGTTCCATCTACTATTATATCGTAATTTTTTATAATTTTATTTAAATTTTTTTCAGATGCTTTTTCTTTAAAAATTTTAACTTTAACATCGCCATTAATTAAATTTACTCTTCTTTTAAAAATATCAACTTTAAATTTTCCAATATCTTTGGATGTATATAAAATTTGTCTTTGAAGATTTGAAATATCCACTTTATCATGATCAATAGCTCCAATATATCCTACACCACATCTGGCCAATAAATCTGCAACAGGGCTCCCCAATCCACCAATTCCTACAATTAAAACTTTACTTTTAATTATTTTTTCTTGTCCTAAAATGCCAATATCCTTAAGTATTATTTGTCTAGAATATCTCTCGATCTTTCGTTTTGACAAAATTTTTTTCACTTGCCTGTTGATCCAAATCCATCTGACCCTCTAATTGTTTCGGGCAAAGTTTCTACAGTTTCAAAATCTACCTTTAAAATTGGCATTAATACCATTTGGGCAATCCTATCATCATTATTTACTATAAAATCCTTATCTCCATGATTAAATAAAATTACCTTTATTTCCCCTCTGTAATCACTATCGATTGTTCCTGGAGTATTTAACACGCTTATATTGCTCTTAGCTGCTAAACCTGATCTGGGTCTTACTTGAACTTCAGTATCCTCAGGAATTGCAATAGATATACCTGTTGGAATCAATGCATTTCCACCAGGTTTGATTACGATCTTTTCTTCAAGGAAAGCGGTTAAGTCTAATCCTGATGAACCTGTAGTTTTATATTCTGGGAGTTTTACTTTTTTGTCTAATTTTTTAATTAAGACTTTTATCATTAAGTTAATTAATCTGCTGAATTACTCTTTTGACTATTTCTTCAGCGACCAATGATTTTTTCATTTTATGAAAATTTTCTTCAGGCTTATCTTTATAAAATATAGAAATTTTATTTAAATCTGACCCAAATCCAATTGTTTGATCTGAAATATCATTTGCAACAATCCAGTCACAATTTTTTTCATTTAGTTTCGTTCTTGCATTTTTTTTTATATCATTTGTTTCTGCTGCAAAACCAATAGTAATTTTTGGTCTTAATGAATTATGATTAGATATATGATTTAAGATATCTATATTTTTCTCTAGCTCTAAATTTAACTTTTCGCTTTTTTTTATCTTTGTGTCATTATAATTTTTCACTTTAAAATCGGATACAGCTGCTGAAAAAATTGCTACATCAGCTGGTAAATTATTTAGCGTTTCTTTAAACATTTCCTCTGCAGTTTCAACGCTTACAAGATTCACTCCATCTAAAGTTTTGATATTTGGTGTTCCAGAGATAAGAGTGGTATCAAATCCATTGTCTCTTAGACATTTGGCAATTTCATATCCTTGTTTACCACTGGATTTATTTGTAATAAATCTTACAGGATCAATATATTCATTAGTTGGTCCTGCTGTAACCAAAGCTTTAAATTTTTTATTTTTCTTAATGTTAGAAAAATAATTTTTAAGCGTATTTTTTATTTCATTTGGTTCAGTCATTTTTCCTTCACCATATTCACCACATGCCATATCCCCTATTTCAGGTCCAATAAATTTATATCCAAAGTTTTTTAACTTTAAAATATTTTCTTTAGTAGATGGGTGCTCCCACATTCTTACATTCATTGCTGGTGCCAAAAATATTTGTTTGTTCGAGGCTAATAAAACTGTAGATGCCAAATCTTCTGCACTACCCGAAGCAACTTTAGATATAGTATTAGCAGTAATAGGAGCAACTAATATTGCGTCTGCCCATCTCGACAAAGATATATGGTCCATCTCGGCTTCGTTTTCTACACTAAATATATCATCGTAAACTTTTTCTTGAGAAAGAGATGAAACAGATAATGGAGTTACAAATTCTTTTGCACTTTTTGTTAAGATAGTTTTAACGTGAGAACCGCTCTTCCTAAGTAATCTTATTATCTCAAGACTTTTATAAGCTGAAATACCGCCACATATAATTAATAATATATTTTTGTTCTCAAAATAATTCATCGTCGAGATTAAAATACTACTAAACCTAAAATTACAAGTAATAATAAACCAATGATAGATTGATTTCTGAAAGCTATCATCTCAGATTTTTTTGTATTTAGATCATTGTAAGTATTTGTATTTTGTGGAATTTGTCCACTTGCAAGAAATGTTAATGCTTGATTTGCTTTATCCATTATTTGAGGCATTTCTGGCAATCTTTTTATAACTTCTGCAGAATTTTTTAGAGTTTCGCTTAATGTTGTAATTGGATCTTTTGTTTCTTTAAGCCATTTTTCTAAAACAGGTCTTGAGGTTTCCCAAATGTTTGTTTCAGGATTTAATCTTCTTGCAACTCCCTCTACTACTACCATAGTTTTTTGTAGCATTAGTAGTTGAGGTTGGGTTTGCATATTGAATTTTTCAGTCACATCAAAAAGTTGTTTGAGTAATTTACCACCAGATATATCTTTAATTGACTGACCAAATATTGGCTCACCAATTGATCTTAGTGCTTGTGCGAGATCGTCAACTGGTACTTCTTTTGGAACCAATCCTGCTGCTAAATGAACTTCAGCTACTTTTTTATAATCTCTTTTTATAAATCCATATAAAATCTCAGCTAAAAATTTTTTGCTCAAATCATCAAGCCTTCCCATTATACCAAAATCGATTGGTACTATTTGGCCACTATTATTAATAAAAATATTGCCTTGATGCATATCTGCATGAAAAAAACCATCTCTTACAGCATGTCTTAAAAAATGTTGAATAATATCTGATGCAATTTTTTTTGTGTCTATATTTCTCTTTTCCAAATCTTCTGTTTCTCTTATCGAAACACCATCAACCCAGTCTAAAGTCATTACGTTTTCACTTGTAAAATTCCAGTAAATTTTAGGAACTTGAAAACCAGAATCATTTTTAGTGTTTTCCGAATATTCATTAGCTGCAGCGGCTTCAAATCTTAAGTCCATTTCAAGGTTAGTTATTTCTTTTAATAAATAAACGACCTCAACTAATTTAAGTCTTTTAGTCTTTTTTACAATTGACTCTGTTAAGAAGGCGAAAAGCATCAAAGCATCAATTTCTTCGTTGAATATTTTTTTTATATTTGGTCGTAAAATTTTTATGGCTACATCTTTGATTGTCCCATTATCATTTATTTGTGCTTTATGTACTTGAGCGATTGATGCAGCAGCAACAGGCTCAGCAAAATTAATTATTAAATTAAAATTATCTTCTCCCAAATCTTTTCTTATTATTTCCTTAGCTCTTGATAATTCAAATGGTGGTAAACGATCTTGTAAACTTTCTAATTGTCTTGATAATTTTTCCCCAATTATGTCTGGCCGGGTAGCTAAAAATTGACCTAATTTTATAAACGTCGTTCCCATTGATTGTAAAGAGCTTGATAGTCTTTCCCCTTCTGTTTCACTTACAAAAGAATTATTCTTTTTTGAAAATGAAAATGACAATAAATAAAATAAAATCTTTATTCCAATCGGTGGATTGTGAAACTTTGTAAATATATTTAATGCATCAGATTTTGCCAATTTTCTTCCAAGTTTGAAAAGTATATATAATTTTTTAATCATATTTTCCAACCTGAGTGAATTGCGACTATACCACCAGAAAAGTTTCTGTATTCACATTTAATGAAATTGTTTTTTTCCATCAAATCTTTCAACTCTTCTTGATTAACAAATTCTTGGATACTTTTGATTAAATACTCATATGGTTCTTTTTCACCAACTACAAACTTTCCAATTTCTGGTATTAATTTAGAGTATCTTTTATAGACTATATTTAAATTTAAATTTTGAATTTTAGAAAATTCTAAACAAAAAAATCTACCACCTGTCTTTAAAACTCTATAAGCTTCACTTAAAGATTTATCGATATTTTTTGTATTTCTTAAACCAAAACTGATTGTGTAATAATCACATGAATTAGATTTTAACGGCAATTTCTCTGCTGATCCCTTCATCCATTTGATATTTTTGTAATTTGATAGTCGATTTTTTCCCTTTTTCATCATTCCTTCATTGGGATCAATACAAAATAATTCTATATTTTTATTTGAATTTTTATCAATATAAAGTTTTGCTATATCACCTGTACCGCATGCAACATCTGCTAGAATTTTATTTTTTCCTGGGTTCATCCAATTTATTAAATTTCTTTTCCAGATTCTATGAACTCCAAGTGACATCAAATCATTCATGATGTCGTATTTATCATAAACTTTATCAAACACACCTTGGACTAGACCTTTTTTATTTTGAAGATATTGTTGCATAAAATAAATAATATTAATTAATATAATAATAAATGCCAGAATTGCCAGAAGTAGAAGTTGTTAAAGAGTCACTAAGTAGAACAATAACAGGAAAAAAAATAAAAAAAGTAGGTATTAAGAATAGGAATTTAAGGTTCAAAATAAAAAAAGGTTTTGAAACAAGACTTCAATCAAAATCAATAAAAAAAGTTAAGAGGTTTTCAAAATATATTATACTGGTTTTAAATGATGAAACATTTTGTTTAATTCATCTTGGAATGTCTGGCACTATACATCTTTTAAGAAAAAACATTTTAAATCAAAAAACAAATGCAAGTTTCTATCACAATCCTTATTTACCAAAGAAGCATAACCATGTGTTTTTAGAATTTGATAACATAAAAGTTATATATAATGATCCCAGAAGATTTGGTTATTTTAAATTATTAGAGAATAAGAATAGTTTAGAAAATTTTGTAAATAACTATGGCCCTGAACCTTTTTCTTCAAAATTTAATGTTAATTATTTAAAAAAATATTTTTATAAAAAGAAAAAAAACATTAAAAATTTTCTCTTAGATCAAAAGTTTGTTTCAGGTTTAGGAAATATTTATGCAAGTGAAATTTTATTTAGTTGTAAGATAAATCCAAAAAAAAAAGCAAAATCTTTAAATGAAAACGATTGTATTAATATTATTAAATATTCAAAAAAAATTTTAAATTTAGCAATAAAAAAAGGAGGGTCTAGTATTAGAGATTTTAAAAATACAGTTGGTAAAAATGGATCTTTTCAAGATAACTTTAAAGTATACAACAGAGAAAATATGAATTGCCTTTCTCCAGGATGCAAAGGAACAATAAAAAAAAAATTTATCACTAATAGATCGACATTTTTTTGTAATTATTGTCAAAAATAAAAAATTATTCTATTGACCGCATAAATTTCTCGATATATACAATCGCGCTTATGGCAAACACTAAATCAGCTATTAAACGAATAAGACGTATATCGCGTCAAACTACTGTAAATAAGTCTAGAAAAAGCAGGTTTAGATCTGCAATAAAAAAAATGAATTTAATTCTTGATAAGAAGGACAAAAAAGAGGCTTTAGCTTTTTTGCCAAAATTAAACTCTGAATTGATGAAAATGGCGAAGACAGGAGTGATAAAAAGGCAAAATGCGTCAAGAAATATTTCTAGAATAACAAAAAAAATTAATTCCTTATAACAACTTTTAGTTTACCGTAAGAATTTACAACTCTAGAGATTATTTTTTCAATTAAAAAAAGAATTTTTAATCTTTTTTTCTCTAAAGTAAAAAAAAATAAATTAAGTAAATTTAAGATTACTAAATTTAAGTCCCTAAAAAGAGATTCAATTATTAATTTATACAATTGTAAATTTTATTTTTTTTTGAGAATAAAAATAAATTTATTGCATTGAGTAATGAATAGGAGTTTAACAGACTCTCATGAAAAATAATCTCACTAACATTAAATCAGACAATATTAACAAGATTGATTGGAAATTATTACAAAATGAAATGAAAAATAAATTTGGTTCTGAGATTTATGATAGTTGGTTAAAAAAAATTGATTTGGTTGACGAGTTTAAGAATTATGTTTTGTTGTCTGTTTCGACAAGATTTATTAGAGATTGGATAACTTCAAGATATTTAGATCAAATATTACAAATTATTAAATTATATAAAAAAGACATTTCTAGAATAGAATTTGTAATTAACGATAATATTAAGACCGAAAATAGTAGTGAAATAAAACAAAATAATTTATTAGATAATGAAAAAGTTTCTTTTATTAAAGATTCATATCTTCAATATAATCGAATTGACCCAAATAAGAATTTTGAAAATTTTTTACTTGGTAAAAGTAATAAACTAGCGTTTGAAGCTGCAAAAAAAGTTTCAGAGCAAATAGCTCATTATAACCCTTTATATATTTATGGTGGAGTTGGAATGGGTAAGACACATTTGTTAAATGCAATTGGTTTAAGTTTGAAAGAAAATAATAAAGTAATGTTTATTTCAGCTGAAAGATTTATGTATCAATTTGTAAAATCAATAAAATCCAACGATATGGTAAAGTTTAAGGAGTATTTTAGAAATACTGACATATTTTTGATTGATGATATACAGTTTATGAATGGAAAAGAAGCTATGCAGGAAGAGTTTTTTCACACATTTAATGTTTTGCTAGAGAAAGGGTCTCAAATTATTGTATCAGCGGATAGACCACCAAACAAATTAACTAGAATACAAGAAAGAATAAAATCTAGATTTTCAGGAGGACTAGTGGTTGATATCCAAAATGCTGATTTTGAATTAAGATACAATATAATAAAATCTAAAAATGAAGATCTTGGAATTCATGATCCAAATAATATTAAAATCAGTGACGAGATCATAAAATTTATTAGTACTGAAGTTAATATTAGTATTAGGGAGCTTGTGGGTGCATTTAATAGAGTAGTGTCGTTCTCAAGAATTTATGGAAAAACACCTTCGATGTCAGAGGTAAAAGTAATATTAAAAGATCTATTAAATTTAACTGAAAATAAGGTTGATATAGATAATATTCAAACAATAGTCTGTAAATATTTTAAAATAAGTAAAAACGAAATGTTGTCGCCAAGAAGGTCAAGATATCTTGTAAGACCAAGACAAGCTGCAATTTATTTAGCAAAAATGCTGACATCTAAATCTCTACCAGAGATAGGTCGATCATTTGCTAATAGAGATCACACAACCGTTATTCATTCTGTCAAAACAATAGAAAAATTAAGAAAAAATGATAATGAATTAAATTTGAGCATTGATAGCCTAAAGAATAAAATATTATACAAACAAGAAAATGAAATTTAGTGTTAATCAACAGGATTTGCAAAAATCTTTAGGTTACTGTCAGGGTGTAATAGAAAAAAGAAGCACTTTACCCATTCTCTCAAATATTTTGATAGAGGCAGCAAATTCAAGGTTAAAAATTACAGCAACGGATTTAGATTTAATATTTGTAAATGAAATTTCAAATATTAAAATTTTTGACGAAGGCAAAACAACTACTTCTTCATCAATAATGTTTGATATTGTAAGAAAAATACCCTCTGGTAGTCAGATAAATTTTGAAAACACAGGAGAAAGTAAATTACAATTAGAGTCAAATAAATCTCTATTCAATTTAAATTCTATTAATGCGTCTGAATTTCCAATTACAGATGAAAATTTCAATGAAAATGAATTTACTATAAATTCAAAAGATTTATTAAAACTTTTAAACAAATGTAAATTTTCAATTTCGAATGATGAAACAAGGCATTATCTTAGTGGTATTTTTTTCCATCAGACCCAAACAGATGATAAGAATTTTTTAACAGCAGCCGCAACAGATAGCCATAGAATGTCTATTTCAAAAGTAAGACTGAAAAATCAGATTGAATTTGAACCAATAATACTTCCAAAAAAAACTATATTTCAATTATGTTCCCTTTTAGAAGATTATAACGGTGAGGTTAAAGTCTCAAATATTAAATCAAAAATTAAATTTGAACTTAATAATAGTATTTTGATATCAAAATTAATCGATGGAAAATTCCCTAATTATATTCAAGTTATCCCTAGAGAAAATCAAAAAAAATTAGAAATTGATTTAAAATCTTTTTTAAATTCTGTTGATAGGGTAGCATCAGTTTCTTTAGATAAAAAAGATGGTGTAAAATTCAATTTGACTAAAGATAATTTAGATTTATCTGTCAATAACACTAATAGTGGTGATGGAAAAGAAAGTCTATCTGTAAAATTTGAGACAGATTTAGATATAAGTTTTAATTCTAGATATTTGCTAGATATAGCATCCCAACTAAATGGTGATAACATTGAAATATATTTGAAAGATACTGGATCTCCAGCTTTAATAAAAGATCCTGCAGATTTTGACAGTATTTATGTTGTAATGCCTATGAAAGGTTAGTTAGCGAGACCAAGCTCGGAATAAATTTCTTTCTGCAATAATTTTACAAATTCCGTTTCTTCTATACCTGTATTAATTGGCTTTAAAATAGAAATAGTAATAGTTTTATTAGGCATCATCTTTCCAGATTTTGGCCATACTCTCCCAGAGTCAATAGCAACAGGTTGACATTTTACATTTAACTCTTTGTAAATTCTTCCAACTCCTTTTTTAAAAGGAATAATTTCATCTGGTAGAACTCGAGTAGCTTGTGGAAAAATTATTACAGGTCTTTTCGTTTTCTCCATAGCTTCTTTAATTTTTTCAATAAAATTAAGGTTCTTTTTAGAAACTTTATTTCTATTCACAGAAATAGAATCTATCTTTCTTAAATACCAACCAAATATCGGAATATTTAATAATTCTTTTTTAAGAATAAAAATTGGTGAATTAAATATTGTTTGTAAAAAAAAAGTTTCAAACATCGATTGATGAGAGCATGCAATAAAGTAGTTCTCGTTATTTATTATGTTTTCTTGACCTTTAATTACTATGCTGGTTGAGCAAAAAATTTTTAAACAGAACGAGGACCAGTATCCAAAAAGTTTACCTCCAAAAAGAGCGATCTTCTTTGGTAGTAATAATGATGGAAGAAAAACAATACATATTAAAATTAATCCAGAAAAAAATATACTTTTAAAGAGGATATTTCTCATTATAAGTTTTAAGTTAGATTATATCTGTTATTTTTTGTCTTTTTCTAATAATCTTTACTTTATTTCCTTTAATCAAAATTTCAGCAGGCCTTAATCTAAGATTATAATTAGATGATAATGAATAACCATATGCACCTGTATCGCAAATAATCATAATATCATTTTCTTTTATATTCTGAAAGTTCCTTTCTGTTAAAAATTTATCAGTTGTTTCACATACTGGGCCTACAAATTCTAATATTTTCTTTGATTGTGACTTATTTCTTAGTGATGGAACTATCCTATGTTTTGCATTATACAAAGCTGGTCTTATCAAATCATTCATTGCCGCATCCAATATCACAAATGTTTTTGTTTCATTATGTTTTAAATAAATTACTTTAGTTGCAAGTATACCAACATTTCCAATTATAGATCTTCCAGGTTCAAAAATTATTTTACAATTATATTTATTTTTAAATTTAATTATTGATTTTTTATATTTTAAATAATTAAGTTTTTTCGTTTTATTGTCATAATTAATCCCCATACCACCACCTAAATCAACAAACTCAAATTTATAATCTAAACTACTTAAAAGTTTATCAAGAACATTTAGCATTTTTTCGTAGGGTTTGTGGTTTAAGATTTGACTACCGATATGAACACTTAAGCATTTAATATTTATAAATTTTGATTGTTTCATCAAATTAATAATTTTTACAAAAGTTTTCTTATCTACACCAAATTTATTTTCACTTTTGCCGGTAGAAATTTGTTTTAGTGTCTCAGCATCTGTATCTGGATTTAATCTTAAGCCTATATTAACAACTTTATTTAATTTTTTTGCAGCCGCTTCAATCGCCAAAACTTCACTCAAAGATTCAGAATTTATTAATAATATGTTTTGTTTAATTGCGTACTCAATTTCATCTTTTGTTTTACCAACTCCAGAGAAAACTATCTTGTTTTTATTAATACCAGCTTTAAGTGATGCATATAATTCACCCTTCGAAACAACATCTGTTCCAAGGCCAAATTTTTTTATTTCTTTTAATAATGAAATATTAGAATTAGATTTTACAGAAAAACAAATTAAAGGTCTAATTTCCTTAAAAGCTTTTTTAAAATTCTCTATATTATCTCTTAAATTTTTATAAGAGTAGCAGTATAGAGGTGTATTAAATTTTTTTGTTAGACTCTTAATGTTATTTCCTTCAATAAAAAATTTATTATTTATATATCTCATACTACTTTTGGAATATCCTTACTTAATTCAGATTTATATTCTGGATCACCTTTACGTCCGCAAGCAGCTACAAAATATAAACAAAGTATAATAATTAAAATTTTTTTAAACATTTTTTTCTTTTTTTATCATTTTCTTTACGTTCTCAAAAGAAGTTCCGCCATATGATTTTTTTGAATTAATCGAATTTTCTAGATCTAGTATTTTATAAACATTTAAAGTTAGTTTTGGCTCAATTTGATTTATTTCTTTTAATTCTAATTCGTGAAGTTTTTTATTTTTCTTCTCTGCTAAATTGATTATTTTCGCTGTTTGTATGTATGCCTTTCTAAATGGGTATCCAAGCTCTCTTACAATATAATCAGTTAAATCTGTAGCTGTGGTAAATCCTTCTCCTGCAAGTGACAGCATACTTTTTTTATTTATTATTAGATTTTTTACGACATCATTCAATAATGATAGGGATATTTTTAATTGATCATTTGTTTTAAAGACAATTTCTTTGTCATCCTGTAGATCTTTGAAATATGATAAAGGTAGACCTTTTAATATTGAAATCATATAATTTATATTTCCCACAAATATTCCAGTTTTACCTCTCAAATATTCCAGTGGGTCAGGATTCTTTTTTTGTGGCATTATCGAAGAACCAGTTACTAACTTATCATTCAAAGTTATCATATTGAACGCATCAGAATTCCAAATTATGAGTTCTTCAGCAATTCTAGAGATATGTAAAGAACAAGCTAGAGAAGAATATAAAAAGTCTAAAACATAATCTCTATCAGATACAGTATCTACAGAATTATTTGTTGGTTTTTTAAATTTAAGTTTTTTTGTTGTAAAGTTTCTGTCGATTTTAAAAGAAGTACCAGATAAAGCCCCTACACCTAAAGGATTTTCATCTAAAAATTCTAAATTATTCTTAAATTTTTTCTTATCTCTCTTAAACATTTCAACATATGCTAGTAGATAATGTGCTAAAGATAATGGTTGTGCATTTTTTAAATGTGTAAATCCTGGCATAATTGTTCTGATATTTTTTTGTGCAAGATTTAGAATATTTGAATTTGTATTATCTAATAAAATTATTATTTTCTTTGTTGCTTCTTTTAACCATAATTTAAGGTCGGTAATTACCTGATCATTTCTAGATCTAGCAGTATGAACATATCCAGCATCATCACCAATCAGTTCAAATAATCTGTTTTCTATATTCATATGAATATCTTCTAAATTATAGTCAAAATTGAACTTTTTTTTTATAATTTCATTTTTAATTCTTTTTAATCCCCAGATTATTTTATTCTTTATTCTGAAATTTATAATTTTCTGTTTGTGAAGCATTTCGACATGAGCTATTGATCCTTCGATATCTTCTTTAAATAGTCTTTTATCTACTGGTAATGAACCGCCAACTTTTTTAAATAAAGTTGAGGCATTTCTCTTAATTCTTGTACCCCAAATTGGTTTATTGTTTTTATTTTTACTCATGTTATTCAATTACAAATTTATGAAATTTATATTTATATCCATTAAAATAATATTTCTTTACTTCATATCATTTAGCTCTTCATATTCAATAGAAGCGCCAAATATAAAAAATCTAATAATTTACGAGGAAAAACAAAAAATTAAGTTTTTTGACTTTTTAAATGAGGCTGGAAATAAAGTTAATTTGAAAGATTTTAAATCTGAATTAATTATTTTGAATTTTTGGGCAACATGGTGTGCTCCTTGTAGAGAGGAAATGCCATCATTAAACAACCTTCAAAAACTTAAGGGTGAAAAAAAAATAATGATTATACCAATAAATATAGGTGGAGAAAATATTACTACATCTAAGAGGTTTTTTGATGACCTGCTCATAGAAGAATTAAAAGTTTTTGTTGGTGATGGTGCTGGAATTGCAAAAAATTTAAAATTAAGAGGACTACCCACAACACTATTCATTGATAAAGATGGTTATGAGTTTGCAAGAATTGTTGGCTCGATAGATTTTAACAGTGATGAATTTTTAAATTGGTTAAATGAATTAAATTAATTCTTATAAAAGTAAGCAAATGCTACAAGCACAATTATAGCAACAAATTGTAATAAAACTCTAAGCTGCATTAATTTATTAGATGTTTTTTTATCTCCATCTCCTTTAAAAAGAGTTCTAATTCCAAGAATTAAGACTACAGCTACAGCTGCAAGCAAAACAATCGCTGTAATTTTAACAAATATTTCAGAAATCATGCTTTGATTTTAGTTTCTTTTTAAAATAAAAAAACATAATTACTTATCTATGACATTTTGCCTTGAATCAACAATTATAAAACCTGAAAATGAATCCGACATCAAAAATGCAGTAATTTTACTTCATGGATATGGTGGAGATGGAAAAGATATAAGCATGTTAACTCTGAATTGGAAAAGGTTTTTAACCAATACAGTATTCTTATGTCCGAATGGACATGAGCCATGTAAAATTAATCCAATTGGTTATCAATGGTTTGATTTAGAAACAAATGATAAAAATTATATTTTAAATGAAGTAAAAAAAGCTGAAGATAAATTAAGAAAATACATTGAAGAAGTTAAAGCAGAATATAATTTGGAAAATTCAAATATATGTTTATCTGGATTTAGTCAGGGATGCATGATGTCAATAAACTTAGGCTTAACGTCTAAAGATCCCTTTAATTGTATTGTTGGATTTTCTGGAAAGATTATAGATAAAGAGGATCTGAGTTTAAGATTAATTTCTAAAACAAAAACTTTATTAATTCATGGTGAAAAAGATGAAATAGTTCCACCCTATAATTTATTGGAAGCAAAAGATTTTTTTACACGTAATAATATTAGTATAGAAACTTTAATGATCAAAGACTGTGATCATCATATACCAGTTGAAGCTTCAAGTAATGCGTTAAAATTTATAAAAGATAATTTTGATATTTAAAGAGAATTAACTTTTTTGTTACATTGATTAATAATAATATATAATATATTAAATATTTATGACTTTGATGATCAATGAAAACCTTTCACTCGAAAAATGTCCAGCTCTAGTTCTTAATGCAGATTACAGACCGTTAAGTTATTATCCTTTATCATTATGGTCATGGCAAGACGCTATTAAATCTGTATTTTTAGATAGAGTCTCAATTGTAAGTCATTATGATAGAATGATAAGAAGCCCATCATTCTCTATGCAGTTACCGAGTGTTATTGCATTGAAATCTTTTATAAAGCCTCGTTCAAATCCTAATTTCACAAGGTTTAATGTTTTCTTAAGGGATAAGTTTAGTTGTCAATATTGCGGGAGTAATGATGAACTAACTTTTGACCATCTTCTTCCAAGATCAAAAGGTGGGAAAACTGATTGGGAAAACGTTGTTACTGCTTGTTCAGCCTGTAATGTAAAAAAAGGTGGAAGATTATTAAAAAATTCAGGTATGAAGTTAAATCAATGGCCTTTTCAACCAACAACTGAAGATCTTCATAGAAATGGGAAGAATTTTCCTCCTAATTTTCTACACAGCAGTTGGATGGATTATTTATATTGGGATGTGGAATTAGATCCTAGTTAAATTTTTTCAGAGATATTTATAGCAATCTTTGAGCCAGTTTTAATAATTTTATCCATTACCGAATATAATCCTTTTTTTGTTGCACCGTGCTCATATGCAATATCTTTATGTTCTAATTCATCAGCTCTAAATTTTTTAATTTTTTCTCTAAGTTTTTTCTCGTCATCTTGTAATTGATCTATTTGACTTTGATAATGTTTATCAATTACTTCCTCAACAGAGGCTGTGCACAGCATTGCTGCTTTTTTTCCTAATATTGTTGAGCCAAAACCCAAACCTACTCCCAATAAATCCCATAATGGTAAAAATTTAGTTGGTTTTATATTTCTTTCTCTGATTTCATTTTCAAAAAAATCACTATGTTCCTGCTCATGTTCTCTCATTTCTTCTACTAATTTTAATAGTTCAGGATCCTTTTTAAATGTTTTCAGCGCTAAAAGTTGACCTTCATATATTTTAATTGCACCTCTTTCGCCTGCGTGATCAACTCTAATAAATTCTTCTAATTTTTTCTTGTTAGTTTTTTTCATAAACAAGAGCTCTTAGCGAAAATAATACAATTAGTAAAGATGTTAAAAAATTCAATCCAGATAAAGATATGCCTGAAATAGTAAACTCTACATCTTTACAATTTTTAACTATTCCAAGACTTTCGATTATTTTTTCTTTATTCGTGATATCTATATTTGTGTTGGTACAACCAGCATATTCATCAAAAAAGCCATTTTCTATACCAAAATGATATCCTGCAAGAGCAGTGCTTAGTGTGAATGTAATGATTAAAGCAATTAATATTCTATCAGATTTAAAATAGTTATATCCCAAAAAACAAATGAAGATCGCTAATAAAAAAGGAATTCTTTGATAAATACATAATTTACATGGCAAATAGCCCAAAACTTTTTCAATATAGATCGCAGATAATATGGCAATAGTTGAGTATATTAAGATTAATAAATAAATATTTTTTCTTTTTAAAATAAAGTTCATTTTAGTTCATAAAGTTTTGTAAAAATTTATAAATTAAAAAAGCAAAAACTATTAATACAATTGAAATTAAAATTGAAACTTTAAGCAGTTTTTTTTCAATT
>CABZJA010000011.1 GCA_902525935.1 uncultured Pelagibacteraceae bacterium | reverse complement strand
GAGAGAAAAAAAATTAATTATGAAATCAATTCTAATAAAAAATTATTTTTAAAATATTTATTTTTAATGAGTATATCATTATTTTTGGGCACCTACTTGCAACAAGCCGCATTACAATACACGAATATCGCTAATGCAGCCTTTTTTACAGTTTTTTACGTTCCATTAGTTCCAATTTTATTATTTTTTATTTATTCAATTAAAGTCCATTGGAGTCTTTGGCCTTCAATAGGTTTATGTATAATAGGTGTTTACCTATTAAGTGATTTTTCAAACTCTGAAATCATGACAGGTGATGCTTTAGTAATTCTATGCTCACTATTTTGGGCTTTACATATAATTTTTGCTGGAAAATTTATGGAGAAATTTAATATACCGATTTTTTATGCAGCATTACAAGCAGCTCTTGTTTTTGGTTTATCTCTTATATTTGCTTTTATTTTAGAGGAAGTAGTTATTACAAAAATTTTAACTGAGTATAGTTCAATATTATATGCAGGCGTCTTATCTGGAGGAATTGCTTTTACTTTACAAATGTTTGCACAAAAAAATATTGAAGAAGCTCCTGCAGCAATAATTTACTCTCTTGAAGGTGTATTTGCAACAATTGCTGGATGGATTATTTTAAGTCAAGTTCTTAAAATAAATAATATTATAGGATGTGTATTCATTCTTATGGCTGTAATATTTTCTCAGGTTGCTCCAACTTCAAAAAAATTATAAGTATATAATTGCAAAAAGAATAATACTTAAAACTATTCTATAAATAACAAAAAAACTCAAACTAAATATTTTAACATAAATAAGAAAATATTTAATTGTAAAATAAGAAAATAAAAATGAAGCTAAAGTAGAAAAAATAAATATTTTATCAAAATTTATTTGATCATCAATAACATCTTTAAATCCCAAAACACTTGCACCTGTTAAAGCTGGAATGGACAAATAAAAAGCTATCTTTGATGACTCAACTCTGTCAAATTTTAAAAATCTTGAAGCTGTAATTACTATCCCTGATCTACTTACTCCTGGAATAATAGCTAAAATCTGAAATAACCCTATTATAATTATACTTTTAATATTTAATTCTGAAGAAATTTTATTTTTCAATTCAAACTTATCTGAAAAGTATAATAAAACTCCAAAAATTAGAGTTGTCCAAGCGACAACTTTTAAGTTTCTAAATTGATCAATTAAATTTGTGGAGTAAAAAATATAACCAATAATAACTAATGGTATAGACCCAAGAATTATTAATAGAAATATATTTTTATTATTAATGATATTTATTAACTCTTTTCTAAAAAATAAAATAATTGCTAACAAAGAACCTAAATGTAGACTAATATCTAATTGAAGGTTACTAACACTAAAGTCACTTAATTTTGATATAATTAAAAGATGTGCAGACGAGCTAACCGGAATAAACTCAGATATACCTTGCACAATTGATAGAAAAAAGGCCTCAAAATATTCTGAAATCATTAGAATAAACAATTCATAATGTAAATATAGCCAAAATAAAGCAATTACATGGGTGCATATCAACTATGCACGTATTAGAAAATGTCTTGTTTTACTTGATTTTGTCAAAATATATGTCAGCAATTATGACCTTATTATTGTTTATTAAAAAATTTTTATCGTATATACAGCCTCCACTATGTCAGAAAAAATGCTAAAGTTTGTAGATATAGGTCAGCAAAGTCCACCTAAAAGAGGGGTATCAGATCGTAAAGAGGATTTTGGTGAAATATACCAAGAATTTTTAAAAGATAGAGCAATTCAACAATCAAGTAGATGTTCTCAATGTGGAGTACCTTTTTGCCAAGTTCATTGTCCACTGAGTAACAATATACCAGATTGGCTAAAACTGACAGCAGAAGGAAGATATGAAGAGGCATATCAATTATCCCAAAGCACAAATAATATGCCAGAAGTATGCGGCAGGATATGTCCTCAAGATAGATTGTGTGAAGGTAATTGCGTAATAGAACAATCTGGTCACGGAACGGTTACTATTGGATCAATAGAAAAATATATTACAGAAAAAGCTTGGGAAAATGGATGGGTTAAACCAATCGAAATATCCATTGAGAAGAACGAGAGTGTTGGAATAATAGGATCCGGTCCAGCAGGACTAGCATGTGGAGAACAGCTAAGAAAAAAAGGATACAAAGTAACAATTTACGATCGTTATGACAGAGCGGGTGGACTATTAATTTATGGAATACCAGGTTTTAAATTAGAGAAGCATGTTGTTCAAAGAAGAATTAAGTTGTTAGAGGAAAGTGGAATTCAATTTGTTCTTAATTTCGAGGTTGGAAGAGACTCGACATTAACTGAATTAAGGGAAAAACATGATGCAGTTTTGATTGCTACAGGTGTTTACAAAGCCAGAGAGGTTAAATTACCCGGTAACCATTTGAGCAATATTTTTCCTGCAATGGAATTTTTAACAGCATCAAATAAAAAAGGATTAGGAGATGCAGTGGAGTTATTTGATAATGGAACTTTAAATGCTGAAGGCAAAGACGTTGTAGTTATTGGCGGTGGAGATACTGCAATGGATTGTTTAAGAACATCAGTAAGACAAAATGCTAAATCAGTTAAATGTTTATATAGAAGAGATAGAGAAAATATGCCAGGTTCTGCAAGGGAAGTGGGTAATGCAGAAGAAGAAGGTGTAGAATTTATATGGTTAACAAGTCCAAAAGAATTTAGAGGAACAGATAAAATTGAAAGTGTTTTGGTGGATAAGATGAAACTTGGTGAACCAGATGAGAGTGGTAGGAGAAAACCTGTTTTGGAAGAAAATTCAGATTTTGAAATTAAAGCCGATCTTGTAATCAAAGCACTTGGATTTGATCCAGAGGATCTTCCAAAATTATTTAATGAAGAAAAATTACAAGTATCAAGATGGGGAACTATAAAAGCTGATTTTGACACAATGGAAACAAGTGTTGATGGAGTTTTCGCTGCTGGAGATATTGTTAGAGGAGCTTCCTTGGTAGTTTGGGCAATAAAAGATGGAAGAGACGCTGCGGTTTCAATTGAAAATTACTTACAAGCTAAACAAAAATTAAAAGTTGCATAATGAAATTAAGAGAGAAAAATTTAAAAATTTTAAAGAATAATCATGTTTATTCTGAAGAAATGGAGCATGATGCATGCGGAGTTGGGGTAATAGTTTCTACTGAGGGCAAAAAATCAAGAACTATTGTTGAATACGGAATTGAAGCTTTAAAAGCTGTCTGGCATCGTGGAGCTGTGGATGCTGATGGGAAAACAGGTGATGGAGCTGGAATACACCTAGAAATTCCAAAGGATTTTTTTATAGAAAAAATAGAGGTAACAGGTCATGAACATGACAACTCAGAGATATGTGTTGGAATGATATTTTTACCAAGAAATGATTATTCAGCACAAGAAAGTTGTAAGACAATTGTCGAAAGCGAACTAACTAAAAACAATTTTAGCATTTATGGGTGGAGACAGGTCCCAGTTAATCCAAAAATATTAGGAGAAAAAGCCTTTCAAACAATGCCAGAAATTATGCAGGTTCTTTTTAAATCAAATGATAAAAATTTACTTGATAAAAATTTAGAAAGAAAAATTTATGAGACAAGAAAAAAGATAGAAAACAAAGCTTTTCAGTTATCTTTGAATAATTTTTATATTTGTTCAATTAGTTCAAAATCAATTATTTACAAAGGTCTGTATTTAGCAGAAGGAATTTCTGATTTTTACTTAGATTTGAAAGATAAAAGATTTGAATCTAGATATGCAATATTTCATCAAAGATTTTCTACAAATACAGCGCCAAGCTGGAGTTTGGCTCAACCTTTCAGAGCAATAGCTCACAATGGCGAGATCAACACATATAAAGGAAATAAAAATTGGATGCGAGTACATGAGCAAGAAATGACTAGTCCACTTTTTGAAGATGTTGAAAATTTAAAACCAGTTATACAAAAAGGGGTCTCTGACTCTGCTGCACTTGATAATGTTTTTGAATTATTAAATAAATCTGGAAAACCAGCACCATTAGCTAAATTAATGCTAGTACCAGATGCATGGTCAAAAAAAAATAAGACTTTACCAAAAAATCATCAACAATTGTTTAATTTTTTAAATAGCACAATGGAACCGTGGGATGGTCCTGCGGCGATTGCAGCTACAGACAATGAATGGGTAATTGCAGCCAATGATAGAAATGGGTTAAGACCATTAAGATATGCAATCACTACGGATAAGTTGCTTTTTGCAGGTTCAGAAACTGGAATGATAGAAATTGATGAAAATAAAATTGTATCAAAAGGAAGACTGGGACCTGGTGAAATTATTGGTGTTAAAATTGAGAAAGGCAAAGTTTTTTTAAATAAGGACATCAAAGACGATTTATCAAAAGAATTTAAACATTTTAATTCTCAAATCATAGATTTGGACGAAAAATTAACTGTATCAAATGAGAAATATAATTTTGAGGGAGAAGCGTTAAGACGTAGACAGTATACTTTTGGAATTAGTTTAGAAGATTTAGAGTTAATTCTACATCCTATGGCTGAAGATGCAAAAGAAGCAACTGGATCAATGGGAGATGATACACCTCTTGCAGTTTTGTCTGATAAATATAGACCATTGTACCATTTTTTTAGACAAAATTTTAGCCAAGTAACTAATCCTCCAATAGACTCTTTGCGTGAAAATAAAGTAATGAGCTTGAAAACCCGTTTTGGAAATCTAGGAAATATTTTGGATTTCGATACTTTAACTAAAGAAAATATATATGTTTTAAATAGTCCAATATTGTCAAATTCTCAATTTGAAAAATTTATTAAATTTTTTGGTAAAAATTCACATATAATTGATTGCACTTTTTCAAAAAATGAGAATTTATCTGTTGCAATAAGAAGAATTCAACAAGAATCAGAGATTGCTGTTAGACAAGGAGTTACTCAATTAATTTTAAGCGATAAAGATATCTCAGAAGATAAATTTCCCATTCCTGTATTGTTGAGTGTTGGGGCCATAAATACATCCTTAATTGAAAATAAATTAAGAGGTTATGTTTCAATTAACGTTCAATCTGGAGAAGCTTTAGATACTCATTCGTTTGCAACACTTATAGGTGTTGGAGCGACAACTGTTAATCCATATTTAGCTTTCGATAGTTTATACCAGAGGCATAATAAAAAATTATTTGGCCAATTTAGTTTTGATGAATGTGTTGAAAGATTTATAAAATCTGTAAATGCAGGCCTTTTAAAAATAATGTCAAAAATGGGTATATCAGTTTTAAGCTCTTACAGAGGTGGATGTAATTTTGAAACTGTAGGTCTGAGTAGAACTATTGTTAATGATTATTTTCCTGGAGTAGTCTCCAAAATTTCTGGTATAGGATTGTCAGGTATTGAAAAAAAAATAAGAGAAATTCATAAAGAAGCTTTTGAAAGTTCTGAAAAAGTATTACCAATAGGTGGTATATATAGATATAGAAAAAATGGTGAAACACATCAATATCAAGGTAAGCTAATACATTTATTACAAAGTGCTGTTGGTAATAACTCATACGAGACATATAAAAAATATGTAAAAGGAATATATAATTTACCACCAATTAATCTTAGAGATCTAATTGATTTTAGAAAAAAAAAATTGGGATCATCTTTAGAAATAAATGAAGTTGAGCCAATAGAAAATATATTAAGAAGATTCGGTAGTGGAAGTATGTCTCATGGAGCACTTTCTAAAGAAGCTCATGAAACTTTAGCCATTGGCATGAATAGAATAAAAGGTGCTTCCTGCAGTGGCGAGGGAGGAGAAGATGAAAGAAGATTTAAAGTTATGGACAGTGGTGACACTGCTAACTCAAGAGTAAAACAAATAGCCTCAGCAAGATTTGGCGTAACTATAAATTATCTTAATAATTGTAATGAAATTGAAATTAAAATTGCTCAAGGAGCTAAGCCTGGAGAGGGAGGACAATTGCCAGGTTTTAAAGTAACAGATGAAATTGCAAAGTTAAGACACTCTACTCCTGGCGTAACTCTAATATCTCCACCTCCACACCATGATATTTACTCAATAGAGGACCTTGCACAATTAATTTATGACTTAAAGCAAATAAACCCTAAGGCAAGAATAGGTGTAAAGTTAGTTGCATCATCTGGAGTTGGAACAATAGCAGCCGGAGTTGCTAAGGCTGAAGCGGATATAATATTAATCTCTGGACATAACGGTGGTACTGGAGCAACGCCTCAAACTAGTGTGAAATATGTTGGTATACCTTGGGAAATGGGTTTAACAGAAGCAAATCAAGTTTTAACATTAAACAACTTAAGACATAAAGTAACTTTAAGAACTGATGGAGGAATTAAAACTGGACGAGACGTTGTTATAGCAGCAATGATGGGAGCTGAAGAGTATGGTGTAGCAACTACAGCTCTTGTTGCAATGGGTTGCATTATGGTAAGACAGTGTCATTCGAACACTTGTCCTGTTGGAGTTTGTACTCAGGATGATAAATTAAGAGAAAAGTTCACGGGAACACCAGATAAGATTGTAAATCTATTCACATTTATTGCATCTGAGGTTAGAGAAATTTTAGCAGAAATTGGTTTTAAATCATTAAATGAAATAATTGGACGAACTGACTTACTAATGCAAGTCAACAAAGCTTCACCAAATCTTGACGATCTAGATTTGAACCCATTATTTGTTCAAACAGATCCAGGTAGACACAAAAGATATTGTGAAAACTATTCAATTAATAAAGTTCCTGATACTCTGGATCAAGAAATTTGGCCAGAAATAGAGAAGTCTTTAGATAACTCTGAGAAAATTGATAAAGAGTTTCATATTAAAAATACAAATAGAGCTGTTGGTACAAGAATTTCTCATTACCTTTACAAAAAATATGGATACGAAAAATTAAATGATAATTTTTTAACTTTAAAATTCAAAGGTTCTGCAGGGCAATCTTTTGGAGCTTTTTCATCGAAAGGTTTAAAACTTGTTCTTAAAGGTGATGCTAATGATTATGTTGGAAAAGGATTATCTGGCGCAACGATTTTAATAAAACTTGCAGATGATAGCAATTTAATTTCCAACGAAAATACTATCATAGGAAATACCGTTCTTTACGGTGCAACGTCTGGTAAGCTTTATGCTGCTGGACAAGCCGGGGATCGATTTGCTGTAAGAAACTCAGGTGCAACAGCTGTAGTTGAAGGCTGTGACTCAAACGGTTGTGAATACATGACAGGAGGAAATATTGTTATATTAGGAGATATAGGTGATAATTTTGGAGCTGGCATGACAGGAGGCATAGCATTTATATATGACCCTGAAAATCAATTTGATAAAAAGGTAAATCCTGAAAGTGTAGTTTGGCAAACTCCAGAAACTAAATTTTGGATTGAGCATCTAAGGAAATTAATACAGGAGCACGCGATAGAAACAAATTCAACAATCTCGAAAAAAATAGTTGAGAACTTTGAAAATGAAATAAATAATTTTGTTCAAGTTTGTCCAAAAGAAATGTTAGATAAGTTAGAAAATCCTATTTCAAATAAAAAGTTAGTTAACCAAGCTAGTTAGTATTTTTAATAATATTATCTAACTCTTTACAAATAATATTTAGATTTTTTTTTGACGAGAGACTATGGTCACCCTTCTTAATTATATTTAATTTTTTTTTTGCTGTGTTGAAGATTTTTAAAACTTCTCTTGAGTATTTAATTGGTACTACTTCATCTTTTTGACCATGGACCATAGTAACAAGTATTTTCATTGAAATTTTAAAATTTAAAACTTTATTTTTTTTTTTTCTTCCATCTTTAATTAATTGATTAGTTATTAGATACTCATATCCACCATTTTTAATTTTGCTAATACCTTTTTTAATAATTTCACTCTTTGTCTTTTTTGAAAATTTTTTCCACATTATTCTTGTTAAAAATTCAGGAGCAGAACCAATTCCCACAAAGCCTTTAATCTGTTTTTTAAATGATTTAAATAATAATAATGAAATCCAAGCACCCATACTAGAGCCTATTAAAATTATGTCATTTTTTTTAACTATTTTTTTAATAGTCAGTTTCGCATCATTTACCCAAGTGGAAATATTCCCTTTTGTAAATTCACCTGAAGATTTTCCGTATCCAGAATATTCTAGTGCCAAAAAACCCAATTTATTCTTTTTAGCATAGTTTAAAAATCTTTTAGGTTTATCTCCTTCTATATCGGATGCAAAACCTGGTAAAAATATAATATAAAGATTTTTCTTATAATAATTGCTTATATATCTTAGTTTTTTTGTTTTAGAAATTTTTAGAAATTTAAATTTTTTCATATAAAGTATTAAAATTGATTTGAAATATTATAACTCTACCATATGCATCCAAAATTGAAAGTTCTGCAAGTTATACCAAAACTTGGTTACGGTGGTGCAGAAACAGGTTGTTATGATATCGCACACTATCTACATGAAAATGAGTGTAAATCTTTTTTAATATGCAATGGCGGTGAATTAACAAAGTTTATAGATAAAAAAAAAGTTAAATATATAAGATTACCTGTCAATTCCAAAAACCCCGTTTTAGTTTTTATTAATTCAATAATTATTTCTTTAATAATTTTATTTTATGGAATTAATATTGTTCACGCGAGAAGCAGAGCACCTGCATGGTCTTGTTTGCTAGCTACCAAAATCACACGACGTAAATTTGTAACTACGTTTCATGGAACATATAATTTTAAAAGCAAATTAAAAAAATTATATAATTCTGTAATGTTGAGATCTGATTTAATTATTGCAGGCTCTAATTTTATATTTTCGCATATTAAAGAAAACTACTCTGAATACCTTGATGATAAAAAAAAATTCTTGGTGATATTTAGAGGCATTAATACTGATTATTTTGATCCATCAACTACTATAGAAACCGAGGAAGATGAATTATTTAAATCATGGGGACTTAAAATTGAGAGAAAAACTGTTCTATTGCCTGGAAGATTAACAGAATGGAAAGGCCAAGAAATGTTTTTGGATGCTATTAATAAAGTAAATATTAATTTAGGACATGAGATATTTAATGTAATTATTCTTGGGAGCGATCAAGGAAGAGAACTTTACAAAAAGAAACTTATTAGGTTAGTTGAACAGTACAGATTAACTAATCAAGTAAAATTTATAGATCATTGTAAAAATATGCCACTAGCTTATAAAGTCTCAGATATCATAGTTTCCTCATCAATAGAACCAGAAGCTTTTGGAAGAATATCTGTTGAGGCCCAGGCAATGAAAAAACCAATTGTTGCAAGTAATATTGGGGGATCAAAAGAGACTATAAGTGAAAATAAAACAGGATTTTTATTTGAAGCAAATAACTCCGACGATCTTTCAAAAAAATTAATAGAAATTATGAATTTAGATAAACAGACTATCAATCAAATGGGTATAGAAGGTAGAAAAAATGTTGTTTCAAAATTTAATGTTGAAAAAATGTGTTTTTCTACTTATTCAGAGTATAAAAAATTAATAAACTAATGCCAAATATAACACTACCAGATGGAAAGAAATTAAACTTTGAAAAAAGTATAACAGGCACTGAAGTCGCTGAAAAAATTAGTAAGTCTTTAAGTAAGCAAGCTTTAGTAATGAGCATAAACGGTGAACTTAAAGATTTATATACTGTTATTGAAAATGATTGTTCTATTAAAATATTTACAGCTAAAGATCCAGAAGGGCTAGAAGTTATCAGACATGATACTGCACATATAATGGCTATGGCCGTTCAAGAACTTTACCCAGGCACACAGGTAACAATTGGGCCAGTTATAGAAAATGGATTTTACTATGATTTTGCAAGAAAAGAGCCTTTTACTAGCGATGATTTAAAAAAAATTGAAAAAAAAATGTCAGAGATAATAGATAAAGATGTAAAAACAAGAAAAGAAGTTTGGGAGAGAGATAAAGCAATAAGTCATTTTAAAAAAATTGGAGAAAAATATAAAGCTGAGATAATTGAAAGCATTCCTAAAAACGAAGAACTTACGGTTTATCATCATGGTGAAACATGGCATGATTTATGTAGAGGTCCTCATTTAGTATCTTCTGGTAAAATAGGTAAAGCTTTTAAATTGACAAAAGTATCTGGAGCTTATTGGCGTGGTGACTCTAATAATGAAATGCTTCAAAGAATATATGGTACTGGTTGGGCAACTCAAAAAGAATTAGACCTTTATCTTCAGAGAATTGAGGAAGCAGAAAAAAGAGATCATAGAAAAATTGGAAAAGAGATGGATTTATTTCATTTTAGAGAAGAAAGTCCTGGATCTGTGTTTTGGCACCAGAAAGGGTGGAATTTGTTCCAAAAACTAGTTTCTTATATGAGAATGAAACAAGATCACGATGGTTACAAAGAGATAAATACGCCAGAAATTCTTGATAGATCTTTGTGGGAAAAATCTGGTCACTGGGAAAAATTTGGAGCTAATATGTATACTTCAACTACACCAGATGAAAAAGTATTTGCAATTAAACCAATGAATTGTCCTGGGTGTGTTCAAGTATTTAACCAAGGACTTAAAAGTTATAGAGACTTACCTTTAAAGATGTCAGAATTCGGAAAAGTTCACAGATATGAACCTTCAGGTGCATTGCATGGATTATTACGTGTAAGAGCCTTTACTCAAGATGATGCACATATTTTTTGTACAGAAGAACAAATTACCGAAGAATGTCTGAGTGTTACAAATTTAATTTTAGAAATTTATAAAGATCTTGGGTTTGAAGATGTTATTTTAAAATATTCAGATAGACCAGATTTAAGAGTTGGAGATGATAAAGTTTGGGATAAGTCAGAGGCTGCTTTGTTAGAAGCAATCAAAGCAACAAAGTTAGGGTACTCAATTAATAAAGGTGAGGGTGCATTTTATGGACCAAAAATTGAATTTGTTTTAAGAGATGCAATTGGTAGAGATTGGCAGTGCGGAACCTTGCAAGTAGATTTAAATTTACCAGGTAGATTAGGAGCTTCTTTTGTTGATAAAGATGGAACCAAAAAAGTACCTGTAATGTTACACAGAGCATTATTTGGATCTTTAGAAAGGTTCATAGGTATCCTTATAGAGAATTATGCAGGCAAGCTGCCATTTTGGATATCACCTTTACAGGCAGTAGTTATTCCAATCTCTAGTGATTTTGATGAATATGCTAAAAATGTAGCTAAGGAATTAAAACGGAGTGGTTTGATTGTCGAGGTAGATCTTAAAAATCATAATTTAAATTATAAAATAAGAGATCATTCTTTAACAAAAGTACCAATGTTATTGATTTGTGGAAAAAAAGAAGTTGACTCCAACAGTGTAACTATTAGAAGATTGGATTCTAATAAACAAGAAAATATGGCTTTAAAAGAATTTATAAAAAAATACTCTGATCTAAATAAAGCCCCTTCTATTTAAGTGGCAGATTTTAAACAAAATTATTTTCAAAGAAGAACTAAAGCAAGAGGCCCAAGGTCTAACAACAGGATTACATCAAATGAAGTTCAAGTTATAGCGAGTGATGGAGAAAATTTAGGAATTTTAAATTTAAATGAAGCTATTAATAAAGCAAAAAATGAAGGCTTAGATTTAATTGAAATTGCTCCGAATGCAAAACCACCTGTCTGCAAAATTATGGACATGGGTAAATATAAATACGACGCACAAAAAAAAGCTAATAAGGCAAAAAAAAAACAAAAGAAAATTGAATTAAAAGAAATAAAATTAAGGCCAGTTACAGAAGTTCATGACTACACTTTCAAAATTAAAAATGCTCAAAAATTTTTGGCAAAAGGCGATAAAGTCAAATTTACAATAAGGTTTAAAGGTAGAGAGTTACAACATTCGAACCTTGGCAATGAATTAATGGATAAAATTAAGGCAGACATGGAGACTATTGGAAAAGTAGAGCTTCAGCCAAAATTTGATGGAAAGCAAATGATTATGGTAATCCAGCCTTTATAAGCCATATTTCTAGTTGTAAATTTAATTTAATATTTGTATAACCCCGAAAATTATGCCTAAGTTAAAAACAAAAAGTTCAGCTAAAAAAAGATTTAAAATCTCAGCCAAAGGTAAGGTTATTACTCCACAGGCTGGAAAAAGACACGGCATGATTAAAAGAACGAATTCACAAATTAGAAAACAAAGAGGCACAACTGTTTTATCTAAACAAGATGGTAAGATAGTAAAATCTTATATGCCTTACAGTTTAAGAGGATAAAATGGCAAGAGTTAAAAGAGGAGTTACAAGCAGAGCTAAACACAAGAAAGTTTTAAAAGCTGTTAAAGGTCAGTGGGGAAGAAGAAAAAATACTATAAGAGTTGCGAGACAAGCAATGGAAAAAGCTATGCAGTATGCTTACAGAGATAGAAGAAATAAAAAAAGGGATTTCAAATCACTTTGGATACAAAGAATTAATGCTGGTGTTAGATCTGAAGGTATAACATACTCAAAGTTTATTAATGGTTTAAATAAATCAGGAATTAAATTAGACAGAAAAATTCTTGCAGAAATTGCTTACGATAACCCCGAAGCATTCAAAACTATAGTTAAAAGGGCTCAAGCAGCATTAAATTAATCAAGACTATTGTTTTTCTTTCTTTAACAAATATTCTATTAGAATGTCTGATATTATAAAAATAAAAGATGATTATATCGATAAGCTTAATACAGAAAATAATGTTGATAAAGTAAATAACATTAAATCAGAACTATTTGGAAAAAGTGGAATTATATCAAACGAATTTAAAAAATTAGGTTCTATTTCTGTAGAAGAAAGGAAAAAATTAGCCTCAGATTTAAATAATATTAAAGACGAACTTCAAAATAAAATATCAATCAAAATTCAAGAATTAGAAACTAAAGAAATTAATTTAAAGCTTGAGAGAGAAAAAATTGATGTAACTCTTCCAGAAAGAGATATTGAAATTGGTAAAATTCATCCAGTCTCTCAAGTAATAGATGAAATTTCATCTATATTTTCTGAGATTGGATTTAGTGTTGAGGAAGGTCCGGATGTAGAAAATGAATATAATAATTTTACAGCATTAAATACACCAGATAACCATCCAGCTAGAGATATGCATGATACTTTTTATCTAGATAATAATAGGGAATTACTTTTGAGAACACATACGTCCCCAGTTCAGGTAAGAACTATGTTAAAAGGTAAGCCTCCTTTTAAAATTATTGCACCAGGAAGAACTTACAGGTCAGACAGTGACCAAACTCATGCTCCCATGTTTCATCAAGTTGAAGGGTTACATATAGATAAAAATATAAATATGGGACATCTGAAAGGTTGTTTAAATTATTTTATTAAGGAGTTTTTTGAAGTTGATAAAATTAAAATGAGATTTAGACCAAGTCATTTTCCATTTACTGAACCGTCTGCAGAAGTAGATATAAGATATGAAATTAAAAATGGAAAGATAGTAATTGGTGAAGGTGATAAATGGTTAGAAATTTTAGGTTGCGGAATGGTTCATCCAAATGTTTTGAAAAATGTAAAAGTTAATCCAAGTAAATATCAAGGATATGCCTTTGGAATTGGCATAGACAGACTGGGAATGTTGAAATATGGAATTAATGATTTAAGAGCCTTTTTTGAGACAGATTATAGATGGTTAAGTCACTTTGGTTTTGATCCATTAGATGTCCCTTCAAATTATAGAGGACTGAGTAGATGAAGTTCACAGTTGACTGGTTAAAAAACCATCTTGATACAAAATTTAATAATAATCAAATAATAGATAAATTAACCAATATTGGTCTAGAAGTTGAAAGTTTTGAGAACCCTGTATCTGAATTAGATACATTTATTGTTGCAAAAATTATAAATGCCAAAACTCATCCAAATGCAGACAGATTGAAGTTATGTGATGTTGATATAGGTAGCGACAAAACAATTGAAGTAGTATGTGGAGCCCCAAATGCAAAAAATGGACTTTTGACAGTTTATGCACCTCCAGGATCGATTATTCCTAAAAATCAGATTAAATTATCTATAAGCAAAATAAGAGGTGTAACATCATATGGGATGCTCTGTTCTGAATCAGAATTATTGTTATCTAATGAAAGTGATGGAATAATAGAATTAAAAAACAATAAATATGCAAATAAAATTGGAGAAAAATATTTTAAAAAGACTTCTGAAAAAGTAATAGATTTATCAATTACGCCCAATAGACCAGATTGTTTAGGGGTAAGAGGAATTGCTAGAGATTTATCTGCTGCTGGTGCCGGTAAATTAAAAATTAATAAAAAATCGAATTTAAAATATAGAGGCAAGCAAAATATAAATGTAACAATAAAGAAAGAAAAAGTTCAAGGATGCACAACGTTTGGAAGTTGTTTAATTAAAGGTGTAACAAATAAAGAGAGTCCAAAATGGCTAAAAGATAAAATTAAGTCTTTAGGCCAAAAACCAATATCTGCGATAGTTGATATTACTAATTATGTGATGTTTGATTTAAATAGACCATTACACGCTTATGATGCAGATAAAATAGATAATCAAATTATTGTTAGAAGTTCTTCTACAGGAGAAAGTTTCGAAGCCTTGGATAATAAAAAATATATTTTAGAAAATGATATGTGCGTTATTTCTGACAGATCTGGAGTCTTAGGTCTTGGTGGTATAATTGGTGGGACAAGATCTGGAACAGAATATTCGACTAAAAACATATTATTAGAATCTGCTTATTTTTTACCACGTTCAATAAGAAAAACCTCTAAACAATTAAATATAGATACAGATGCTAAATTCAGATTCGAAAGAGGCATAGATCCTTTATCAATTAAAGAAGGATTAATAAAAGCTTCTGACCTAATAAAAAAAATTTGTGGAGGCGAAACAAGTAATTTAGATGTTAAAAAAATTGAAAATTATAAAAAAACAATAATTAATTTTGACCCATTTCTTTTTGAAAAAACGACAGGATTTAATGTTGAAAATAAAGAATTAATTAAAATACTAGAAAAGCTAGGTTTTAAAGTATCTAAGAATAAAAAAACTTTAAAGTTAGTAGTACCCTCTTGGAGACCAGACATTACTCAATCAATTGATATTGTTGAAGAAATAGTGAGAATAAAAGGCTATGAACATATTAATACATCAGAACCTATTAAGACAAGATTAAAGCCGACACTTAATTATTATCAGAAATTATTTCATTTTTTACAAAGATCCGTAGCATCAAAAGGTTATTTAGAAACTGTGACATGGTCATTTACTGACTCTAAAATTAATCAACTGTTTAAAGAAGAAGATGAAGAAATACCAATTATAAATCCGATTAGTTCAGATCTAAATGTTTTAAGAAATTCCATTTTCCCAAATTTGATATTTTATTTAAAGAAAAATCTAGATAGAGGATTTAAAGATATTTCTTTATTTGAAATTGGTCCAGCATTTAAAGGAAAAAATCCTGGAGATCAACTGACTGTAATAGGTGCTGTGAGAGCAGGAAAGGTTTCAAGATTATCTTGGAATGATAAAGAAAGAATTGTAGATACGTTCGATGTAAAAAAAGATGTGATACAAAGTCTTTGTGAAGCAGGGATTAATAAAGATGATATTATTATAGATGATAGAACTCCTTCTTACTATCACCCAGGCAAATCTGGTGGGGTGTACCAAAATAAAAACGAAAAAAATGCTATAGCATATTTTGGTGAAATACATCCAAACATAATAAAAAAATTAGATATAAATACCGAAGGTCTAGTAATATTTGAAATTTGTCTTGATTACATAAAAGAGTCAAAACAAAAAATAAAAGATTTAAAATCTGAATATAAATTTTCTGATTTCCAAAAATCAGAGAGAGATTTTGCATTTATCATTAATAAAAATTTTAAATCTCAAGAACTAGTTAATATAATTAAATCTTCTGATAACAAATTAATTAAGTCAGTAAGAGTATTTGATGTATTTGAGGGAGAAAATATACCAGAGGGAAAAAAATCTATAGCTGTTAATGTAACTATTCAGTCAGAAGAAAAAACATTAAATGAAAATGACCTAGATAACATTAATAAACTAATTATCTCTTCAGTTGAGTCAAAGTCTGGTGCAAAAATTAGATCCTAAATGGGTGATACAATAGACAACATTAGGAATTTTGCAATTATAGCTCATATAGATCATGGTAAATCAACTATAGCTGACAGAATAATTCATAAATGTGGAGGTTTGAGTGATAGAGAAATGAAATCTCAAGTGCTTGACTCTATGGATATAGAAAGAGAGAGAGGAATAACAATTAAAGCACAAACAGTTAAATTAAATTATAAAGCTAAAAATGGTAAAAATTATATTTTAAATATTATAGACACCCCAGGACATGTAGATTTTAGTTATGAAGTTAGTAGAAGCCTTTATGCGTGTGAGGGCTCAATATTAATTGTAGATAGTACTCAAGGGGTAGAAGCTCAAACACTTGCAAATGTATATCAAGCGCTTGATATAAATCATGAGATTATTCCAGTATTAAATAAAATTGATCTACCGGCATCTGATCTTGAGCGAACAAATAATCAAATTGAAGATGTTATTGGCATAGATACTTCTAATTCTGTTCCTTGCTCTGGAAAAACTGGACAAGGAATAGATGAAATTCTTGAGCAAATTATTAACTCTTTGCCTGGACCTAAAGGTGAAAAAAATAGCAAATTAAAATGTTTATTAGTTGATAGCTGGTATGACACTTATCTTGGAGTAGTTATTTTAGTGAGAATTATAGACGGAAAACTAAAAAAAAATATGAAAATAAAAATGATGTCCACAAATCAAGAATATATTGTAGAAAAAGTTGGTGTTTTTACACCTAAGGCAAAAGATGTAAGTGAACTTGACGCTGGAGAAATAGGTTTTATTACAACTGGTATTAAAATTTTATCAGAAACTAAAGTTGGAGATACTATATGTGATGCAGAAAATCCTCTCCTAGATGCATTACCAGGTTTTAAACCAAGTAAGCCAGTGGTTTTTTGTGGTTTATTTCCTGTGGATAGTTCAGAATATCAAAAGTTAAAAGATGGACTTGCTAAATTACAATTAAATGACGCAAGTTTTTCTTATGAAGCAGAATCATCATCTGCGTTAGGACTTGGTTTTAGATGTGGATTTTTAGGTCTTTTACATCTTGAAATAATAACAGAAAGGCTTGAAAGAGAATTTGATATTAATTTATTAACTACAACACCAGGTGTTGTTTACAAAGTTCACTTAAATAATGGTGAAATTGTTGAACTTCAAAATCCTTCAAATTTACCAGATCCTACTTATATAAAATTTATTGAAGAACCATGGATTAAAGCTACAATTATAACACCAGACCAGTACTTGGGATCAATTATTAAGTTATGTCAAAATAAAAGAGGTATACAAACTAATTTAAGTTATTCAGGAAATCGAGCGGTAATTAATTATGAGATACCTTTAAATGAAGTCGTTTTTGACTTTAATGATCGTCTTAAATCTATGACAAGTGGTTATGCTAGTTTTGATTATGAAATTATTGATCACAAAGAAGGAGACCTTGTAAAAATGAATATACTTGTAAACTCAGAACCCGTTGATGCTCTTGCAATGATGATACATAAAGATTTTGCTCAAACTACAGGTAGAGAGGTCTGTGAAAAATTAAAAGACTTAATTCCAAGACATAACTTTATGATACCTATTCAAGCAGCTATTGGTGGTAAAATTATTGCTAGAGAAACTATCAAAGGTTTTAAAAAAGATGTGTTAACGAAAATTCATGGAGGTGGTGCAACGGATAGAAAAAGAAAATTATTAGAAAAACAAAAAAAAGGAAAAACAAGAGCCAAGCAATTTGGAAAAGTTGAAATACCACAAGAAGCGTTTATTGGAGTTCTAAGAATTAATAAAGAATGACGAAAGATATAATAATCTTAATATTACTATTAATTATTTTATTTCTAACGTATCTAATAAATAAAAAAAAAGTTAAGAAACTAATTTATAAAAGTAAAATAAAAAAAATAAATATATCTGATTTTGATCAAATTTTTGAAGAGAAAATCATAAGTAAAAATTTAAAAGGTCCAAAAGAAGACGCTATAGTTAAAAGTTTTATTATTTCTCCACAAAATAAAGTTGTAGGAATGACTTCTGATTATGAAGCATGGATAATATCTGCATTAAGTAAAAAAAGTAATAAAATATTTGAGTTTGGAACCTGTAGTGGAAAAACTACTTATTTAATGGCACTTAATTCAAACAATGATGCCAAAATTACATCCTTAACTATTGGACCAGATCAGGTAAAAAATTTAAATAAAGAAATTACAGATAATAAAATCTCATTTAGAAATATTATAAATGAAAGTATATACGAAAAATTTCTATTTTCAGGTACTGATGTTGAAAATAAAATTAATATTATTTTTGAAGATTCTACAAAATTTGATGAGAGCAAATATGTAAATAAATTTGATTTAATATTTATAGATGGAGGACACACTTATTCTGTTGTAAAAAATGATTCTGAAAAATCATTTAAAATGATAAATAAAAACGGGATAATCTTATGGCATGATTATGTTCCTGGCAAGCAGTCTGCAGAAAATGTTGTAAATTACTTAAATGAAATTTCTAAAGAGAAAAATATTTTAAATATTAGAGACACATCATTATGTCTATTTAGAAATAGTGATTAAAGGAGAGGTGGCCGAGCGGTTGAAGGCGCACGCTTGGAAAGCGTGTATAGGGGAAACTCTATCATGGGTTCGAATCCCATTCTCTCCGCCATATTTTTGTTAGAAAATTGATCTTTTTAACGGGTTTTATTAAAATAGAAAAAAAATCTAAAAAACATCAAATAAATGTTGATATTCAACACTTATTTAACCATTTGCACATCTACCATTTTTAAATTTTTTGTAAAAATGTTATAAAAATTTCTTCCATATTAAAAATTAATGATAAAAAATAATTCAAGCAATTACCAAGCCGACTCTATAAAAGTCCTAAAAGGTTTAGAAGCTGTAAGAAAAAGACCAGGAATGTATATTGGTGACACTGATGATGGGACCGGATTACATCATATGGTTTACGAAGTTGTAGATAATTCTATTGATGAAGCTCTAGCAGGTTTTTGTAAAAAAATTGAAATTAGTATAAACGATGATAATTCTGTAACAGTGATTGATGACGGCAGAGGAATTCCTGTTGATATTCATAAGAGTGAAAAAAAATCAGCTGCTGAAGTTATAATGACCCAACTTCATGCTGGTGGTAAATTTGATCATAATTCTTATAAAGTTTCTGGAGGTTTACACGGAGTGGGAGTATCAGTTGTTAATGCTCTTTCAGAGAGATTAAAACTTACAATTAATAGAGATAATAAAAAATATTATATAGAATTTAAAAATGGAGACGCTAAAACTTCGTTAAAACAAGTTGGTAAATCAAAAAATAGCGGAACCGAAATTAATTTTGTTCCATCAAAAGATATATTTTCATCTATTAAATTTAGTTTTTCTATATTAGAAAAAAGGATGAGAGAATTGGCCTTTTTAAATAAGGGCACAAAAATAGTTTTAAGTGATTTAAGACAAAAAAAACCAAAAAAATTAGAGTTTAAATTTGATGGAGGTATTACTGAATTTGTACATTTCATTGATGAAAAAAAAGAAAGTTTAAAAAATAAAAATGAAAATGATCTTTTTAAAAAACCTATATACATAGAGGGCTTGAAAAATAATATTGACGTTCAATGTTCACTTAAATGGAATGCAGGGTATAGTGAAGATGTATTACCTTATACTAATAATATTTATCAAAAAGATGGAGGAACACATCTTCTTGGATTTCGAAGTGCATTAACAAGAGTAGTAAATAAATATGCAAATGAGCAAAACTTATTAAAAAAAAATAAAGTTTCTTTATCAGGTGATGATGTTAAAGAAGGATTAACTTCAGTTCTTTCTATCAAAGTTCCTGACCCTAAATTTTCATCTCAAACAAAAGATAAATTAGTCTCGTCAGAAGTTAGAAATATTGTAGAAACTATCATTAACGAGAAGTTGTCTACCTGGTTTGATCAAAATCCATCAATTTCAAAAATTATATTAACTAAAATTATCCAGGCTGCCGTAGCAAGAGATGTAGCTAGAAAGGCAAGAGAAAATGTAAGAAGAAAAGGAGCCTTAGAATTAACAGGATTGCCAGGAAAATTAGCTGATTGTCAAAACTCAAAACAAGATGGTACCGAACTATTTATTGTAGAGGGTGACTCCGCCGGTGGTTCAGCCAAACAGGGCAGAAACCGTGAAAACCAAGCAGTTCTGCCGCTTAGAGGAAAAATATTAAATACTTTCACAGATTCGAATGGATCGAAAAAGAATGGAAATGCAAACGAATTAAGAACTAAGAGCTTATCAAAGATGATTTCATCAAATGAAATAGTTACATTGATAAACGCACTTGGTCTTGATCCAAAAAATGAAGATATAGATCTCAAAGATTTAAGATATGGGAAAATAATAATAATGACAGATGCTGATGTTGATGGCTCACATATAAGAGCATTATTATTAACTTTTTTTAATAATAAACCATTTGATAAATTAATTGAGTTTGGACATGTTTATCTTGCTCAGCCACCTTTATTTAAAATTAATAAAGGAACTAAAAGTATATATATCAAAGATGAAAATGAGCTTGAAAGTTATTTAATAAAAAATTCAAAGGATATTAAAAAATATAAAAAAAATTCAAAAGAATTTAATAATATTCTCCAAATTGAAAAGTCCAAATTAAACATTCAAAGATTTAAAGGACTAGGAGAAATGAACCCTGATGAATTATGGAGTACAACTTTAAATCCCGAAACAAGAAATTTATTACAGGTTCAATATTCAAAGAATAGTAAAAAAGATCAAGACTTGATACAAACCTTAATGGGTAACGATGTTTCATCAAGAAAAGATTTTATTGTTGAAAATGCAATAAATGTGTCAAACTTAGATATTTAGATGGATTTAAAAGAATCTGTCAAAACAGCATCATTAAATAAGTCTACTTACGTCAATTTAAGATGGATAGGAATTTTAGGTCAATTTATAACTATAAACACTGTAAAATTTGTTTTTAATTTCGAATTCAATTTCATTTTATCTAATCTGATTATTTTTGTTGGAGTTTTAAGTAATCTATACTTAATATTTTTCTATAAAAAACCTTTACTTTCAAATATTTCCTCTTTTAATTTTTTATCTTTAGATATTCTTCAATTGAGTGCTTTGCTTTATTTATCTGGAGGTATTTTAAATCCATTTTCAATATTTCTTTTGATACCAAGCGTATTTGCTGCATCTAATTTAAATATTAAAATAAATATTGCTTTAATAACAATTACTCTAGCATCAATTATATTTTTAACTTTTAATCATTATAAACTGCCAAAACCATTGGATGAATATACTATTAGCTTGTATTATTACTATGCAATTCCTTTAGCACTGATAATTGCACTATTTTTTTTGAATTATTTCGCTTTTATTTTTGGACAAGAAACAAACCTTAGGAAAGATGCTTTAGATAAAATCCAAGAAGTAATTTCCAAAGAACACGAACTTGTTTCACTTGGGGGACAAGCTGCAGCTGCAGCACATTCATTTGGCACTCCATTGTCTACAATTAAAATTATTTCTCACGATTTATTTGATCAATTTAAAGACAATGACGATGTAAAAAAAGATCTCGAACTATTAATTAGTCAAGTTAACAGGTGTAATGATATTTTAAAAAAACTAACATTAAATCCTACTATAGAAGATGATTTTATTGACAAAAATAAAACACTTTACGATTATATCAATGAGATAGTTAACTCATTTAAGGAAATTTCAAATAAGAATTTCAACATTGATAAAGAGCAAGATTCCAACTCATTTGAAATACTAAAATCTGTTGAAATTGTTTATGGTTTGAGGAATTTTATTGGAAATGCTAACAAATTTTCAAATGAGAATATCTATATTGCTATCAAAAGTGATAGTCAAAAGACTGAAATAACAATAGAGGATGATGGTCCTGGTATACCAAAAGATATACTCAATAAGATTGGAGAGCCTTATATTAAGACACTTAAACCTAAAGATAATAAAAAAACTGGATTAGGTTTAGGGATTTTTATAGGCAAAACTTTGTTAGAAAAAAATTCTGCCAAAATAACAATTAGAAATTCAGAAACTAGAGGTGGAGCTGAAGTAAAAATAGAGTGGGAAAATAAAAATTTAAAAAAATTAGTGTAATTTTTTATTATTTTCAAACAAACCACTAAGCTGACCAATCATTACATCACCTAACTCTTGAACATCGGCTATTTTAATTGCTTTTTTGTAATATCTCGAAACATCATGGCCTATACCTATTGCAAGAATTTCGATATCACTTTTGTTTTCAATTGATCTTACAGTTTGCTTTAGATGTTTTTCTAAAAAATCACCCGAGTTAACAGATAATGTTGAATCATCAACTGGGGCTCCATCTGAAATAACCATAAGAATTTTTCTTTCTTCTTTTCTTTTCTTAAGTCTGTTGAAAGCCCAGGTAATAGCTTCACCATCAATATTTTCTTTAAGCAAACCCTCTTTTAGCATTAAGCCTAAATTTTTTTTTGATTGTCTCCAGTGAGTATCAGCAGATTTATAAATTATATGTCTCAAGTCATTCAAACGTCCTGGATTTTTTAATTTTCCAAGTTTATTCCACTTTTCTCTACTCTTACCACCCTTCCAATTTTTTGTTGTGAAACCAAGAATTTCAACTTTAACCGAACATCTTTCTAATGTTCTAGACAATATATCAGCACAAAGAGCCGCAATAGTAATTGGTCTTCCTCTCATTGATCCAGAATTATCTATGAGTAAAGTCACAACTGTATCTTTAAACTCCAAATCTTTCTCTTTTTTAAAAGAAAGAGAATTATATGGATCAATTATAATTCTAGTTAATTTTGAACTATCTAATAAACCCTCTTCAAGATCAAATTCCCAAGATCTATTTTGTTTTGCAAGCAACTGTCTTTGTAATTTATTTGCGAGTTTTGTAATTATGTCTTGGAAACTAGTTAGCTGTTGATCTAAATTTTTTCTTAATTTAGAAATTTCCTCTGAGTTTTCCAATGTTTCTGCTTTTGCTGTCTCATCAAATTCTGAAGTATATATTTTATATTCTTTATTACTTATTCCTAAATTTTTTTTCTGAACAATATTTTCTATTTCATTGTTTTCAGCATCATCATTTCCAAGTTGTTCATCAAGTCTAAATTCATTCATTTCGTCAGAACTATCAACACCTTCGTTGATACTGTCTTCCTCTTCTCTTTCCTGAGATTCTCCACTATCAGTTTTTTGATCATCCTTTGAATTGTTATTATCTTGCTCATCTTCTTTTCGCTCTTCCCTTTTGTTTTCTTCTTCGGACTCAAAGATTTCCATATTCTGGAGAATTTCTGATATTTTGGAATTGTAAATGTCTTGATTCTCTGCATTTTCTTTTAAAAAGTCTATGTGTTTATCTAAAGATTTTTCAAAATCATCTTTCCAGTATGATAAAATTTTTTTAGCGCTTTCAGATAAACTTACGTTCATTAGTTTATTAAGCATGTAATATTCAAAAGCTTCAGAAACATTAGATTCCTCTTTCTTTTTTATATTTTCAGATTTTGCCATACCAATCTTATTGTTATATTTGGTCATTAAATTTTTAGAAATTCCCCTCATCATTTGTGATCCTAAAAGTTCATATCTTATTTTCTCAGAAATTTTGTAGAGTGTATGGCAAGTAGGTGTTTTTGGAATATTTTGTTCCAAAGTAGAATTATCAGAAAATTTTCTTTTTAATGCCTCCGAATCTGCCTCGCCTCTTAATTTAACAAAGTTTTCTTTATCTTTTAAATTATCAAATTTAGAGATATTAAATTCTTTTAAATTTTTTTTGTCTTTTAATGTATGTGTTTCACCTGAAATAGCTTTAATCGTTGAGTTTAAAGCTTGTTTAAATTGCTCTTTTATAAGATCATCTTTGTTCATTAAACCTGAATATTTATCATCGACTCTGGCAATTCTTCACCAAAACATCTTTGATAGTATTCTGCGATTGTATTCTTTTCAACATCATCACATTTATTTAAAAAAGTTACTCTGAATGCATAGCCTACGTCTTTAAATATTTCAGAATTTTCTGCCCAATGTAGTACTGTCCTAGGACTCATAACAGTTGAAATATCTCCAGCCATAAAGCCTTTTCTTGTTAATGTCGCAACTTTTATCATGTTTGCAACTCTCTCTTTACCTTTATTATTATCTAGAGACTTGTTCTTTCCTAAAATAATTTCCATTTCTTTTTCCAAAGCTAAATAATTTAGCGTTGTAACGATGTTCCATCTATCCATTTGCCCCTGGTTTATTTGTTGTGTTCCATGATAGAGGCCAGTTGTATCTCCTAAACCAACAGTATTTGAAGTTGCAAATAATCTAAAATATTTATTTTGTTTAATGACCTTATTCTTATCTAATAAAGTAAAATTTCCCTCAGCTTCTAAAACTCTTTGAATTACAAACATCACATCTGGTCTACCAGCATCATATTCATCAAATACTAAAGCTACAGGATTTTGTATCGACCAAGGAAGTATTCCCTCCTTGAATTCTGTAACTTGTTTACCATCTTTAATTACAATTGAGTCTTTTCCAATTAAATCTATTCTACTAACATGGCTATCTAAGTTAATTCTAATACATGGCCAGTTTAATCTAGCTGCAATTTGTTCTATATGTGTGGATTTACCTGTTCCATGATAACCTTGTACAAGAACTCTTTTATTAAATGAAAATCCAGAGAGGATTGCTAAAGTTGTGTCTTTATCAAATTTATAAGTTTTATCTATATCTGGCACATAATCAGTTTTTTTTGAAAATGCATCCACTTCCATATCAGAGTCAATGCCGAATGTTTGTTTAATCGATAATTTAATATCTGGAGTTTGTTCAATATTTGTTGTCAATTTTATCCTTATAAGTATTTTTTAATTGGGTATAAGCTAAAGTTATCACTTTAAGCTTATCTTCAAATTTTTTATTGCCAGCATTCATATCAGGGTGAAATTTTTTCACAAGTCTTTTGAATTTTTCTTGTATTTCGGCCCATTTTAAACCAACTCCAACACCCAAAATTTCAAATGCTTTAAGGTCATTGCTATTAAAATTAAACTTATTCATATGATTCAAGTTATTAAAATCTTTAAATTTTCCATTTTCATTTTTTAAAGTGTTATTCCACAATATTTTAAAAAAATTATCTGAAGAGCTGAAACTCTGTGTTGGCTTATGCCATGTCATGTCAGACTTTAAAAAGTTGATTACTTGTTCGTCGCTCATTCCTGAAAAATAATTCCAGCTTTTATTAAACTCTCTTACATGCTCAAGACAGAGAAGCCTATATTCTTTGCTGTTATCCTTTTCTTTTGGAGCTTTGTAAAGTCCCTCTTCGTTACAATTATTCCATTCACAAATATTTTTCATATTATATAATATCAATTTTAATGAATATTAATCAACTTTCAAAAAAAATTGAAAATAAACTTTTGAAAGATACTTCTATAAAAGATGTAAAGATAATCGACAACACTTATAAGCATTTAAAACACAATTCACATCAGAAAGGTAAATTTCATATTAAATTAGAAATAAATTCTGACATATTAAAAAAAACGAATAGAGTTCAGTCTAATAAAGTAATTTACAAAATTTTAAGTGAAGAATTGAAAACTGATATTCATTCTCTACAAATAAGTTTTGTTTAATTCTTTAAATAAAAACTTATTCAATTCACCAGATTTGGCCTGATAATTTAGTTTTAATTTTCCAAAATTCCTTATTAATATTAGGTTTATACTATCAGATTTATTTTTTTTATCACTTTTCATAAAATTAAGAATTAATGTAATTTTCCTTTTATTAAAAAGGTCTTTATATTTATTTTTAATTTCGATCTTTTTAATATGATTATTAATTAATTCTGAATTTAAATTTGAAATAATTTTTTTTTCTTTACTAAAATTTACAGCATTCATTAAACCAAATATAACAGCTTCTCCATGATTTAATTTTTTTGAGTAACCAAGAGTAGCTTCATATGCGTGAGCAAAAGTATGGCCGAGATTTAAAGATTTTCTTAAATTTTTTTCTTTTTCATCCTTTTCAATAATTTTTTTTTTTAATAAACAGCTATTTAAAATTGCATTAATTATAAAATTTCCATTTAGGTTTAAAATCTTATTAAAATTTTTATCTAAAAAAACAAAATTTTTTTTGCTATCAATTAAACTACTTTTTAGTATTTCAGCATATCCACATATAATTTCTCTTTTGGGGAGGGTACGTAGTAAATTAATATCTGAAATTACTAAATCTGGCTGATAAAAACTTCCTACAAGATTTTTTCCAAATTTATTATTAATACCTGTTTTGCCACCTATTGAAGAGTCGACTTGAGCTAATAAAGTGGAAGGTATATTAATAAATTTTATTCCTCTTTTATATGTGCTGGCCGCATATCCAACTACATCTCCTGTAATTCCTCCACCAAATGAAATTATACAGTCCTCTCTATAAAAATTATTTTTAAATAAAACATTATGTATTTTATCGATACTTAAGTAACTTTTATTTTTTTCATTTGCATTAAAATTTAAAGTGTAAATTTTTTGATTTTTTAAATTTTTTAAAAGTAATGTTCTAAATTTTTTTGGTATCTTATTATCAATCACGATCAAACATTTTGAAAATAATAATTTATTTTTTTTTAAAATATTTTTTAATTTTGGGATTAGATTGGTACCAATATGAACTTCGTAATTTTTACTTTTAGTTTTAACCTTTATTATTTTTGATTTCATATTTTTTTATAATTTTATTTGCTATTTCATTTTTATTTAGCTGATCACAATTAATTGTGAAGTCTGCCAAACTATATATTTTAGCTCTTTCATTTATCAGTCTCTCTAGATCTGTTTCACTTAATGTCATAGCCAGAGGTCTTTTTTTGCTACCATTTATTCTTTTAATTATTATATCTTTTTTCCAATTCAACCAAAAACTAAAAGAACTCTTCTTACATTCTTTCCTAATATTAGTATTAATATATGCACCTCCACCTAGTGATAAAATTTGTTTATCACCTTTTAAACATGATAATGTTACTTCTTCTTCACATTCACGGAAGAATTTTTCTCCCTTTCTTTTGAAAATCTCTGCAATTTTCATTTTTTCTTTTTCTTCAATTTTATTATCAATATCAATAAATTTAAGTTTGGTTTGTTTAGAAATCAATTTTCCTATTAATGTCTTTCCCGAGCCCATCATACCTACCAAAACTAGATTTTTATTTGATTCCATATATTTCTAAGTTGAAAAAACACAAATATGTCTTATTTTGATTTTACAAAATTATATGCTTTTAAAACATTATACTACAAAGGAATATAACATAATATGAAATTTGCAATTAAAGCTGGAATTATTTTTTTTATATTAATTTTGTCTATTGTTGTTTTAAGTCAGATTGATTTCCCATCTCCCAACAAAAAAATTGAAGTGATTTTGCCCAATGAAAATTTTAAAACAATCAAATAAAATAATTTTTAATATAACCTTAATTTTATTTTTTTTTAATTGTTCTTTTGCAAATGAACCAATCGATATCTGGAAAATTGAAAAAAAAGACGTAATTAACAAAGAAAATTCTACTTCAAATATAAATGCAAGTAATAATCTAAATACTAATACAACATTATCAGTCCAATCTAGTTCTGAGATAGTGATAAATAAAGAAATTGAGTCATCCACTATAAAATTAGCAGGATTATATGACCCTGCACAGAATGGCCTAAAAATTGACATGTGGTCGAACAGTGATGGTGAGTTAATTAAAAGTATATTAAATAAAAATTTAGATAGAAACTTATCTGAATTTTCAAAAAAAATATTAGACATAGCTTTACTAACAAACTCATATATTCCTACAAATAATATTACTGAAGAGGAATTTTTAGAGTTTAAATTTAATCATTTAATAAATAAAAAAGATTTTGAATTAATTAAAGAATTTTTAATCAATAATTCTGAAGTTTCTAATAAAAATAAATTAATTAAATTTTACTCAGAATATTTTCTTTCAAACTCTGAAGTAAAAAAAGCATGTGAGATATTTAATATTAGTACTGCTATTACTGATAAGTATTTAAATAATTTTAAAATTTATTGTTTAATTCTAGAAGATAAAAAAGAACAAGCTCAATTACTTTTCGATTTATCAAAAGAGTTGGATGAGATTGACATTTTTTTTGAAAATAAATTTAATATATTAATGGGTTACGCAAGCAAAGATGAAATAATTTCAGACGAAAATATTTTATATTTTCACTTATCTCATAAAACAAATAATGATTTTAATTATGAGCCAAAAATGGACTCACCTAGATATATCTGGAGTTATTTGTCGTCATCAAATATTCTTAAAAATGCAAATTATTTTGATATTGAAAATCCAGAAGATTTAAGGTTATTAGAAAGGGCAACTCATGAAAATGTGTTTGATGAGAGAGAACTGTTAGATACATATAAAAAATTTCAATTTAATATAACGCAACTATTAAATGCCAAAGATGCTTATAAACTTCTTCCAGATTATGAGGGCAGAGCTTTATTATATCAAAGATTACTTTTATCTGTTGATGTTGAGCAAAGATTAAGTATGGCTACTGAATTATATAAATCTTTCCAAAAAAAAAAATTAGATAATGCGTTTGATAATGAAATCAAAGTAATTTTAAAAAAAATAAAAAAAGATGATGTTCCCTCAAATTTTACTACCTTTTATGAAAATCATACCGTCAATAAGTTAAAAAAAGAGAGAAAGATAAAATTTAATAATAAAAAAATACATCAGTCAAAATTATTAAATTACTTTTTAAATAAAACTAGTTTGCCTAAAGCTGAAAAGGAAACAAATGATATTTTGAAAAAAATTAAAAGAAACAAAAAATATGTTTTTTCTACAAAAGATATAATTCTTATTGAATCGCTTAAATCAGATGGTGTAAAAATAGATAAAAAATACTCAAACCTTTATGAATACAACTTTCAATTTTCCTCTGATATAAAACAAATGCTATCGAATGGGGAGTTAGGCTTATTATTAATTAAAATAGTAGATATTGTTGGTGAAAGTAACCTTGAAGATCTAGATATAAACACTGTGAATTTATTAGTTTCAACTATGAATGAGCTAAAAAATGTAGATTTAAGGAACGAAATTCTAATAGAAGTCTTGCCTTTAAAAGTCTAAACAATAAATAAACTATGTCAGTAAAAGAACTAATCACAGTACCTGATGATATTCTTAGAAAAATATCTGAGCCATTAAATAAAGTTGATGTTAATGAAAAAAAACTCATAAATGATTTATTTGACACTATGTACCATCACAATGGTATAGGTTTAGCAGCTGTTCAAGTTGGTATCCTTAAAAGAGTAATTGTTTTAGATGTCTCAAAAAATGAAAATGAAAAAAAACCTTTATGCTTTATTAATCCACAAATAAAAACTTTAAGTGAAAAAATGTCTTCATATGAGGAAGGCTGTTTATCAATACCTAACACTTTTATTGAGATAGAGAGACCAGAAATTTGTACAGTATCGTATATAGATGAAAACGGTGATAAGAAAGAAATGGAATGCGATGGACTACTCTCGACATGTTTACAACATGAAATAAATCACTTAGATGGAAAACTAATCATTGATTATTTATCTAAAATCAAAAAAGATTTATTAATAAAAAAATTGTCTAAACAAAAAACTTCTAATAGAGTTGTTGTTTAAATGTCTAATATTGTATTCATGGGTACACCGCAGTTTGCTGTGCCTATTCTAAAAAAAATTAATCAAAAATATAAAATTAAATGTGTTTTTACCCAGCCCCCAAGTAAATCAAATAGAGGTCAAAAGTTTACAAAATCACAAATTCATACATGTGCAGAGGAACTTAATTTAGAAATTAAAACCCCAAAAAAAATTGATGAAGAATATGAATATCTTAAAGAATTAAATTTAGATCTTGTAATTGTTGTTGCATACGGACAGTTAATTTCAAAAAAAATTCTTGATTTGAGTAAAAAAGGTTTTTTGAATATTCATGCTTCATTATTACCAAAATGGAGAGGGGCGGCACCAATCCAAAGATCGATTTTAAACATTGAAAAAAAAACTGGTATATCATTTATGAAAATTGATGAAAAATTAGATTCTGGACCATTATGTAATAAATATTCAATAGATATTCTTGACCATGACAATGCAGAAACTTTGTCTGAAAAATTATCTTATTTGAGCAAAGAAAAAATTTTAGAAAATATGCAAAAAATTTTAGAAGGAGAGGCATTATTTAAAGAGCAAGATCATGCAAAAGCTACATATGCAAAGAAAATTCAAAAAGTAGAGGGAAAGATAGACTGGAATAATAGTGCTTGTAAAATAATTGCTCAAGTAAACGGATTATATCCTAAACCTGGTGCATGGTTTGAGCTTAACAACAAAAGATATAAAATATTGAAAGCCAAAATAAACAACCAGTCAGCAACAATTGGTGAAGTAATCGACGAAAATATGACAATAGCATGTGGTGAAAATTCAATAAATATTATTGAGATACAAAAAGAGGGCAAGAACCCTCAATTAATTAACGAGTTTTTATTAGGAAATAAGGTTAGAAAAGGAACAATAATTAAAAGTGAATAGATATCAGATTCTAATAGAATATGAAGGCACTTTATACAATGGTTGGCAAATTCAAAAGAAAGGTAAGTCAATCCAGGAAAATATCGAGACTGTGTTATCTAAACTATTAAAAGAAAAAATAAAAATTTACGGGTCTGGAAGAACAGACACAGGAGTGCATGCTAAAGAGCAATCAGCACACTTTGATACTACAAACAAAATTATTCAAAAAGATAAATTAATAAATTCACTAAACTTTTTTTTAAATAAAAAAAAAATATCAATATTGAAAATAAAAAGAAAAAATAAATTTTTTCATTCAAGATTTTCTGCGAAAGAAAGACGGTATATCTACTTAATAAGAAATAATGTTTCTCCTTCTGTTATAAATTTTAATAGAGAGTGGCATGTCAAAAAAAAAATTAATGTCGATTTGATGAAAAAAGGAGCCAAAAAGTTAATTGGGACTCATGATTTTTCAACGTTTAGAGCATCTAATTGTGCTGCAAAAAGTCCGGTAAGAACCATGAAAAAGGTAAAAATAACCAAAAAAAAAAATGTTATAAAAATTCAATTTATATCAAAATCATTTCTTAAGAGTCAAGTTAGATCCATGGTTGGTTCACTCAAATACCTTGGTGAAAATAAATGGAACTTAAAAAAATTTACCAGTATATTTAAATCAAAATCTAGAAAAAATTGTGCTCCTATCGCTCCTGCTCATGGTTTATATCTTGAGAAAATTATTTATTAGATTTCTTTTTTTTCTTTTTTATTCTCCATCTTGATCCTTCTCTAACTATATAACCACAACAATTTTCGGAGCCACACTTACAAGGAAAATCCTTATAGTTTTCATCAAAACTAAACCCATAATCATAAGTTAGTTCCTCATTTTTATTTATATCTTTAATAGAACTAATCCATAATTTTAAACCTTTGCCTTCAACTTCGCAGTTTGGATTACAAGAGTGATTGATAAGTCTTGCAGTATTGTAAGCAAAATCACCGTCTAAATCATACCTATTATTTAAGTTAAAAAGATAAATCGCTTTTTCATTATCAAATTTTGGATTATTTTCGGTTTGTTTTTTTGTAATTATTTTACCTATGTAGTAAATAATCTTAGTTCCTTTTTTTATATTTTTAGATGCAAACAGTCCCCTGTTATCAATATTTGATGATTTTTGTTTATATAGTTTCATGATTATTTATTTTCCGACTCGATTAATGCATTTACATGATAATTAGCGCTTTCAGCAAGTGCTTTCAGGTCGTATCCACCTTCTAATAAAGATACTACTTTGCCGTTAGTAAATTTATTAGTGGCCTTCAGAGTTCTTCTTGTAATTTCATAAAAATCTTTAGACGAAAGTTCAATTTGAGCTAATGGATCGTTTTTGTGGGCATCAAAACCAGCAGAAAAGATTAAGTAATCAGGCTTATATTCAATTAACCTATCTAAAACTCTATCATAAGCATTAAAATACTCTTCAGAATTAGTGCCTGCAGGAAGAGGTATATTAAGAGAATTATTATACATTCCCTTATCTTTTTCTGAGCCACCACCTGGATAAAATGGATATTGATGTGTTGATATATAAAGTGAATTTTTGTTGTCATACATTACATCATAATTCCCATTTCCCCAATGAACATCAAAATCTACACATGCAATTCTTTTATACTTATATTTTTTTATTAAATAATTAACTGCAATACCTGCATTAGAAATACAGCAAAAGCCCATTGATTTATTTTTTTCAGCATGGTGTCCTGGTGGTCGTACAACACAAAATGCATTTTTATATTTTTTATTCTCAATTCCATCTATTGCACTTATAGCTGATCCTGCAGCTTGAAATACTGCATCCTTACTTCCAGGCGATACAACTGTATCACCATCTAAAAAATTTAAGCCACTTTTAGGAAATGAGTCTTTTAAATTATTAATATAATCTTCAGAATGTGTCATATTAAGAATATCATTAGGAACAACATCTGGCTTATCCCAAAGCAGTTCTTTATTTTTTTTTAAAGTATCGATTATTGAAACTACTCTCTTCGGTTGCTCTGGATGACCGTCGCCTGTTATATGCTTCTCTGAAGATTCAGATGTTATAATTGCAGTTTTCAAGTAAAGTAATTGTGTAAGATGTTCTTATAAATTTTAGTTAACTTTTTTAAATCTGAGATCGATGTTCTCTCGTTAACCATATGAATAGTATTATTCCTCAACCCCAACTCAAGACGTGGTATTGAACCTAAAAATCTGCTGTCACTTGTACCACCTCTACAATTTAATTTTGCATTATTTCCTGTAACTTTTTTTACAACTTTTTTTACCATATAAATTTCTTTATTTGGTTCTGTATAAAATGCTTCTCCACTTACTTTATAATCTATTTTAGTTTTACAATTTCCCTTTTTTGCAACTGCATTGATGATTTTATTAAGTTTTTTTTTCAGTGATGATGATTTATAAGTTGAATTAAATCTAACATTAAATTTAGCACTTGCAGATTGTGGGACTACATTTTCAGATATATTATCCACATTCATTTTTGTAAATTCCAAATTAGACGGAGGCATATATTCTGTTCCTTTGTCTAGTGGAACACTTTTAAGTTTAGATATTATTTTAGCAAGAGCAGTACATGGATTTATATAAGTCCCATAAAATGCAGAGTGTCCACTTTTTCCATACACTGTTATTGTTGCATTCATAGAACCTCTTCTTCCAATCCTTATTTCATCTCCAACTGATTTATTTGATGACGGTTCGCCTACTACCGAAAAATCAATTTTTTCTTTTTTTTTCTTTAAATATTTCATAACGGCTGGACAACCATAACCTGTAGTTTCTTCATCAGCCGTAATTATTATTGATATAGAACCTTTAAATTTTTTATTTTTAATAAAGTTACTTACAGCACTTATCCAACATGCTACACTACCCTTCATATCCTGGGATCCTCTTCCATATAAATATCCTTTTTTTACTACTGCTTTAAATGGCGGAAACTCCCAATTATTGAGGTTAGCAACAACATCTGTGTGACCCAAATAATTAATGTTAGGTTTTGATTTACCAAATTTTGCATATAAATTTAATGCAGGTTTAGCGCCTGCGCCTTTTGATTTTATTATATGACATTTAAAACCTATTGATGAAAGTTTCCTTGAAAGGAAATTCATAATACCTTTATCTTCTGTTTTAATTGTTTGAAATTTTATTAGCTCTTGAGCTAACGTCAGTTCATTATAAGTTTTCATTAATCTATTCTCTTAAAAGATCATTTATTGAAGTCTTTGATCTTGTTTTTTCGTCTACTTGTTTGATTATTACCGCGCAATATAATGATGGAGCGCTTGAATTATTTTTATCTGGTAGAGAACCTGGAACAACAACAGAATATGGTGGAATTTTACCGTAGCTTATTTCACCTGTTTTCCTGTTAACAATTTTTGTTGATTGTCCAATATACATCCCCATACTTAAAACAGAACCTTCGCCAACTATCACTCCCTCTACAACCTCAGACATTGCTCCTAAAAAAACATTATCCTCAATGATTGTTGGTAATGCTTGTGCAGGCTCTAAAACTCCTCCAACTCCGCTACCTGCAGAGATATGACAATTTTTTCCGATTTGAGAACAGCTCCCAGCTCTTGCAAAAGTATCTATCATTGTTCCCTCATCAATGTATGCGCCTATATTCACATAGCATGGCATTAAAACAGCATTTTTGCCTACAAAAGATCCTTTTCTAACTGGAGAATTAGGAACCATTCTGAAACCAGCTTTTTCATGGTCTTCTTTAGACCAACCTGCCGTTTTACCTTTTAAAAGATGCGCTTTGTCATACCAACTACTGTAAGGACCATTTAAATTCTCCATTGGGTATATTCTAAAACTTAACATAATTGCTTTTTTTATATGTTGATGTGTTACCCACTCACCATTAATCTTTTCCGCTACTCTGACTTTGCCACTATCTAAGTCATCAATAATTTGATTAACAGTATTTTTTAAACTCTCATCTGAGTTAGGACTTACTTGGTCCCTATTTTCCCAGGCATCATTGATTATATTTTCTATACTCATAAATTTAAGAACTTTTTAATAACCTTATTTCTTTTAAAAATAAAGAGAGATTTTCGATTTTATAGTCGATGTAATCTTTATCAGACTCTTTTTTACCCCAGTATTCATTATTGATAAGCCATGCTGTAATTGTTCCTCGCTCTTTACCTATTGATAAATTTTTAGCTATATCCTCGATATAAAGAGTTTCTTTTGGATTAATCTTAAATTTATCAATCATAAGATC
>CABZJA010000010.1 GCA_902525935.1 uncultured Pelagibacteraceae bacterium | reverse complement strand
ATTACTAAGACATATGGCCATGAAGCTGAAGGGTTAGTAAACCATTCTCTTACAATAAACTGTAAAGTTGGATCAGAAAAATTATTTAATTTTCCGTCTCCACTTATAAGATAAATAATTAAACTTACAATAACAGCAAAAATATAAAGTAAAATCATTTGAGTATAAATATTATCTTTATCAGATGTATATTTTGTAATTGTCATAGAGCAGGCGTAACAAAGTGCACATCCTACAGGTGCTAATTTAAAAAAATTAAATTCTTCAAGTGTTGGATTCAACACGATCAATACACCAATAAAGCCGACAACAATCGCGCTCCATCTTCTAATTCCGATTTGTTCTTTCAAGAAAAATTTAGCAAACATAGACATAAAGAAAGGACATGAGAAAAATAATGCACTAACCATCGCTAAAGACATAAAGGTTAAAGAAATATAAAAAAAAGCAAATCCAAAAAAGAAACAAATAACTCTAACTAAAGTTAAAAAAGGATAATGCGTCTTAAGAGTAAATTTTTTTTTTGTTATTAAAAAAAAAGATATGAGAATAGTTGCTTGTATTAAAGTTCTTCCCAAATATAATTCAAATAATGCAATATCTTCAAAAATAAATTTTATCAATGAATCTTGAATGGAAAAAAAAGCCATTCCAGTCATTATGAATAAAATACCCTTTGTATTATCATTTGTTTGCATATCGCACCTATATCAAAAAAACTTTAACCTTCATAATTAATAAGTTAATCTTGAATTTTTTTATGAAAGATTTTAAACCAATTTCTGGTAGCTGTATTTGTGGTGAAGTTGTATATACTATTAAATCTAAGCCTTTATTTACACATGCTTGTCATTGTAAAGATTGTAAAAAAATTACAGGCTCGTCTTTCGTTGTAAATACAAGTATTTTTGAAAATTCATTAGATATTAAAGGTGAGCTTTTAGAAAAAAAGTTGATCGCAGGTAGTGGAAAAAGCTGTAAGATTTACTTTTGTAAAAAGTGTGGTGTTTATATTTACTCTGACTATGAATTTGCAGTTAAAAGGATAAGTATTAGAACAAATACATTATCTAATCCAGAGCTTTTTCCGCCTCAAGCACATATATTTGTTAGGAGTAAAGATCCATGGATAAATATAGTAGATAAAAATATTTGCTATGATGAAATGTATGATCCAAAAATTGCTTGGCCTAAAGAAAGTTTAGATAGATATAAAAAATATCTTGAGACTAATTAAGGATAAAATCAGCTGCTCTTTCACCTATCATTAAAGTCGGCGCATTTAAATTACCACTTGTAATCTCTGGCATAACTGAAGCATCTGCAACTCTTAAATTTTCTAAACCATGAACTTTCAATTTTTCATCAACTACTGCCATTTTATCCACTCCCATTTTTAATGTGCAAGACGGATGATAGGCTGTTTCGGCTTTCGATTTAATATATTCAATAATTTGCTCATCATCAGTCGCACTTTCACCTGGACCTATCTCTTTTCCAGCGTAAGGCTTCATTGAATTTTGACCTAAAATCTTTCTAGCTACACGAACACACTTAATTGTTTCTTTTAAATCATATTCATCTTCTAAATAATTAAATTGAATTTTTGGGTAATCGTATGGATTTGAGCTATTTAATTTAATATGTCCTCTACTTTTAGGTTGGTTTAAACTTGCATGTAATTGATAACCATGTCTGTCAGGATCAACTAATCCATGATCGATTACAAATGCTGGAAAAAAGTGAAATTGAATATTCGGATAACTTTTGTCATCTGAAGACTTACAGAAACCTCCCGCTTCTAAAAATGAGGAAGAACATGGGCCACTTTTTGAAAGAAACCATTGAATACCAATTTTAAGCATACTTATTTTATTAACATAAGAATAGAGAGTATCTTTAGTCTTACATTCTTGCTGAATGTAGGTTTCTAAATGATCTTGTAAATTTTGACCTACTCCCTCTAAAGAGTGTAAAACATTAATTCCATTATCTTTTAAATCTTTTTCAGGTCCTACACCCGATAACATTAATAGTTGTGGTGAATTGATTGAACCCCCACTTAAAACAACTTCTTTATTAGCGTAAACCTTTGTGACTTTATTTTTAATATTTACCTTTATTCCTACTGCTTTTTTTCCTTCAAAAATAATCCTTTCAGCAAAAGAATTGGTAAAAACTTTTAAATTTTTTCTTTTTTTTGCAGGTTCTAGATAATATTTAGAAGCGCTAGCTCTTTGACCTTTATGAATGGTAATGTCATACATTCCAAATCCTTCTTGATCTTCTCCGTTCATATCGTAATTTTTTTTATATCCTGCTTCAACGGAAGCATTAATGAAAGCATCAAATAATGGATTTTTGTTTTTAGACTGATTGACTGGTAAAACTCCTTTTCCACCTCTAAATTCATTTTCTCCCTCTGACCATGTCTCAATTTTTTTAAAAAAAGGTAAAACATTTTCGTAAGACCATGATTTTAAACCAAATGATGACCATCTCTCATAGTCGTTTTTATTTCCTCGTACATAAACCATCCCGTTATGTGCAGAGCATCCACCTACCATTTTACCTCTTGGGCAAAATAATCTTCTATTATTTAAATTAGGTTCTGGTTCTGAATAATATTTATAATTATATTTGGGATCATGCATTGCGTATAAAATTGCTAGTGGCATATTTACTTTCCAAATATCACTTGATCCCCCAGCTTCAAATAAGGCTACACTAAATTTGCCATTTTCACTTAATCTGTTTGCGAGAACACATCCTGCTGTGCCAGCTCCAATAATAATATAATCAAAGTTCACTAAATTTCTAATTAAGATTGTTATGAAGGTCTTTCACCTTCGATTGCTATTCTGTCCATTATCCTTTCATGACCCAAACCTCTTCCTGGAAAGAAATCAGTCAACCCTTGATGCAATGTGCATCTGTTGTCCCACAGTGCTACAGCATTTTCTGTCCATTTAAATCTACATGTAAAATCCAATCTTTCTTGATGAAGAAATATTTCTCTCAAAATTTCATCACTTTCATTCTTATCAATTCCAATAATTTGTTTTGTATACATTGAATTTACATATAAAATTTTTTTCCCAGTTTCCGGATGTGTTCTTACTATTGGATGAGAATTAGAATATTCATCGAGATTTCCATTGCCCTCCATCTCTTCGTATTTATCTACAAAAGCTGAAGCTCCCAAAGAGCTGTGAATTGCTTTCCTTCCATTAATTTTCCTTTTTATATCAACATCTAATGTTTCGTATGCAAGCTGCATATTTGAAAACATTGTATCACCGCCCACAGGAGGAATTTTTCTAGATCTTAAAATTATGACCTTTGTCGGATTAATATTATAGCTAACATCAGTATGCCAAGTTTCTCCCCACTGATGTTTTTCACTTGCACCTTTCTTAATTCTAAGAATCTCTGGATATTCATCTAAACCTTTTACATAAACATGTTTTTCTAAAGGTCCAAATCTTTTAGCTAAGTTTATTTGTTCTATTGGAGAAATATTTTGTTCTCGAAAAAATAATACTTTATGTTCTAACATTAATTCATTTATTTTTTTCCAATTTTCTGGCGATGAGTCTTTTAAACTAATCTCTTTTATTTCAGCACCTAAAGCTCCTGCTATTAATTCAACTTGCATACTATTTTTTAAGTTTTTCCTTAAACATTAAATTTTCAATTTTAAAGTCTACTTTATTTTTATCAATAAATTCATCCATAATTTTAACTTTTTCATCTTCAAATTCAGTCACTTTTCTTTTATCTAAATCTATATAAAGAGATAAATTTTCCATTGTTGCTGATAACTTTTTAGTTTTTTTTTCGTACATTTCACATTTTAAATGCAGTCTTTTTTTATCATGGTCAAAATATGAAACATACACTTCAACTTCATCTCCTTCTTTTACTTCACTATCATAGGTTGTTCTTGTTTCAACAACCATTGTAGTTCTTTTGCTTTCTTCAGCTTTTTCACCACCCATCTGAAATTTATTCAAAATATTCTCCCAAGCTTGGTCAAAAATTAATACGTAATAGGCCATGTTCATGTGGCCATTATAATCTATCCATTCTTTAATAATTTTCCTTGTATCAATATGTACTGACATTTCTAATTTTTGCTTATTTTATCTGCCACTAATATTTTTCTTTGCATTTCTCGTAGGACAGGTTTTTCAATAAGTTTACCATCTATTACTACCAAGCCGGTGTTTGCTTCATTGAATTGGTTTACAATTCTTTTTGCTTTAATAATTTCTTCTGGGCTTGGAGTAAAAATTTCATTTAGAATATTTATTTGCTTTGGATGAATTGACCCTTTACCCGTAAACCCCAAGTCTTTAACAAGTTTAGCCTCTCTTTTCATTCCTTCCATATTTTCTAAATCCAAATACGGAACATCTATTACATCCACTCCAACACTAGCGCCTGCATGAACTAATCTTGATCTCGCATACACAAGATTTTCAAATTTATTCTTTACTCTTAATTCTGCAGCCATATCTTCTCCTCCAAAATATAAGGCAACTATTCTCTCGCTAGAATGAGCAATATCATAAATATTCTCAAGAGCTTCATTAGTTTCCATTATAACATGAAGATCAGTATCTAAGCCACTATCAGTTAATAAATCGTCTATAAATTTAATTTCATCAGGAGTTTTAATTTTAGGCAACATCACTGCTTTGATTTTTATTTTACTTGAAATGAACGCTTCTAAATCTAAAAGACCATGCTTTGTTCTTTGACAATTAAATCTAACAACTAACTCTACATCATTTTTTATTTTTAGATTTTTTAATGCATCAATAGTTTTTTTTCTTGCCTCATCCTTATCTTTAATAGCTATTCCATCTTCTAACTCAATACAGACCATATCCGCTCCTGAAGCTATTGCTTTATGAAACATTTCTGGTCGAAGACCTGGGGTAAATATGAAGCTCCTTCTTACTCTAATTTTATCAAATTCCATTTAGCTCTTATATCTTATAATTTTTGATGTTATGATAATATACTTTTTTAAAATAAAAAATGAATAATAAGGTCTTCATCTCATGTGCACTTACTGGATCTGGTGATACAGCAAGTAAACATCCTGATTTACCTAAAACTCCAGAGCAAATTGCAAAGGCTGCGATTGAATCAGCTAAAGCAGGAGCTGCAATTGCTCATATCCATGTAAGAGAGGAAGATGGAACTCCAAGTAGAAGACTTGAGCTTTATAAAGAAGTGGTTGATAGAGTGAGATCATCTGAAACCGATGTAATTCTTAATCTTACAACAGGTATGGGTGGTGATTTAGATATCGGACAAGGCAAGAACCCTTTAGACTTTGGTCCAATGACAGACATGGCAAATGTAATGGAAAGAATTGCTAATGCAGAACAATTTCTGCCTGAAATATGCACACTTGATTGTGGTACGTTAAATTTTGGAGATAGTTCTGTTATCACAGTCAACACACCTAACGATTTGAGAAAAGCTGCAAAAAAACTTCAAGAAATAAAAGTTAAACCTGAGATAGAAGCTTTTGACTTGGGAAATATGTGGTTTGGCGCTCAATTATATAAAGAGGGATTATTAAGTGATCCACCTCTTTTTCAAATGTGTTTAGGCATTCCATGGGGAGCACCTGCAACACCACTAGCTATGCAAGCAATGAAAGATATAATGCCTAAAGAGGGTATATGGTCAGGGTTTGCAATATCTAAAAATGAAATGCCATATGTCGCTCAAACTGTAGTAATGGGAGGTAACCCAAGAGTTGGATTAGAGGATAATTTATATTTATCTAAGGGTAAATTAGCAACAAATCCTCAATTAGTTGAGAAAGCAATCAGGATCGTCACAGATCTTGGCGTTGAGATAATGTCTCCTTTAGAAACAAGAGAAAAATTAAAGCTTGTAAAACACAAGTAATGTCAAAAATTAAAACTGTTGGAATAGTTGGAACCGGTGTAATAGGGACAGGCTGGATAATTAGAAATTTAGCACACAACAAAATTGTTCATGCGTATGATCAAAACAAAAATCTTAAAAATTATGTTTTAAAAGAAATAAAAAGAACCTCCAAAAGTATAAAAAAACTTTTTGGAAAAAAAATTTTAATTAAAAATTTAAAATTCTTTAATTCTTTAGAAAAGGCTCTTTCAAATGTGGATTTTGTACAAGAAAATGTATTAGAGAATTATAAAGTTAAAACTGATTTAATCCAAAAAATCTCTAAATATGTAAAATCAAATGTAATTATTTCCTCTAGTTCGTCAGGACTTTTACCCTCTAAAATTTTTTCTAAGAGTAAAAATCCACAAAGGGGCATAATTGGACATCCATTTAACCCAGCATACTTGTTGCCAGCAGTTGAAATAGTTCCTGGAGAAAAAACCACAAAAAAGTTTCTTTTAGACGCAAACAAATATTATAAATCAATCTCAATGAAGCCAATCATGCTTAAAAAAGAATTACCAGGTTATTTATCAGATAGACTTCAAGAAGCATTGTGGAGAGAAGGTTTACATATAATTAACGAAAATTATGCAACAACACAGGAATTAGATCGTGTAATAGAAGATGGACCAGGTCTTAGATACTCAATAATGGGTACCTTTTTAACATTTCATCTTGCGGGAGGTAATGCGGGAATGAAACATATGTTAAAACAATTTGGTCCAGCTTTAAAATTACCTTGGACAAAATTAAAAGCTCCAAAGTTAACAAATAAATTATCTAATAAGCTTATATCAGGCACAAAAAAACAAGCAAAAGGTAAATCAATTAATATGCTTTCAAATATTAGGGACCAATATTTAGTTGATGTTTTGAAAATTAGAAAAAAATATGAGAATAAAATTAGAAATTGATGAAAGAAAAAATATTTATAAATAAAACTGGCGGATGTATCTGTGGAGATATAACTTTTAATGTTAAGCTTGATGAGGTCCCTTTAGTATTCAATTGTCATTGCATTGATTGTAGAAAAAAAATAGGAGGAATGATGACAATTATACTGCTCAGAGACGGAGCAATAGATATAGATAAGTCTAAATTAAAAATTTATGAACATGAAGGTGGTAGTGGCAATAAAATCAAAAAACATTTTTGTGGGAAATGTGCCGCTCCAATTTTAACTTATGTAGAAAAGTATAAAAAATATTATTTATATGCAGGTTTGCTGGACGATATCAGTTTTCTAAATAAAGCAGAGAACATACATTTTAATGATTCTCATTTTCCATTTATGGAAATAAGCGAAAAAAACATTAAAGTTTAATTATTAATGCATTCTTAAAGTATTGCCGTCTACAGCAATTATTTGTCCAGATATCCTTGGTGCATCATTCGAAATTAAAAAACTACAAATCCTTCCAATATCCTCTTCATAAACCCAGGTATTCATTGAAGTCATTGAAACAAATTCTTTTTCTATTAATTTTTTTGAAACATTTAAAAACTTCGATTTATCTCTTACCACTCTACCCATTCTATCTCCCTTAATTGTTCCGGGACAAATAGCATTTACTCTAATTTTAAATTTTCCTAGTTCCATTGCCAGCGTCTTGGTTATGCCTATAACTGCCCACTTACTTGCACAATAAGGAGATCTTAATGGAAATCCAAATATACCTGCTGTTGAAGATAAATTTATTATAGCTCCACTTTTATTTTTTTTAAGCATAGGAATTGAATATTTTGAAAAATAAAAATGGCTAATAACGTTTACCTTTAATGTATTTTCCCAATCCTTACTTTTTAATTTTTCAAGGGTTCCAGTTGGCCCAGCTATTCCAACATTATTTATAAGAGCATCAATTTTTTTTGTTTTTTTTAATACTTTGCCAAAAAAATTCTTTACTTGGTTCTCATCTGAGGCATCACACTGAAATACAAATAACTTTTTATTATTGAGCTTGTGTTTCTTACATTTATTAAGAAAATTTGAATTGATATCACAAAGATATACTGTTGCACCTTTATCTAATAATATTTTTGCAGAACTCCATCCAATACCCGATCCTCCTGCAGATATGATTATTTTTTTATTTTTTAAGGTTATGCTCATTTTTTATTTTAAAAGATAATTTAAACTAATAAATCTTCCAACAATTAATAAGTCAACTAATAATTGAATTGATTAATAAATTATTTTATATTTATATTGATTATGAATTCAATTTCAAAAATCTCAAAAAATGGGACTTATCTCCAAGTAATATGGGATGACGGTAAAGAAAGTAAATTTAATTATATGTGGCTGAGAGATAATTGCCCGACAGCACACGATAAAGATTCTAGGCATCGAATGTTTAATATTTTAGATGTATCAGAAAACATAAACCCAAAAAAATATAATCTTAATAGTGATGGTAAATTAGAAATAGAGTGGAGTGAGGGAAATCATATAAGCCATTATGATATTAATTGGCTTAGAGAAAATTGCTACACTATAAAAAATAATGAAGAATACAAATCACCCTACCAATTATGGGATGGCAATTTAGAAAAAAATATCGAGAGTATATATATAGATCATAATAAAATTATATCCTCCGAAGAGGGATTGATTAAATGGTTAGAACTTCTTCACTTTAAAGGAATAGCTATAGTTTATAATGCTCCAGTGGAAAAAAATTCAGCGTTTCCTGTATTAAATAGAATTAGTCACACTAGAGAGACATTTTTTAAAACACCTTTCGAAGTTATAAATATACCAAAACCAAATAACTCAGCTTATACAGCTCATGCGCTTCAAAATCATATGGATTTACCGTGGTTTGAAAATCCTCCTGGGTATCAATTTTTACATTGTTTAGTTAATTCAGCAAAGGGAGGTGATTCATCAGCAGTAGATGCATTCGCAGTCGGAGAATATTTAAAGAATAATGACAGAGATACTTTTGATACGCTTACAAAAATTCCTTTAAAGTTTAGAGATAAAGATTACACACAAGAAGCTCATAGAAGCTTTTATGGAACTGCAATAAGTCTTACAAAAGATGGTGACTATAATGATGTTAGATTTAGTACTGCAACCATGGACTCTTTAGACTGTCATCCAGATCAAATGGATAAAGTTTATAAATCTCATCATAAATTTGGAAAACTTTTACACGATAATAGATTTCAAATAAAATTTAGGCTAAGGCCAGGAGATATATATACATTCAACAATAGAAGAGTACTACACGGAAGAACTGAGTTTGATCCAAATTCTGGACACAGACACCTGCAAGGTTATTACATGGATAGAGATGAAATTGTGGGTCGATTAAATTATCTTAAGAAATAAAAAAAGGGCTTTGAAAATCAAAGCCCTTTTTAACTAATTTATTTAAAAGTTATTATGGAAGCCAACTTTTCCACTTATCTGGGTTGTTATCTAACCACTCATTAACAACTTCTTTTACATCTCTTTTCTTGATATCAACTTCCACTAACATCTTAGCTTGGTCAATATTTTGTAAAGACATTTTTTCAAAGAAAGCTTTTGCATCTGAGTGCTCAGCACTAGCAAAAGTTGCTGGATTACCATAATTCATTGTATAATCCTTAGCCCAACCAGTTGCTGGCCATCCTTTTGTTCCACAATCTTTCCAATTTCCTGCCTCTGTGAACGTATCTGGATCACAAACTTTATGTTCAGGTAGTTGTACTCCAACCATATCAAACTCTCCAAAGAACCAATGTGGAGACCATAGATATAACATAAATGGTTCTTTTCTCATGTATGCAGCTTTAGCTTCTGCTATTGCAGCAGCCTCAGTACCAAGTTCGTCAGCTTGGAAATCTATGCCTAAAAGATCAAGTCTTTTTTGGTCATGACAGTTCCATCCTGCAACAGGACATCCGATAAGTCTCCCTTTTTTACCACTCTCTATTGTTGCAAATTTAGCTTTATGTTTGTTTAAATCTTTCCAAGTTTTGATGCCAAATTCCTCTGCTGCATATCTAGGTATCCAATAATCAGATAAACCAATTATTCCTGATGTACCTAAAAGGTCTACACTTCCGTCTCCGCTGTAACTTCCTACAACTTTGCCTTCGTATATTAAATCTTCATTTAACATTACAGAGTCAGCTTCAGCATAGCTTGGCCAACTTTCGCATGCAAAATCTAATTCACCAGCAGCAATGGCTTCCCATAATCCTGTTCCAGATGGGAATACTGTTTGTTTAACCTTATATCCCATTTCTCTTTCAAGGATTGCAACTGCAACTTCGCATGTAATTATCCCACCAGTCCAATCTGCAATAGCTGCATGAAGTCTTTTAGCTGCATTAGCATGTCCAAAAGATCCAATTAGCAACACCACAGATAGTATTAGTGATGATATTTTTTTTGATAACTTCATTTATTTCCTCTCTTTTAATTAATTAAAAATGTATTTTAAAACAAAATATAACTGTATGCAAACCGTTCAAATCGGCACTATTTTATTGGTTTATAAACCCAAAGCCTCTCTCTGTTTTTTAGTATAAGCTAATGTAATTCTATCAATAATGATTGCCAAAAGAACAATTCCTATCCCCGCAGCAAGACCTCTACCAGTATCAGATCTTGCTAGTCCATTAAATACCTCTAATCCTAAACCTTTGCCTCCAATTAATGGAGTAACAATTTGCATTGCAAATGCCATAATTACTGTTTGATTAAAACCTATTACCAAACTTGGTATTGCTAGTGGAAATTTAACTTTATTTAATGTTTGAATTAAAGTACCTCCAAATGATCTTGAAACTTCAGAGTAAGTACCTGATACTTGAGTTAATCCTAATGAAGTTAATCTAACTATTGGAGGAATTGAGTATATAACTGTTGCAAGAACAGCAGAGACAGTTCCACCACCAAAAAACATTAATACAGGTATTAAATAACAAAAGTATGGAAGTGTTTGCATAGCATCAAGCACTACATTTTGAATATTTCTAAATCTTTCGTTGTAGGATGCAATTATACCAAGTGGAACTCCTACCACAAAACATAATGCAACAGATACTAGTACAGAAGATAAAGTTATCATTGATTGTGTCCATATTCCACACGCACCTATAAATAATAAAAGAAGCGCAGTAATAATTGCAAATCTTATACCAACTGTTACATAACCTAATGCAGCAAATACTGCCAATGTATACCACCATGGTATTTGAGTGAGAAAAACATCTAAAGGTCTTAATAAATTTAAGTAAACAAAAGCTCTTAAACCTTTTGCAAAAGAAATAAAACCTGGGTTTACAGTCAAACTTTCAACCGCATTAGTAATTGGTTGCCTTATTGATAATTTCCATTCTTTTGGGAATGTTCCAATTTCTAAGAAGTAATGATCCAGAAAAGCTATAAATAATAAAATTAGAAAATATGGAATTACATAATATCTCTTACTAATGAACTCACCAATGTTGTCTGCAGTAGATTTATTAAAAACTGATACTAAAAGTTTAAATAAAGATGCTATAATAGTTGTAACAAGTTGGCATATAATTTTTAAAATCTTATTTCCAAAATTTAATGGCATTTCAATTATTTTTGCAATTTGATATTTTTCCCAACTTTGGGGAAGTAAATAAAATCTTTGAACATCAGATGGTAATGTCCTTTTTGTTTTACTAAAAGCTAAACTAAATCTATCAAACATTATCGCCATAAATAAAATACATAGCCCACCTTCCATTGCCCATCCAACGTCCAGTCTTCTTATGGCTTGCCAAACCTGCCCACCAATACCCTCTGCACCAATAAAACATGCAAGAACTACTAAAGCCAATGCCATCATTATTACTTGATTAATCCCCATCATTATACTTGGCAAAGATAATGGAATTTTAATTTTAAATAATAGTTGAAGTTTACTAGAACCAAATGATGTAGCCGACTCAATTGTTTGTGCAGGCACTTGTCTTATACCTGTATTTGTTAATCTTATTATTGGAGGCATTGCATATATCATTGTAGCCAAGATAGCTGGCGCACCTCCTATCCCAAAAAAAAATAATGCAGGAAACAAATAAACAAATGCTGGCATTACTTGCATCGTATCTAAGACTGGCTTCATAAAATTTTCAAATCTATTACTTTGTGAGCACAATACTCCCAATATAAAACCAAAAAACACACATAATAAAACCGATAAACCCATTAATGCTACAGTTTGCAAGGAAGGCTCCCACATTCCTGTTGCTCCCCAAAAATAAACTACAAACGAAGAATATATTCCTAGACGTAAGCCTCCTGCGATTATACAGGGAATTATAATTATAGCTGCGATTAAAATCCAAGAAGACTCTAATAAAAAGTCTTCAACAAAATAATAAGTTTCTTTAATATAACTTGCTATAAGTTTAGTTACCCATCTATAATTTTTTTTTAAGTAATCTTCGCCATCATTTACCCAAGCTGTAAAAGTAAATTTATCTGTGACCTCTTTTGGAAATTTTGAAGGGCCCTCACTTTGGGTAGATAGCCATAATGCTACTAAAAAAACAACTCCAATGATTACATATGATAATATGTTTTTTGATTGATTAGATTTATCAATTAAGTCAGATCTAGTAGCCATAATTGCAAGTTAAAATAAATAATTTTACATTTAAAGTAAAATATTGTCTATTTTTAAGGTAATATTATTTATTAAAAATGGCTACAGAACAAAAAATCACTTGCACAAATATATGGAAATTATTTGGACCAGACGAAAAAAGAATTATTAAAAACCTTGATAAAAGTTTAACTATAAAGGAAGTCCAAGAAAAGACAGGCCATGTTGTTGCAGTTAAAGATGTCAGCTTCTCAATCCAAAAAGGTGAAACATTTGTTGTAATGGGATTGTCTGGTAGTGGAAAATCTACGTTAGTAAGATGTATTTCAAGACTGATTGAGCCAACAGCTGGAACTGTCAAAATGGATGAAGTTGAAGTAACCAAAATGAGTGCAAGAGATTTATTGGAACTCAGAAGGAATAAAATGAGCATGGTATTTCAACATTTTGGTTTATTCCCTCATAGAACAGTTTTAGAAAATATTGGATATGGTTTAGAGGTAAGAGGAACAAAAAAAGATGTTAGAGTAGAAAAATCAATGGAAGTTCTTAAGATGGTTGGTTTAGATGGTTGGCACAATAATTATCCAAGAGAACTCTCTGGCGGTATGCAGCAAAGAGTTGGTTTAGCAAGAGCGCTAGCTGTAGATCCTGAAATATTAATTTTTGATGAACCTTTTTCCGCTCTTGACCCTTTAATCAGAAGAGAAATGCAAGATGAACTTTTAAAGATCCAAGAAAAACTTCAAAAAACCATGGTATTTATCACTCATGATTTTTTGGAAGCCATTAAAATGGGAGATCATATTGCAATTATGAAAGATGGAGAAGTGTCTCAAGTTGGCACTCCAGAGGAAATTGTCTCTAATCCAAAAGATCAATACGTAAAAGATTTTTGTGAAGATGTTCCAAAATATAAAGTGTTAAGTGCAGGAAAAGTTATGAGAACAGAATGCTGTAATGAAACAAAAAATTTATTTAATGATGGAAAAGATAATATTTTAGATAATTCTAAAATTGAAAATTTAATAGATAAACTAATTGATAATGATAAAATTTATCCAGTTGTTTGTAATGAAACTGGAGAGTTATTAGGAGAAATAGATAGAGTAATAGTGATGAAATCTATGAGATCTAATCAATAAACTTGTTTATTACCTTCAGCTTTTTTTTGTTTAACATTATCTCTCCAAATAATAATCATACCTGCAAAAATAATTACTAATACACCTGGAAACAGTTGACCCCATGGCGCTTCAGAAAAAAAAATCCATCCAAGAATAAAGGATGATGGTATACCAAGATATTCAAACGATGCAATCTTGCTTGCTGAAATTAATCTATAAGAATAAATAAATAATATTGCTGCTGTACCACCTAAAATACCAGTGGTTGTCATTAAAATAAAATCTTTTAAACTTTTTATTTCTAAATGACCTGTTGTTACTAAAAATAGTATTATCCCACCGCTTACATTAAATATTAATGTATATAATTGGATTTTAGCAGTCGAATGATTTCCTTGAATAAACTTTAAAATGATAACAGTAAAAGCCCAAGCTATAGCTGTAAGAATAGGAAATATTGAGTAAAAACTAAATATTTCACTTGTTGGTCTCATAATCATTAATACTCCAACAAAACCTATAATAACTGCCGACCATCTATAAATACCAATCCTTTCGTTCAACATTATTATTGATAAAATTACTATGAAAAATGGTGATGAAAAAGTTAATGTCATTGCGGTTGCAAACTGAAGATTAATAACAGAAATAAATATAAATACATTCATTGAAAGGAAACAAATTCCTCTTAAACAACTTAATATAAGAAATTTATTTCCTAAATTTTTAAAAATTGTTGAAAATTCATTTGTGAATAAAATTAATAGTAACAAAGGTATGATCGCAGCAATATTTCTAAACAAAGTTAATTGAATTATTGAATATTCGTCACCCAGAAATTTGATAATTACCATATAAAGATCTATACACAAAATTGCTAAAAGCATAGTTGCTACAGCTAGATATGTTTTTTTTATATCTGATTTTTCAGATGAAATTTTCATTTAATAATGTTTAAATTAGTATAAGTTTTTAAAATATTATGCAAAATTTTAAACTTAATGAAGATTTTTTATTAAATAATCAGGATTGGACTTTTCCTACTTTAACCGCTTATGGACCAGGCAGACTCAAGGAGATTGGAAAATTTTGTAATAATTTTAAAATTAATAATGCTTTAATAGTAACCGATAATGGTAGTGTTAATCTTCCATTTATTAGTGATCTACAAAACTTACTAAACGACTCAAAAGTAAAATCAGCAATTTATTCAAATATATCACCAAATCCTAGAGACGACGAAATAGATTCTGGATGTAAAAAATTTCGTGATGGAAATCATGATGCTATTATTGCAATAGGTGGTGGAAGCGCAATGGATGGAGGAAAAGCAATTTCTTTAACAGTTAATAGTGGTGTATCGTTATGGGATTTTGAATTTGAAAAAGAACCACCAAAATTAGAGATGGAAAATCCTTTTCCTAAAATAATAACGATTCCTACAACAGCGGGGACAGGAGCTGAAACAGAAGTTACTGCTATGGTAACTCATCTTGAAAAAGGAATGAAGTTTTGTTTGTGGCATCCTGATGCTAGACCTTGCCTAGCTCTAGTAGACCCAGAATTAACATTAAAATTACCCGCAAATCTAACCGCATGGACTGGAATAGATGCTATGATACACGCGATAGAAGGCTATAGCGTTCCCATGTTTCATCCATTATGCGATGGTTCTGCCATAGAAAGTTTAAATTTAATCTCAAAATCTCTTTACGCAGCTGTTGAAGAACCAGATAATCTATTAGCAAGAGGAGGAATGATTGTAGGATCTTATCTGGGTGGAATAGCATTTCTAAAAGGTTTGGGTTTAGTCCATGCTATATCACATATGGTAGGCGCAGAATATAATACTCATCATGGATTAACAAATGCGATAATATTACCTGCAGTAATGAAATACAATTTACCTGGATTAGATGAAAAAGTGAAAAGAATGTCAGAAGCTATGCAATTTAAAGATCACTCTATTGAAGCATTTCAAGATAACTTAAATATTATTTTAGATAGATTAAAAATACCAAAAGGCTTAAATGAAATTGGCGTTCCAGAAGATTGTGAGGAGAGAATCGCAAAAAAATCTATGCTTGATCAAGCTTATGGACAAAATCCTAAAAAAGCATCTTTGGATGAGGTAAAAAGTTTAGTTTTACAGAGCATTAGACAAGCAAGATAGGTTTGGGACAGTGCTTGAAACATTTTCTGTATCTCAAATTATCTCTAAAATCAAAAATAAAGAAATAAAAATAGTTGAAGTAATAAATTTTTATTTTGACAGGATAAAAAAATATAATCCAAAATTAAATGCTATTATTTCAATATTAGATGAACAAAAAATTATTGAATATGCAAAATTAAAAGACAAAAACTTCAAAAATGAAAATCAAGATGATATTTATGGCCTTCCAATTGCAGTCAAAGAATTATTTGATATTAAAAATGAGGTAACATGCTATGGATATAAAGAGTTATTAAAAAATATCCCAAAACATGACTCTTTATTAGTAAATAATTATAGAAAAAATACAATTTTAATTGGTAAAACAAATCTCTCTGAATTTGCTGTTGGTTGTCATACTACTAATAGAGTTTATGGAGCCACATCCAATGTTTATGATTATAGTAAGTCAGCGGGAGGGTCATCAGGTGGTGCAGCAGCAGCTGTTGCAGCAAATTTAATTCCTTTTGCAGATGGTACAGACATGATGGGATCCTGTAGAAATCCTGCAGCATTTGCCAATATTTATGGATTGAGACCAACACCTGGTGCGATTGCAGAAGACAGATTTGAAATTAAAAATTTAAATGGTCTCCCTTTAATTTCAACAACCGGCTGTCTTGCTAGAACTCCCTATGACATGGAATTTTTATTTAAGTATATAAAAGGGAAAAATTTAAAGGATAAATTATCTTTCGATCTTGAGGATATAAATATTAAAAAACTTTCAGATTTAAAAATTGGATGGTGCATTGATCTGAATGACCAATATAAATTTGAAGATGGAATTATCGATTTATGTGAAAATATTTTAAAAAGATTGCAATCAAATAATTTAAATGTTGAAAATTTAAAAACTGAAATTAATTCAGAAGAATTATGGTTTTCTTGGACAACATTAAGAGCCAAAACATTATATGAAAATTTTCTGTTATATAATTTAAAAAATTTAGACGAATTGCCTTTACAAGCATATTGGGAATATGAAAAAGGGAAAAGTGTCAAAACAAATGATGTTTTAAAAGCGATAGAAATTAGAAATAAATATCAGGATAAAATTCAAAAACTATTTAATCATTATGATTTTTTGGCATTACCTTCAGCTCAATTATTTCCCTTTGATAAGAACCTAAATAATCCAGAATTTATCAATAATAATAAAATTGACACTTATCATAGATATATGGAAGTCTATATATTATCTAGCTTGCTTGGTTTGCCAACTATATCTGTTCCAGTTGGTTTCAATGACAAAGGGCTACCAATGGGAATGCAGATTATAGCAAATGTTAAAGAAGATAATAAAGTAATTTATTTTGCCAAATCTTATGAAGAAATTTTTAACTTTTCAAAATTTAAACCAGAATTAATGTAATTATAATGACCAGACACCCTCATCATTTTAAAATTTCGTTCGCATTAGCTATCGCTGCAGGTTCGTGGGGAATTTATTGGTTACCTCAAAGAATACTAGAAGATGGAGGTTTGACTGGTGGGTGGGGAACAATATCCCAAATGGCAGTTGGAATATTAATATTATCACCAATCGCAATTTGGAGAGTTATAAAAGGAAAGTCTATTGGATTGGAATTTCCTCTCACTGGTTTTTTTGTTGGTAGTGGATTTGTTTGTTATGCTCTTAGTTTTCTTCTTACTGACGTTGTTAAAGCATTAATCATGTTTTACATGATACCTGTTTGGACAACAATATTTGAAATTATATTTTTAAAAAAGAAATTTGGTTGGAAGAGGTTAATCACATTAGGTTTAGCATTAGGAGGTTTGTGGATTGTATTTAGTCAAGAGAATATAATTCCATTACCTCAAAATGCAGGAGATTGGTTGGCTCTTGCTGGAGGTGCACTATTTGGTGCTGGTTTAATTAGAATGGAAATAATTAAAACCGATGGTGTCTTTCCAATTATATTCACATTCTTTTTTTATGGTGGTTTAGCAAGTATACCCATTGGGTTATTCTTAGTAGATTATTTAGGACCAGTTCCATCAGTGGAGGTTATTATGTCAATGTCCACTTTTTTATTACTTATTTCAATATTTTATTTCATTCCTACAGGGGTAATAATATTTTGGGCTCCAAGTAAATTAGGAGCCGGCTTATCATCTATTTTATTTTTAGCTGAAATAATTGTTGGCGTTGTTAGTGCTAGTATTTTAACAAATGAACCATTTGGTTGGAGAGAAACACTAGGAAGTGTTCTAATAATTCTTGGTGGTGTAATTGAAGTTGTATATGTTCCAAAGTCAGAAAAGAAATTAGCATAATGGATATTAATGAATTATTGAAATCAAAAAAAAAAGTCTTCTTAGATGGTGGAACTGGCTCAGAAATTCAGAGACTTGGTGGAATAATGGGACCAGCATTTTCTGGCTTAGCAAATGTTTTCTCACCAGAAATAGTAATCAAAGTACACGAAAGTCATATAAATGCAGGATGTGATATGATAACAACCAACTCTTTTGGAACTGCAAGACATTGTCTTGAGCCTTCAAATTTAGGAGATCAGACAATAAAAATTAATATTGATACAGTTAAGTTAGCAAGACAAGCAGTCAAAAATTCTGGAAAAAAAATTAAAATTGCTGGAAGTATGTCAACATATTTAGCTTTGGCTGAAAATGAATTTAGACCTGACACAAAATTTGTACCATCATTTGCAAAAGAAGAAAAAAATTATAAAGAACAAGCGAAAGTATTAAAAGAAGAGGGAGTCGAAGTGCTTATTCTTGAAATGCTTTTAGACATTGATCACGCTAAAATTTTGCTAAATGCAGCTTTGGAAACGGATTTGCCTGTCTGGGTTGGATTAAGTTGCTGCATAAGTAAATTTGATGAAACCGTAGTAGGTAGAAATTTTAGAGCAGAAAAAGAGAGATCTATTATATATGACCCTTTAAAATATCCTGGTGAGCCAAAATTCCTTCCTGAAGATAAAATTATAAATTTTGCTGAAATAATTAATTCACTCAAATCTATTGGTGGAGATGTTTATGGCATAATGCATAGTTGGTTTATTGATACGAAAGAGGGAATGAAAGTTTTAAAATCAAATTGGAGTGGGCCAATTATGTTCTATCCAGAAATTCATAAATTTGACACTAGTACTATGCAAGCATTAATAACTGAAAATGAAATTGAATTTGTTGATAAGTGTTCTGAGCTAATAGACGATCAGGTAAAAATTATTGGGGGTTGTTGTGGAGTCACAGATAAACATTTAAAATCCTTGATAACAAAATTTTCTTAATTTAGTAATCTTTACTAATTATTTGGTCTATCATATTTACCATATCTTTTTTATATTTTTCATTTGTTGCAGATTTAGTCTCTAAGACAGAAAAAAACGCAGCAACAACTTTTGTTTTCAAATTTATTCCTAAAAATTGGCCTCCATACCCAGAGTGACCAATCCAGTTACCGCATTTCATTAATGAATTTACATAACAGACAAATTTATACTTAGATAATTGAATGTATTTGGGTCCCTCACTATTAATAGTTTTACTCAAAAAAGTTTTAGAACCAATATTTTTTCCATTTATACCTTTTCCAAACCTAGAAAAAAGTAAACCCATTCTTAAAAAATCTCTTGTAATTAAACTTCCACCTCCAGACATCCACGGTGTTCCAAATCTATCTGTTCCTATATACAATCCTTCTTCAAATCCTGTTGCTTCAACTGTTTCCAACAGCCACTGTCTTAAACTTTTTTTACTTACTTTTTCTATAATTAGTCCAATAACATCGGTATTAGCTGATTTATAATGCGCCAGATCAGTATAATTTTTTAAATCTCTGCTTTTTAAGGATTTAATTGAATTTAAATATTGTTCCTGACTTTGAATATTTTTGCCTTTAATCGGCAGTCTCCATCCTCCCACAGGCTCATGTAGAAATGAAGACGAATAAGCTTTTGTATAATCTTCGCTATATAGATTTACAATGTTCATGTCTAACACGTCTTTTACTTTTGCACTTGCATAACCACTGCCAATTTTTGGTAAGTAAAATGAAATTTTCTTATTTAAATTAATTAGTTTTCTGTCTATTAGCTCCCCCACAAATAAATGTATAAACATTTTTGTAATTGACATAATTGTTTGAGGCTGATTTGTGGAAAAGTCTTTTGCATACTGCTCGAATAAAATATCCTGATCTTTACCAACTATTAGAGAGCAAAAAGCTTTATTTTTAGTTACCTTTTTCACATAAGATAATTTACCAATTCTCTTATTAATTTTTTTTTTTAATTTTAGAACAAAATCTGATCTAAGGTATATTCCATATCTATTAATTTTATATAAATTTCTAAAACCCAACCTTCTTTTATTTGGGAGATTCCATTGAGCTTTATTATCTTTTCTTGTAACTAATTCTGAATTTTTTTCTGAAATAATTTTTTTCAAATTAGTATTTTTTATCCAAACTTAAGAGATTTATTTTTCTCATACTTTTGATGATAGCCTTCTGCTTTACAATAGTTTTTTTCTTTGGAAATCTTTGTAGTAACTTTTCCATCTAATTTCTCATTCATTTCTTTTAAAATTTTCTCTGCTGTATTTTTTTCATTATCATTATTATAAAATATCTCAGAACGATATTGAATTCCTACATAAGTTCCTTGTCTATTTTTTTGAGTTGAGTCATGGAGTTTAAAAAACAATCTGACCATATCTTCATAGCTTAAAATATTTTCATCATATTGAACTTTAACTACTTCTATGTGACCTGTATCTCCACCACAAACTGCTTTGTAAGTAACATTAGGATTATCGCCTCCGCAGTAACCACATTCGGTAGATACTATTCCTTTTATACCATCGTATTTAGTTTCGTCCCAAAAACAACCAATACCACCAATAAACGTTTTCATAATTTTACAATATATTATTACTTCAAAATTGAAACAGCTTTTATCTCTTCAACTCCTATACCGCAACAACCACCAACAATTTTTACACCTTTGCTAACCCATTTTTTTGCAACTTCCAAATAATCATTAGGTGAAAAATTATCTTCAAACTTCCAATTTGGTTTTTCGTAAAAGCCTTTATTAGGGTAAGCACCGATAACTCCATTATAATATTTTAATGCTGTCTCTAAAGCTGCACTTGTTGTTTTAATATCTGAGTGAGCAATTAAAATTGGCCCATTATGTAATTTACTAAAACTTTTCAACGATTCTTCTAAATCCTCGTAAATTTCAGTTTTATTCTTTACATCATCATAGCCAAGCGTAATATTTTTTGTATTCTGATCTACTACACAGGAAATAGAAAGCCAAACAGGCAACTTTATATTTGAAGAACACTCAAGCATAGTCTCCACAATTTCTGCTTGAGATGTCATTGCTTCTAAAATTATTAAATCAACACCCTCATTTGATAAAATTTTAATCTGTTCATTAAAACTTGGCTTCATATTCTTTGTTCCAAGTTTAAGAAAACTTCCATAACTCGAAACACTTCCTGCTAAACAAACGCTTTTTTTTGAATTATCAATTGCTTGTTTTGCAATTTGAACTGCTTGCTTATTAAATAATTCAATTGAGTCTTCATATCCATGTTTTCGAAGAGAAATTGGAGTAGTTGCATAAGTATTTGTTGTAATAACATCAGCACCCGCATCAATATAATTTTCATGAACTTCTTTTAAAAATCCTGGGCTATCTACCGAACATTTTCCACACCAAAGGTTTTTATCCATTTTAGCTCCCTTTTTTTCAAGCTCAGCACCTATACCTCCATCAAGTAAAATAATTTTTCCTTGATCAATTTTCTCTTGAATGAAAGTGTAAGACATTAATTATTTGTGAAAGCACAAATTTTATTATTATCAAGATCTCGAATATAAGAATAGTAAACCCCAGAACCTTCTGGTCTTTCACCTCCAGCTCCTTCACTTTTTCCTCCTGCCTTAAGCCCGATCTCATGAAACTTATCAACTACATCTTTAGATGATGTAATAAATGAAACTTGCGTTCCATTTCCATTAGTTGCCTCTTTCATGTTGACAGGTTTAGTCACATAAAACTCTATAGTTCCATCACCATTTTTTTCTGTGTAACCAGCACAAACTTCATCTTTATAGTTTCTTTCTAGATTTAATACTTTTAAGACTTCATCATAAAAAATTATTGCTTTTTCTAAGTTATTGGTTCCCACCATTACATAACCAAGCATTTTAATTTTTCCATTCAGTAATAGTTTTTACTTCAAGATATTCATGCAATCCCCAAGTTCCACCTTCACGCCCATTTCCAGATTGCCTATACCCACCAAAAGGAGTTCCGGAGTCAGCTGCTTTATGATTTACATACACAATTCCAGATCTTAATTTTTTTGAGACTCTTTTTGCCTTTTCTTTATCCTCTGTTTGTAAATAGTTTCCTAATCCATATTCTGTGTCATTTGTAATTTGGATAGCCTCCTCTTCATTTTCAAAAGGAATAATTGACAATACTGGTCCAAATATTTCCTCTTTAGCAATTCTCATATTATTATTAACATCAGTGAATACTGTCGGTTTAATAAAATAACCTTTCTGTAAGTCTTCAGGTTTATCAGGACCACCTGCTACTAAAGTAGCACCTTCTTCAATTCCACTATTTATTAAACTCTGAATTTTATCAAATTGAGTTTTTGAAATTACAGGTCCTATATGATCACCAGCTTTTGAAGCAAGATCAACTTTAATTTTATTTGCTTCATCTGCAGCCTCTTCAACAGCTCTTTTATAAATTGATTTTTCAACAAGCATTCTAGTTGGAGCATCACATGATTGACCTGAATTACTCATTACGTTTCTAATGCCATCTCTAACTGCATCAGGATATGCATCAGCAAAAACAATATTTCCACCTTTACCACCAAGTTCAAGACAAACTCTTTTTATAGTTTCAGCAGCATTCTTTGTAATTAATTTTCCAGCTCTAGTAGATCCTGTAAATGAGACCATATCAACATCAGGATGTCCTGACAGGTCAGTTCCAACACCAAGCCCATCACCATTCACTAGATTAAACACTCCAGCTGGAAATCCAGCCTCATCTATCATCTCTGCAAATAGCATTCCTGATAATGGTGCAATTTCAGATGGCTTAAGTACCATTGTACATCCAGTAGCAAAAGCTGGAATTACTTTTAAAGCAATTTGATTTATAGGCCAATTCCAAGGTGTAATTAATCCGCAAACTCCAATTGGTTCATATATAATATGATTAGTAGATCCCTTATCAAAACCTGGTTCGAATTCGAAATCATTTAATCTTTTTATAAAGTCTTCGATATGACCTGCACCAGAAGATGTTTGATTAGCTGAACACCAATCTTTAGGACAACCAAGCTCTGAAGTAATAGCATTTGTCATATCATCCCATCTAGAATTATAAATTTTTAATAATTTTTCTAATAAATTTAACCTTTCTTCTTTTGAAGTTTCTTTCCAATTTTCAAATGCAGATTTTGCTGCTTTGACAGCAGCATTTGTATCATCAGAACTTCCAAGACTTATAATTGCACAAACTTCTTCTGTTGATGGATTAATAACTTCACATTCATTCTTGTTTACTGGCTCAACCCATTTTCCATTGATATAAAATTTTTTTTTATCGAGCATTTATATTTATAAATTAATTTTTCTTATTATACGTTTATTTGCTCTTACCATTCAAGAAATTAGATGCAGTTTTTAAATTTTAATGATTAATCAATAAGTGGTGGTATATTACATTTATGAAATCACAAAAAATAGAACCAAAGTTTGAAAAAAATCAAAATCCACGTATTGGACTCATCGCTTTAGCAACTGATCTAGTGATTGAAAAAGATTTTATAAGTGTAATTAAAGATAAAAAAATAGATTTTTTTGTAAATAGAATAGAATGTTACAACCCCTTATCTAAAGAGAATTTAATCAAAATGTCAGAGAATATTACTCAAGTTACAAAACATATCCTCCCAGAGCAAAAATTAGACTGTGTTGTATATGCTTGCACATCAGGAACTATTGCAGCAGGATACGATAATATTAAAAATAAAATACAAGCAGCAAAACCAGAGGCAAAACTTTCAACACCAAGCACAGCAGCTCTGAAAGCATTGAAAAAATTAAATATAAAAAAACTTTCTATTTTCACGCCTTATAGTAAAAAAGTTAATGATGATGTTGTTGATTACTTTAAATCATCTGGTTTTGAAATTACTTCTAATTCATACTTTGATATTCATTCTGATATGGAGATTGGTAAAGTAGATCAAAATTATCTGTTTGATGTTCTTATAAATTTAGATGTAAGTGAGGCAGATGCTTTATTTGTATCTTGTACCGCTTTACCAGTACTTCCTTTGATACAAAAATTAGAAGATAAACTAGGAATACCAGTTCTTTCAAGCAACCAAGCTTTAATCTGGGAATCTTTAGAAAACATTGGTGAAAATAAATCTGTAAAAGGATTTGGAAGACTGTTTGATTAATTTATGTCTTTTTCAAAAGAGGAATACAAACAAAGACTATTAAAAGTTCAATCTCTGATGAAAGAGAAAAAAATTGATTTAATTATTTCTCATGACACAAATAACATGAATTATCTTACAGGCTACGATGCTTGGTCATTTTATTATGCTCAATGCGTATTAGTGCACGTTGATTCAAAAGAACCAATTTGCTTTGTTAGAGACCAAGACGCAGGTGGGGCGCACATAAAGACCTATTTAAATAAAGATAATATTATTGTTTATGATGAGATTTATATTCATACTTGGCCAAAACATCCTTATGATTACTTGACTAAAGTAATTAAAGAAAAAAAATGGGATAAACTGTCCATTGGAGTTGAAATGGATGCTCATTATTTTACAGCTTTTTGTTATGAAAAGATTAAACAGGGATTACCTAATGCAAACATTATTGATTCTGATCGACTAGTTAATTGGGCTAGATTAATTAAATCTAATGCAGAGATAAATTATATGAAGTCTGCTGCTTTAATTTCCCAAAAAGGAATGCAAACAGCAATGGAAGTAATTACACCTGGTACAAGACAATGCGATGCTGTCGGGGAAATTCAAAAATCTTTATTTTATGGTACAGAAGAATTTGGGGGTGAATATTCAAGTATTGCAACACTACTTCCGACTGGTAAAGGGACATCTGCTTCACATTTAACAGCAACTCAAGATAAATTTGTTGAAGGCGAAGCAACTATAATTGAACTATCAGGTGTTTATAAAAGATATCACGCACCTATGGCTCGGACAATTTTGTTAGGTAAACCTGATCAAAAAAAAGTTGATACAATGAATAAAACTATTGAAGCTTTACAAGCTGGAATTGATGCTACAAAACCCGGAAATACAGCAAATGACGTTGCTCAAGCTTTTTGGAAAATTTTAGATAAATATGGTATCGAAAAAAAATCAAGAACAGGTTATTCAATCGGAATTGGATATCCGCCTGATTGGGGAGAGCATACTTTAAATATTTATAAAGGAGATATGACAGTACTAGAACCAAATGTTTGTTTTCATATGATTGCAGTCATGCAGTTTGGTGATTGGGGAGTAGAAGCTTCTGAAGCAATACGAGTTACTGACAAAGGTTGTGAATTATTCTGTAATTTTCCAAAAGAATTGCATATAAAGAACTATTAGCTATTGAAAATAAACTTCTTAAATGTTTTAAACATTATTCATGTCAAAAAATACAGAATTCGTCAAATTTGCTAAAGTAGATAAAAGTTATGATGGCAAAGTCTTAGTTGTAAAAGATTTAAATCTTAATATTTCCGAAGGAGAATTCATTACAATGCTTGGTCCATCTGGCTCAGGAAAAACAACTTGTTTAATGATGTTAGCTGGATTTGAAACTCCAACTAATGGTGAGATCTATTTAGATTCTAGTCCAATTTCTAATATTCCACCACACAAAAGAGGAATAGGAATGGTATTTCAAAATTATGCTTTGTTTCCTCATATGACAGTATTTGAAAATTTAGCATTTCCTCTAAGAGTAAGAAAAATTGAAAAAGAAGAAATAGAAAAAAAAGTAGATAAAGCATTATCAATGGTTTCCTTATCAGGTTTCGAAAGTAGAATGCCTGCACAACTATCTGGAGGACAACAACAAAGAGTTGCAGTAGCAAGAGCATTAGTTTTTGATCCAGCAGTAGTATTAATGGATGAACCACTTGGTGCATTAGATAAAAATTTGAGAGAAAGCATGCAATACGAAATTAAACACATTCATGAAAATATTGGAGTTACTGTAGTTTATGTTACACATGATCAAGGGGAAGCCTTGACCATGTCGAACAGAATAGCCGTATTCAACGATGGAAAAGTTCAGCAACTCTCAAGTCCTGATAAACTTTATGAAGAACCAGTTAATTCATTTGTTGCAGAATTTATTGGAGAAAATAACACTTTTGGCGGTGAGGTTGTGGATATTTCTAAAGATGTCTGTAAAGTAAAATTAAACAAAGGTGAAATTTTAGCCAATCCTGTTTCGGTGGAATCTAAAGGAGATAAAACAACCGTTTCTATAAGACCTGAAAGAGCTTTAATAAATCCAAAAAATAAAATGGATAATAATCAAATTGGTAAAATTGAGGAGGTAATTTATCATGGCGATCACACAAGAGTTCGCTTAGATCTGTTGGGAAATAAAGAATTTATTTTAAAAGTTCCAAACAGTTCAAATGAATTAGATTTAAAATTAGGTAATGAGATTAAGGTTGGCTGGAACAGCCAAGACGCGAGAGCTCTAGATCCTAAATAATTTAACAAATATATAGTATTCCATCAGCAAAATGGCCTGTTGACTCTGAATATCGTTTTTGTTGTACTTAAAATATATAAATTAATTTATAATAACGTTTAAACGGAGGATAAATGAAAAAAATAAGTAAATTATTACTTGCTCTTTCTTTTGCTCTTTCAGTAACTACATCTGCATTTGCGGTAACGGTCGCATCTTGGGGTGGAGCATACACAGAGTCTCAAAAGCTAGGGTACGGTGATCCAACTGCGTCAAAACTTGGTGTTGATATCAACTGGGTAGACTATTCGGGTGGATTATCTGAGATCAAAGCTCAAAAAGAAGCAGGTGCAATTACTTGGGATATTATAGATGTATTCGCATTTGATACTATCAACGGATGTGACGAAGGAATTTTCGTCGAATTCGACTTTGACAAAGACTTCCCTGCAGCCCCAGATGGAACTCCTGCAAGTGAAGATTTCTTTGCTCCAATGCCAAGTAAATGTGCAGTAGGAAACATTTTATATTCGTGGAACTATGCTTACAACGTAAACAACGTTGACGGCACACCATCGACTATAAAAGATTTTTTTAACACTAAAAAATATCCAGGAAAAAGAGCTATTTACAAATCTGCTCTTACAAACCTAGAGATAGCATTAGCTGGTGACGGTGTTTACATGGGTAAAGGTGGATCTGAGATCTACAAATTACTAGAAACAGAAGCTGGAGTTAACAGAGCAATGGCAAAAATCAAAGATCTTTGTACAGATCCAAATGGTGGATGTGTATTCTGGTCAGCAGGTGCTCAACCGCCAGAATTACTAGTATCTGGTGAAGTTGTTATGGCAACTGGTTGGAATGGAAGATTTTTCAATGCAGAAATTGGTGAAGGTGCTCCAATTAAACAAGTATGGGATGGACAAGGTCTTGACTATGAATATTTCGCACTTGTTAAAGGTGGACCAGATGAAGCAAATGCTAAAAAAGCTTTAGCAATGATGACTAACACTGAAATGTTAGCGGGAAGTGCTAAATACATTGCATATGCTCCATACAGATTATCGTCTTTAGAAATTATCAAAGCAAATGAGCCATGGTACAAAGATGGTAAAACTGAAATGATGCCACAAATGCCAACCGCTCCTTCAAATACTAAAAAATACTTTTTAGTTGATCCATTTTTCTGGGCAGATAACGGTACAGAACTTGGTGAGAAGTGGGAAGCTATGAAAGCTGGTCTATAAAAAAACTATAAAAGACTAGTATAATATAATATATATAGGGCGACTTTAATAGTCGCCCTTTTTATTTATGAGCAGCGAAACAAAACAAATATTAACAACTGACGGTATTCCACTAGAAATCAGCTTAAAAAAAGCTGAGAGAAAAAATAAAATTAAAGCCTTTTTACTTGTTGCGCCACTATTATTATTTTTAATAATCACTTACGTTTTTCCAATCGGTGAAATGTTTACTCGAAGCATAGATGATAAAATGATAACAAATATGCTCCCCAAAACTTTTAAATCAATGGAGCAATGGGATGGTAAAGAACTTCCTTCAGAGGAAGTGTTTGCTTCATTTTTATCTGACTTTAAAATTCTTGTCGAAAATAAAAAACACGGAAAATTAGCTCAAAGACTTAATAAAGAAAAAAATGGTTTTACTTCAGTTGTTAAAAAATTATTTAGACAGGTTAAAAGAAATAAAATTGACGAAACTCAAAACATTAAAGAACAAATAATGAAAGTTCATAAGAGATGGAGAGATGTAGAATATTGGCAAGCAATTAAAAGAACTGCTCCTCCTTACACATCCGCAAAATATTTAAAAGCTATGGACATGTATCTAAATGAGGATAATAAAATTGTACAAGTTAGCGAAGACAGAAGAATACATAGAATTTTATGGTTGAGAACTGTAGAGGTTGCTTTCTTTGTTACGGTGTTCTGTTTTTTAATGGGTTACCCAATAGCCCATTTACTAGCAACACTCCCAATGAAGTACAGCAATTTATTAATGATTTGCGTTCTTCTTCCGTTTTGGACTTCATTATTAGTTAGAACAGCTAGCTGGATGATTTTACTTCAACAGCAAGGAGTAGTTAATGATTTCTTTGTAATTATAGGGCTTGTATCAGACGATAATAGGCCAGAGATGATGTACAATAAAGTTGGAACTTATGTTGCAATGACACAAATTTTATTACCATTTATGGTTTTACCACTCTACAGTGTAATGAAAACTATCTCGCCAAGTTTAATGAGGGCGGGTAAGTCGCTAGGTGGGACACCTTTTGTAGCTTTTTGGAAAGTATATTTTCCATTAACAATACCAGGTATTGGGGCAGGTTGTCTTTTAGTTTTTATTTTAGCAATTGGATATTACATTACACCCGCATTAGTTGGTGGAGCATCAGGCACCTTAATTAGCAACCAAATTGCATATCATATGAAAACTACATTAGATTGGAGTTTTGCTTCAGCGATGGGACTTATGTTGCTTGGAGGAGTTTTGGTAATTTATTGGCTTTATAATAAATTAGTTGGAGTTGATAATATTAAGTTAGGTTAGTATGGCATTACCAAAGTATACAGAAACTAGATATAGAATTTGGCACTACTTTTATATTGCTATATGTTCTCTCGTTTTTATTTTTTTAATAGCACCTTTGTTTGTAATATTTCCATTATCATTTAATGCAGAAGAGTTTCTTGTTTTTTCAGAAGGAATGAAGAATTTAGACCCAGATGCTTTCTCCTTAAGATGGTATAAAGATATGGTTTACGGTACAAAAAATCCATGGGGCCTTGCTGCAAAGAATAGTTTTATTATTGCTATATTTGCAACTTTAGGGTCAGTAATTTTAGGAACGGTTGCTGCATTAGGATTGAGCAGCAGACACATGCCTTTTAAAGGAATAATAATGGCAACTCTGATTTCACCAATGATAGTTCCACTTATTATATCTGGTGTTGCAATATTCTTTTTTATGGCAAAAGCAGGTTTAGCGGCAACTCATACCGGAATAGTTCTAGCTCATATAATTTTGGGAACACCTTTTGTTGTAATAACTGTTACTGCAACATTATCAGGTTTCGATCATAGTGTAACGAGAGCAGCAGCTAGTTTAGGTAGTAATCCAGTAAATACATTTATGAAAGTGACACTTCCATTAATTTTACCTGGTGTAATATCCGGCGGTTTATTTGCTTTTGTAACTTCCTTTGATGAAGTTGTAGTAGTTTTATTTTTAGCAGGACTTGAAAATACAACCATCCCAGTTCAAATGTGGACAGGATTGAGGGAACAATTAAGTCCAACAATTCTATCTGTTGCTACGTGTTTGATTGTTTTATCTACTTTAATACTTATTAGTGCAGAGTTACTAAGAAGAAGATCAGAACGTTTGAGAGGAATTAATAGATAATTAATTAACAGATTCAATTATGGTCGCAATACCCATTCCTAAACCGATACATTGAGTAGATAAAGCATATTTTTTATTTTCACGTCTAAGTAAATCAGCAGCTTTGCCAGTTATTCTGGCTCCTGTTGCTCCAAGGGGGTGCCCTAGCGCTAATGCCCCACCATCTAAATTAGCCTTCTTTTGCTCGATACCAAGATCTTTTAAACATGCTATTGATTGAGATGCAAAAGCTTCATTAATTTCCACAATATCAATATCATTAATTGATAAATTTGCTCTTTCTAATGCTTTTTTAGTTGCTCCTATAGGTCCAAGCCCCATTACTTCAGGCTCGCATCCTTTAACTCCAGTTGCAACAATTCTACCTAAAATTTCTAATCCGTTTTCTTTTGCGTAGCTTTCTTCACATATAAGTGTTGCTGCCGCTCCATCTGTAAGAGGTGATGATGTTGCTGCTGTAACAGTTCCATCTTGATCAAATGCAAGTTTTAGACCATCTAAAGTTTCTTGATTACTTTTTGGACGTATATTTCCATCTTTTGAACAGCCTGCGATTTCAACTATTTCATTTTTAAATTTACCGTTAACCTCAGCTTCATTAGCTTTTTGATGGCTTTGTATCGCAAATTCTTGTTGTTCAATTCTTGAAATTTTATATCTCTTTGCAACATTTTCAGCAGTTATACCCATTGAAAAATAAACATTTGGGTTTTCTTTATCTGTATAAGGATAAGGTATTGGTTCAAAGCCAGTTGTAACTCTGGTCATACTTTCAACGCCCCCACATACAAAAACTTTACCCGCACCCATTGCTATTTTACCTGCTGCAACATGAATAGCCTCCATCGATGAGCCACACCATCTATCAACGGTCATTCCAGATGTATGTATTTCCATCCCAGATAAAAACGTTGCAAGTTTCCCAATATTAAAACTCTGCTCTCCAACCTGGAAAGCACACCCAACAACGATATCTTCAATATCAACAGGGTTTACTTTTGTTCTAGATACAAGATTTTTAACAACTTCGGCAAACATATTTACAGGCTTAACATCAATTAGTTCACCTTTTCTTGCCATTGTAAAAGGTGATCTTGAATATCCTGCTATAACTGCTCTTTTCATATAAGTCTTATACCCACTAATTATTATTTTGAAAATGGTAAAGAGGACACAATTCCTTTTCTTAATTTATTATCTGGAGTGTGCACTAAGACTTCTGACCCTACTTTACAAAATTCATTTAAAATCATGGATAAACCAATGTTTTTTTTAAATTTTGGAGAATAAATACCTGAAGTAATTTTACCAATTAATTTCATGTCTTTAGAATATAGTGGAAAAGGAATTGAACATGGAGGACAATCTACACCATCAAATAATACTCCTTTTAATTTTTGTTTTACACCTTGTTTCTTAATATTCTCCAAAGCATTTTTTCCAATGAAATCATGATCGCTTTCGTAATTACAATATTTTTCCAAGTTGCATTCAATTGGATTATTTTCTTTTGTAAAATCATTTCCATAAGACATTAATCCTGCTTCTATTCTGTCAATTAAATTTGGGCATCCTGGGGCAATATTAAATTCTTTACCTGCTTTCCATATTACATCCCAAATTTTTTCTCCTATTTCGTTTTTATCAAAATAATCTTCAAAGCATTTAAAATAAATTTCAAACCCATCTTGTTTGCTATATCCAGATCTTGCGATAACCTGTTTAGTTCCCAAAAAATCAAATATTCTAAAATTAAAAAATTTTAATTTTCTAATATCTTCTCCAAATATTGATGCCATCAAGTCTTCAGACTTTGGACCTTGTATTGCAAGAGGATATACATCTGGTTCTGTTATGCTCACATTTAAATTTAAACCAACTGCAATACCTTTTGCCCAAAGCAACACATCAGAGTCTGCTATTGAAATCCAAAACATATCATCATCTAACTTTAACAACACTGGATCATTTATCATTCTTGCATTCTCATCTATCATAGGAATATAAAAACATTTTCCAGTCTCCATATTATTTAATGATCTTGGCGTCATTTTTTGTACTAATAAACTAGCGTCTGGACCTGATATCTGAACTTGTCTCTGACAAGACACATCCCATAGCTGAACATGTTTATTCAAATGCCAATAATCATCCTCAACAGATTTCTGAAATCTTTTTGGTAAGAGCATGTGATTTACAACAGTAAAATCAGTTACACCACATTCTTCAACTCTATTGGTATAAGGAGTTCTTCTTATTCTCCTAGACATATTTAGTTTTGTACTTATTTTACTTAGTATCAACGATGCCATATATTAATTAGACCACCACACTGTATAGCTGTTAGGAGAAATTATTATTGGCAAATGATAATTTTTCTTATTATCGGACATTTTAAATTTTATGACTATTTCACCCACAATTTTTTTCTTTTTAAAGTATCTTTTAATATCACAATTCATTTCATAATCACATTTACAGTCTTTTTTGCTAAGATTAAAATGCTGGTTAATCCTACCATTTCCATCAGTCTTTGTATTCAAAAAAAGCCTTTTTAATTTTGAGGATTGTATTTGATAAATCTTTACTTTGACGTTACTTGCATGAGTTCCATCAGAACCATTCAATAAATGTGAGCTAAATTTTGCCATTTTACTCTATTGATGATTTCTCTCTCTTGCTGGCAACAGCAGCAACAATTGGACTTAATACGGGTTTAGCTTTTACATTTACACAAGCAGTTTTACCGCTTGCAATTGCTCTTTTTAGTGCTGGACCCAATTCCTCTCGTTTCGTTACTAATTCTCCGTGACCCCCAAAACCTTCAAATATACTGTGGAAAGGTATATCTCTAAAGTCAGTTGCAACTCTTTTTCCGCTTTCAAATAATCTTTCTTGTTGTTGTCCAATTGATGCTAAGCCACCATTATTGTCAATAACAACAATAATTGGTTTCTTTTCAAAAAATGCAGTTTCTATAGACATGCCTCCAGATAAAAATGCACCATCTCCACTGATTAAAATTACATTTGATTTAGGATTATTATTTTTTGCAGATAAAGCAAATGATACACCAACACCCAGCATACTAAATGTACCTGGATGTAAAATTCCACCCAATTTTTTCCCCTGAGCTCCTGCTAAATTTATTGCGATCTCCGACCAGAAATGAGTATTTCCTCCATCAATTATAAGCCAATCTTTCTCATCCATTACGTCTTGAACGTCTAATGCTAATTGCAGTGGATGAATTTTTCCACCATTTTTTTTAGCTTTATCAGCTTCAATCTTTAGTTCATTTAAAGATTTATTTACCCAATCTTTTTTTTTATTTTTATTATCTTGAAACCAACTATTTCCTAAATTCCATTTATTATTTTTCTTTAAATTACATAAAGTATCTAAAAATACTCCTGGATCACATAAAAGGTTATGATCAGCTGCTCTATTAAACTCAATTTCTTCATGCGAACCGTTAATACAAACTAAAGTTGTTGTTTTTGGAATAAAAGGAGGGTTACCAAAGTTCATTTGGTTATCTAACCTTGCACCAATCATTAAAACTAAATCTGAATTATGTAATGCAAATTCTGAGGGTGAATATTGGTGAATATCTGCTAAACCCATATATGCATTTACCTCTTCTCCTAAAAGTTTTTGATGGTATGGCACATTAAAAATTGGGATATTTAAACTTTCACCCGCAGTCTCTAAATTTTTTTCTGAGTTTGACCACCAAACACCATGTCCTCCAATTATTACAGGTTTTTTTGCATTACATGCTAACTCAAGTATTTTTGATAGATCATTTGGGTCTGGCCATGCTTTAGCAACTGGCTTTGCTTTATGTGAAAATGGTCTTTCTTCAAGTCCAACATTTTCTTCAAATGAAGAAAACATTATATCTACTGGTAAACTTAGATGAACAGCCCCAGGGTATCCATTCGTTGCAATTCTGTAAGCTTTATCAACAAATTCTCTAATTCTTGTTCCATCTGTAATGCTTGCACTATATTTTGTAAGAGGAGCGGCTATTGAAACATCATCAATTTCTTTAAAGCCACCTGACCCTTGTCTTTTTAAACTACTTGATCCAGTTATATAAATTATTGGTGTTCTTTCACCCCATGCCTCCATCATTGATGGTACTGCATTTGCAAAACCCTCTGGCCCGACTAAGCATACAGATGGTTTTCTCGTAATTCTCGTATGTCCATCCGCTAAGTGTCCAGCTATTTGTTCATGAGGACAATTAACTACATCAATTTGACATTCCATGAAACCTTCAATTGCAGGATTACAAAATCCACCTGACAGAGTAAAAACTTTATCAATACCTTTATCTTTTAATGCTCTTGCAATTAATGCTCCACCTCTTATTTTTTTTTCCATATTAGTAAGTTGTATTCATAAAAAGTTTCTGTTCGATTATATCAGAAGAAACTTCATTAATATCATTTAATCCAACCAAACCTAGCGTTGTGCTAGTTTCTTCTTTAATTATATCCACAATCCTTCTTAGCCCGCTAGCTCCATCAGCTCCCATAGCATACATTACAGGCCTTCCAATCATTGAAAAATCTGCTCCTAAAGCTAATGATCTTACAATATCGCTACCACTTCTTATTCCACTATCAAATATAATTGGAAAATTATTTCCTACTGCCTCTCTAATAAAAGGTAAAATATTTATTGCTGCTGAGGCACTATCTAATTGTCTACCTCCATGATTTGAAACTTGGATGGCATCAGCACCCATTTCTTTAATTTTAACTGCATCATCAGATGACATGACGCCTTTTACAATTAATTTACCTTTCCATTTGTTTCTTACTCTTTTTAGAGTTTCCCAATCTGTTTTTCCTCTACTTTCTTTTCTTTTAAAAATACCTTTTCCATTTTTTGAAGTTTCGTAATTCATTGGCTTTGGTATTCCATTAAGCAATGTAGATATTGACCAAACAGGATGAGTTGCAAAATCAAAAAATTGTTTAGGTCCTATTTTAAATGGATATGAAAATCCATTTTTATCATCTCTAGTTCTTCTTGATAAAACTGGAACATCAACAGTAAGTATAGCTACTTCATAGCCAGTTTTTTCTGCTCTATCCAGCAATTCCATGACAAAAGCCTCATCTTGAAAAATATAAAGCTGAAGCCATGAATGACCTTCTGAAAGCTCATACATTTTCTCTAAGGTGGTTGTGGAAGCCATAGATACACAAGTTGGTATATTATTTCTTGCACTCTCTTTTGCCAACATAGAGTCTGCACCTGGCCATGAAAGATTTGTCATACCCATTGGGGCAAACCCAAAAGGATAGTCATAATTAAATCCAAGAATGTTTTTTTTTAGTTTTCTTTCCTCTACATTTCTTAGAACTCTTGGTTCAAGCCGTATTTGGTCTAAAGCAAAACTATTAATTTCTGATAATTTTTCATCTCCTGATGCACCATCAATAAAATCGTAAACTAGCTTTGGTAATCTTTTCTTTGATAGTTTTTTTGCATCTTCGATGCTAAAAATTTTATTACTGGCTTTAATATTATTCATTTAATTTCTTTATATATGTTTTTAAACTTATCTTATCATGTCTAGTCACATAATAAGCATCATGATTAATTCTTGAAGAATAAACTTCTGAAGGAACTCCGTCAATAAAAAGCACTGCTACACCATCATCAATAGCTATTCCATCTGGCAAATTTCCATTTTTAATTTCAGAAATAAATTGTCGAAGTCGATTATTATCCGAAGAATGAGGTGTACAGCTTCCATCTAAAAAATTTATTCCTTTTAACGGACTTAGCTCTTTATTTAATGAGTCTGACAATATCCAATCAAACCAACACACAGCTCCAGCACTTATTCCACTCATAATTATTCCTTTTTCATATGCATCTTTAAATACTTTGATTAGATTATGTCTTTTCCAAATATTAATCATTTCAGAAGTGTTGCCGCCCCCTACATAAATTATATCTTTGTTTAAAAGCCATTCATTAAAACCTCCTACACTTGAACAGAGATTAAAATGAGATAATTTAAATTTTTGTGATTTAAATCTTTTATAAAAAAGATCGGTCTTTTCTTGATTATCATTGCTAGCCGTGGGTAAGAAACCTATATTAATGTTTGATTTATTAACTTGATTTACAACATATTCATCCAAGTCTTTATCTGAAGTATGTGTAAACCCACCACCACCAATTGCTATTATTATTTTTTTATTCCTGACCACGGAGTAGGACCTGTTGGAATATCAATTTTTAAACCTCTTACAATTTCATTTTTAAAGTCATACATTGGTAAGGTGCATATTTCACCTTTATGAATTTTATTATCATTGCAATTAACATCCACTATTAATCCAGGTTTATGTTTTGGAGAATTCATTAAAACTATTCCAACACCACATTTTTGAAAAGGTGACCAAGTACTTGATGTAACTTTTCCGACTATTTCATTTTTAAATTTTATATAAGTTCCTTTTAAAGCAGTACCATTTTCTACTCGTATACCCCAACATCTTTTTTCTTTATCGGCAGTCATCAATGCTGATTTTCCAATAAAATAATTTTTTTTTAAATCAACATACTTACCTAAACCAACATCATATGGATTTGTTTCATAATTAAAGTCTTGTCCAGCCGATAATAATCCAGATTCTATTCTTTTACATCTAAAACCAGGGGTACCTGTGAGTATCATTCCCATTTTTTTTCCTTCTTCAAGAATGTGATCTCCAACTTTTTCAGTATTATTATTTTTTCTAAAATAAATCTCCCAACCAAGTTCATTGCTAAAACCCGATCTACTTATTATCACCTTCTCATTTAGTATAATTATTTCTTTCCAATCAAAATATTTCCAATTCTCAGGGAAAGTTTCTTTACTTAAAACTTTTAAAAGATCCATTGATTTTGGTCCTTGAATTTGACTTACCCAAACATCTGGATCAGTAATTTTTACATTAAGATTGTCACTGTGAGCTTTATACCATGAAAAAAGATCACCATCAGCCTGAGCAAACCAAAATTTATTTTCCTCAAGTCTGAGTAAAACTCCATCCGTAATCATTCCTCCATCGTTGTAGCAAGCGAATTGGTATGAGCATCTTCCTACTTTTACTTTTGAGATATCTCTTGTGAATATTTTTTGTAAAAGTTTCTCTGCATCTGGACCTGATATTTCATATGGATGTTCACCGGTATGACGAAATATTATCTCTTGTCTTACTTTCCAATACATTTCATCAGCTGTTGCGTGTGAAAGCACTTCTGGATTTAATCTTCCAGCATAAAAAGAATACTCAGGATCGTAAGGAAGTTCTTGATATGCCAGTGGATGTACTCCTACAGTTCGTGCTAGTTCAACAACTTTATTGTTATTGGATCTTAAGGGCTTTACTGAAAATCTGACTTTGTTTAATTCGTTTTGCATTTATAAATATTGAAAAAGTGTATATTAATCAAAATTTCTATTCAATTACTAGATGAATCACTACATTTTGCATGTTGTTATCTAGTTCTGGAATTGTTATCTTTTTAATTATTTAAACAACTAAAGAAAAAGAGGGAACTTATGAAATACATACTTAAAGTTTTTTCAGCGACTTTTATGTCTCTGATACTATCTTTTTCTATTGCCAATGCATCAAGTGGAGTATTTAAAGTATCACATGATCTTGGATTTGGAAAAGATACTAACTTAGATGCCATAACAAAAGGGCGTTTATTTCAAGTTGTCATCAAAACACAAAATAGATTAGTAAGACCTGATTTGAACGGTGTTCCATCGCCTTCATTATCAACAGATTGGAGTGCTAATTCTGATGCAACTGAATGGACATTTAATTTAAGAAAAGGAATATATTTCCATGATGGATCAGCTTTTGATGCTCCAGATGTTAAATACTCTTTAATGAGAGCTAAAGATCCTGATATTGGATCTCCAGTTAGAAAAAGTTTAAATGTAGTTGAAGATATTGAGGTAGTTGATCAGCATACAGTTAAAATGAAGTTATCAACTTCATTTGCTGACTTTCCTTTATTATTAACTGACTACAGATTAAGAATGATACCTGAAGGTTCAGGAGATATTATAGGACAAACTGGAGTTGGTACTGGACCATTCATGGTTGATAAATTTGATCCAGAGGGAACAACTATTCTTAAAGCTAACCCAGAATATTGGGAAGGTGCTCCAGGAGTTGCGGAAGTTCATGTCATTGCGATCCCAGATGCTCAAGCAAGAATTCAAGCTCTTTTAACTGGTCAAATTGATATGAATAGATATGTTCCTTTCAATCAAAAAAAAATATTTGACAGTAATTCTAAATTTAAAACAACTGTAATTCCAACAGGAAACTGGAGAGGTGTGGTTATGAGAACTGATACTGCTCCATTTGATAATCCTAAAGTGAGAAAAGCTTTTAGGATGGCAGTTGATAGACAAGAACTTGTAGATCTAGTTATGGGAGGTGCAGCAACTGTATCTTGTGATACACCTGTAATGCCTTCTGATCAATATCGTTTACAAATGGATTGTCCTCAAAATATTAGTAAAGCAAAAAATTTACTAAGAGAAGCAGGATTTCCAAATGGACTTGAATTGACTGTTTATCCAGCGTCACTAGAGCCAACTTGGCCTACGATTGCAGAAGTTGTTCAACAACAAGTTGCTAAAGCTGGAATAAAAGTTAACATCGAAATGGTACCATCAAAAGGTTATTGGAATGAAGTTTGGATGAAAAAACCAGTTTCAATGACACGTTGGAACCAAAGACCAGCAGATACAATCTTGCATGAAGCGTATCACAGTGGAGCTAAATGGAATGAATCTTATTTTAAAAATGCTGATTTTGATAAAAACTTAGCTGATGCCAGAAGTGAGTTGGATTTCAATAAAAGAAAAAAAGCATATCAAAATGCTCAAATGACTTTATGGGAACAAAGTGGAACGATGATCCCATACCATGTATCTAGACTTGTAGTTACTTCATCAAAAGTTAAAAACCTTGATGCTGTAGATCACTTCTCTATACAGTGGCACAAAGTTAAAGTTGACTAAAAGTATTTAAATAAAGGCCGCATATAAGCGGCCTTTATTTTATTTCTATTTAATTTATTTTTGTTAAAAAGTTCTAGTTAATCTTATGCTTTTATTAATTTTAAAAAGAATTGGACTAGGATTTATTACTTTATTTATAGTTTCATTGATCACATTTGTAGGTGTTGAAGTTTTACCTGGGGATGCATGTACAACCTACTTAGAAAGAGAAGCATATGGAGCAGCTCTTGATGCTTGCATAAAAAGACTTGGTCTAGACGTTCCAGCTTATGAAAGATACTTGGATTGGGCATCAAATGTTATACGAGGTGATTTTGGTTACTCTTTAAGTGGAGAAATGCCAATTAACGAAGTGCTAGGTCCAAGAGTAAAAAACTCTTTAGTTTTAGCCTCTGTTTCAATACTCATAGGTATTCCCTTAGCTATAGTATTAGGAATAATTACTGCGCTTTGGAGAGATAAACTTCCAGATATTATGATTTCTACCATCACGATTTTTTCAATGACTATTCCTGAGTTTATTAGCGCTACTTTACTGATTTTAATCGTTGCAATTTGGCTTGGTTGGCTACCAGGAATTGTTATCATTCCTTCAGATGCAACTTTTTATGAATTGCTCTCGAATATAATTTTACCTGTTGTTGCAATTTCAATGATTATGACCGCTCACATGGCAAGAATGGTACGTTCAAGTGTAATTCAAGTAATGTCTAGTGACTATGTGCAGATGGCAATTTTAAAAGGTGTTCCGTATTGGAAAATGGTATTTAGACATATATTACCAAATGCATTATTGCCAGCAATAAATGTAGTAGCATTAACTATTGCTTGGTTACTAGGTGGTGTTGTCGTTACAGAAGTTGTTTTTAATTATCCAGGTTTAGGTAGACTGGTAATTGAGTCTATATCAAATAGAGATTTACCTGTTGTTCAAGCGTTAGCAATAATATTAGCATCAATCTATGTAGGAATAAATTTAATAGCAGATTTAATGACACTTATGCTTAATCCAAGATTAAAAAGTTTACAGATAAGAAAATAAAATGGAGAGTAATTTAATCACAGAAGATAAACAAAAAAATAAGTTAGAAAAAGCTTTTGAGATTTTAAAAACTATGGCCTCCAAGCCTTCTGGATTAATTGGACTTACAATTGTTTTACTTCATGTAGTCTTAGCATTAATAAGCCCTTACATTGCACCATACGATTATAAAGCAATTAGCCCAAATACCATGTTACTTGCTCCATCCGCTGAACATTGGTTTGGAACAGATAGCTTGGGTAGAGATGTTTTCACAAGAACAATACTTGGAGGGCGAACAGCTCTTACGGTAACATTCTTTGGATCACTTATAGCTCTTCTGTGGGGAGGTTTACTTGGAATTTTTTGTGGTTTAGTTGGAGGTAAAATTGACGATGTTGTAATGAGAGTTGTTGATGCGTTTCTTTCTATCCCTTGGATACTTGCAATGCTATTAATTGTTTCTCTTTTAGGAACATCAACAGAGGTTTTAATTCCTGCACTAGGTTTTTTTTATGGTAAAGGAATAGTAAGAGTTGCGAGAGCTGCTACTCACGATGTTATTGCTAAAGACTTTATAGTTTCAGCCAGAGCAAGAGGTCATAGCAACATGTCTATTATTTGGAATGAAATTATCCCAAATGTTAGAGACGCTATATTAGTAGAAGGAGCAATGAGATGGTCTTGGATGTTATTAGGATTTAGCTCATTGTCGTTCTTAGGTTTTGGTGTAAGCCCTCCAACACCTGATTGGGGTTTAATGATCTCCAATGCTAGAGGATTGATGTCGTTTGCATACTGGTCTGTAATTGCTCCAATAGTAGGATTAAGCTCGTTAATTATTGGAATAAATCTAACTGCTGATGCATTTGCAAAAGCTTTAGGAATCGATCGTTCAACCAAGGCACCTGTTTAAATGAATGAAATAATTGAAAGTGTTAAAAATTTATCAATTGGATTTAACAGTCAGAAGGGCAAACAAATTTCAATACTTAGAAATGTTTCAACCAATATAAAAAAAGGAGAGACTGTAGGGATCGTGGGGGAGTCAGGTTCTGGAAAAAGCACATTAGCACTTGCAATGATGGGCTATATAAAACAAGGCTTATTTCCTCTTAAGGGCGAATGTCTTTTTAAATCTGAGGATTTATTGAAGATGAGTAGTAGACAGCTTGAAAAAATTAGAGGTAGAAAAATAGCCATGATACCTCAAAATGCAGGACAAGCATTAACACCGAATTTAAAAATTGGATACCAAATTGACGAAGCATTAAGACTACATACAGATCTAAAGAAAACAGAGAGAGATAAAAATATTTCAGAGTTGCTAAATAAAGTTAGACTTCCTTCGCCAGAAACTATGGCTTTTCGTTATCCACACGAGCTTTCTGGAGGGCAACAACAAAGAGTGGCTGTTGCAATGGCATTGGCTGGCAAACCAGATTTACTTTTATTAGACGAGCCAACTACTGGATTAGACGTTACAACACAAGCCCATGTATTAGAACTATTAAGATTTATAGCAAAAGACACTGGAACATCTATGATCTA
>CABZJA010000009.1 GCA_902525935.1 uncultured Pelagibacteraceae bacterium | reverse complement strand
TTTTTTGTTTGAGGTGCAGTCGGTATCTCAATAGTATTCTCAATAGAACCACTTCCAGTGTTTATTGTGACAATTCCCCAGCCACCTTGTTCATCAATAAGTTTTTGTCTTTCAATTTTTTGAGCATTTGTCTCAAAAGGGTAATTTTTCTGCTGGAAATTAAAACTTAGAAGTTTTATTTCTTCTGTCATTTCTTTAAGTTTAATTTTGGTATCCAATTCTATAAGTTCTTCACTTGTTAAGAGTGGAATTAATTTAGTAGTTCTATCAATGTAGCTTACAAGGATTGTTTTTTGTTGATCACTTAGATCAGGAGATGTTTTTATTTCATTTGCAATTTTTACAAGATTTTTATTTTCAATTTTTATTATAGATGTACTTTTGAATTCTCTTTCTTCAATAGGGAACTGATATTTTAAACCTAGTAAAGACTCATTAATTTTACCAACCTGACATAATTCATTTGCTGACTTTGGATAAAAACCTTTTGCAATATCCCATGAATAATAAAGCCACAGCATTAAAATTGCACTACTTCCAACAATTACCCAGTGTGCTCCACCTTTAGCTCTATCTGGATTACCAAATACAGCATCAACTCTCTCTGTTTTTATTAATCTTCTTCCATAAAGAATACATCCAATAACAGATACGATAATTAATATTGTTAAAGCTTGGGTTAACATTAATTATCTTTCCCCATTATTTCTTCTTCCATTTCCCAAATCATGGATAAAATTTCTTCTCTTGTAGATGAAAATTCTTTATTTTTTTTGACTTCTCTTAAATCTCTTGTAAGTCCCATTTCTGCAAAAGGAAGATTGTACTCTTTATGTATACGGCCCGGTCTTGGTGCCATTACATATAATCTTTCACCAAGTAAAAGCGCTTCCTCAACAGAGTGAGTAATTAAAATAATTGTTTTTCCAGTTTCCCTCCAAATTTTTAAAACTAATGACTGCATTTTCTCTCTAGTTAATGCATCTAATGCACCTAATGGTTCATCCATTAGAATTAAATCAGGATCATTTATTAAACATCTTGCTAGTGCAACTCTTTGCTGCATACCACCAGATAACTGATATGTTGGCGTGTTACCAAAACCTTTCAGTCCAACTATATCTAACCATTCCTCAACTCTTTTTGCAGTAATCTCAGGATCTTCCTTTTTCATCCTTAGACCAAAGTTCACATTTTCAGCAACAGTTAACCATTCAAACAATGCACCTTGTTGAAAAACCATTCCTCTTTCAACACCGGGTCCGTTTATTTCATTATTATTTAAGGTAATTTTTCCTGAAGTTGGTCTTAAAAATCCAGCAGCAATGTTAAGTAAAGTTGTCTTTCCACAACCAGACGGGCCAAGGACTGTAAGTAATTCTCCTTTTTTTAAGGTGAAGCTAACATCTTTTAATGCATGAACTGTTTTCCCTTTTGGAGTTTTAAAAATCATGTTTAGATTTTGAGAAACAAGATCACTCATAGCGCTTTTATATTAGTAATTTTTAAAAAATAGGCACTAATTTTTAATCAGCGCCTATTTAAAAAGTTTTAAACCTTTAAAATTATAAAGGTAAGAAACTTGTATCTACGTTTCCTTTTGGAGTTCCCATTCCATCTAAGAAACCACTTAGATTACCATTCTCCATAGATTGCTTCGTCTCTTCTGCATTTAAGAATTTGAAACCATCTAAAGTTTTTTTCATTTTTGACATTTCCATTCCAGATGCTTTAGTCATAGAATTCAAGTCACTTTTACCAGAATTATATCTTGTATTAGCTTCATGAGTAACTTCAACAAAAGTTCTTACCATACCTGGATTTTCATTCATAAACTTATTAGTTACTGAAGTAATATCTATACCTAGAATACCTTTAGCTTCAGCTTCCTCTTCTGAAATTAATCTAGAACCAACTCCTGTAGCTGCTTGCACTGAATTACCACCAAATAAACATGCCATTGAAACATCACCGCTTATTAAAGCCGCAGCTCCATCTTCTGGGACCATATCAATAACAGTTATTTTACTTGGATCAACACCAACAATTTCCATACTTTTAGCAAAAACATAATCAGCCATAGTACCTAAAGGCACTGCAACTTTTTTACCTTCTAATTCAGAAGCGTTTGCTTTTGTAATTCCAGATGCATTTGATGTTACACAAGTTGTGTTACCCATTCCGTATTCCATTGCAACATCAATTAGTTTTATAGGCGCATTGGCTTTTACAGCATTGATAAATGGCGCTAACCCTTGTGAGTAAGAAATATCAATATCTCCCGCTAACATTGCTTCTGTCATTTCTACACCAGTATTGAAGCTAGTCCATTTAACTGGAACTCCTAAAGCTTTTGAGTAATTTTTTTTCATCATGTCCTCTAGATTTGGACTTGGCCACTCTAGAAAGTATGCAACTCTAACTTCGTTTGCAGCAGAGTTTGCTGCTGTGATTGTTAAGTTTAGAGCAAATAAACTTCCTAAAATGAAACTAATTATTTTTTTCATTTCATCTCCTGTTAATTAAATTTAATTATCGATATTTAAGTTTAAATTTTCTTTTAAGTAAACGATGAATTAATAGCACAGGTGAGGATACCAATCAGTATACAACTTGAAGTTGTTACAATTTATCATACCAATTATGACTAAATATATCTGGTTAATTTAAATAATTAGTCTATGAATCAATTTTAGATGAGCTCAGAAAAACCACAAATACCAAATTCTTTAAATGAACATTGGATGCCTTTTACATCCAACAGAGATTTTAAACAATCTCCTAGACTGATAGTAGAAGCTAAAGGTGTGTATTTGAAAAACCACCAAGGTCAAACTCAAATAGATGCTAGCTCAGGATTATTTTGTAATCCATTAGGTCATGGTAGAGAAGAGATTATAAATGCAATAACTAATCAATTAAGAAAATTAGATTACGCGCAACCTTTTCAACAAGGTTTTGGGGGTTCTTTTGAATTAGCAACTAAAATTTCAAAACATACTCCAGGCAATTTAAATAAAATATTTTATACAATTTGCGGATCAACAGCTGTTGAAACTGCTATTAAAATTGCTGTTGCATATCATAAAGCAAGAGGAGAAGGTCAACGCTTTAGATTTGTAGGAAGAGAAAGAGCATATCATGGAATGAATATTGGAGCTACTTCAGTTGGAGGAATGATTAATAATGTTAAAACTTTTGCAAATGTTTTAATGCCGGGAGTTCTTCACATGAGACACACACATTTGCCCGAACATAAGTTTGTTTCTGGACAACCTGAAACTGGTGCAGAAATTGCTGATGATCTTGAAAGAATTTGTACAAATTTTGGATCTGAGAATATTGCAGCATGCATTGTAGAGCCAATTGCTGGATCAACTGGAACATTAGTTCCACCAAAAGGTTATTTGCAAAGGCTAAGGGAAATTTGTGATAAACACGGAATTTTATTAGTATTTGATGAAGTAATAACTGGTTGGGGAAGAACTGGGTCACCTTTTGCTTCACAAGAATATGGAGTTACACCAGACATTATAACAATGGCAAAAGCCACCACAAACGGGATTAGTCCACTTGGTGCTGTTGCATGTAAAGATGAAATTTATGATGCAGTAATGGAAGGTTCTCCAAAAGGCACTATAGAATTATTTCATGGATATACATATTCTGGAATTCCAGTTTCTGTTGCCGCTGGATTGGCTGTGCAAGATATTTTTGAAAAAGACGATATTTTTAATAGAGCTAAAAACTTATCACCTTATTTCCAAGAAGGACTAATGTCGCTAAAAGATATTGATGTTGTAGATAACATTAGAGGCTATGGGATGATGGGTGGCATAGATATAAAAATGCATAAAAAACCCGGAGCAGCTGGATTTACTTGTTTTAAACATTGTTATGAAGCAGGTGTAAATTTTAAAGCTACAGGTGATTGTTTAATTATTGCACCGATGTTTATTTGTGAAAAAAAACACATTGATGAAATTATTGAAAAATTAAGAACTGGTATTAGTAATTACTCCAAAAGTAAAAAAAATTAATCTCACTCTATGAAAATAGGGGTTCCAAAAGAAGTAAAGCCTCAAGAAAACAGAATTGGTCTTACTCCAGAAAGTGTAAAAATATTAACCTCAAATGGTCATGATGTACTCATTGAAAATAATGGAGGATTTGAAGCTGGATTTGAAAACCAGCATTATATTTCAAATGGGGCTAAGATAATTGAAAAAGCAGAAGATATTTTTAACGATGCTGACATCATAGTAAAAGTAAAAGAGCCTCAAGCTAATGAGGTTAAAATGATTAGAGAAGATCAAATCATTTTTACTTACTTACATCTTGCAGCAGCAAAAAAACTTACCGAAGGCTTAATTAAAAGTAAGTCAGTATGTATAGCATATGAAACTGTAACGGATAATAAAGGAAGACTTCCACTTTTAGCCCCGATGAGTGCAGTTGCTGGTAGAATGTCTGTTCAAGCAGGTGCTCATTGTTTAGAGAAAAATCAGAAAGGTAGAGGACTTCTTTTGGGAGGTGCACCGGGGGTAGAGCCAGGAAAAGTAGTTATATTAGGAGGCGGTGTAGTAGGTGAAAATGCTGCAATAATTGCAACTGGTATGAGAGCCAAAGTGCATGTGGTGGACAAATCTGAGAAAAGATTAAATGAGCTTAGTCGAATATTTGGAGATAAAATAATTCCCAACTTAAGTGATAATACTGATTTAGAAAAATTAGTTTCAGAGTGCGATCTATTAGTTGGAGGAGTATTGATACCTGGAGCAGAGGCTCCTAAATTAATTACAAAAAAAATGTTAAAAAAAATGAAAAGAGGATCTGTTATTGTTGATGTTGCTATAGATCAAGGAGGTTGTGTAGAGACATCAAAACCAACTACTTTTGCAGATCCGACATTTATTGTTGATGATATTGTTCATTATTGTGTAGCAAATATGCCAGGTGGAGTACCTAGAACATCAACTATAGCATTAAATAAAGTAACTTTACCTTTCTTGTCAAAGTTAGCAAAAGATGGATATCAAAAAACACTTTCCGAGGATCAAAATTTTCAAGCGGGATTAAATATTTTTAAAGGTAATGTAACACATAAAGCAGTTGCTAATGTTTTTGGCTATGAGTATTTACCTTCAAACAAGGCTTTAATAATCTAAATACCTTTATTTATTAGATCATATATTTGATCTTTATTGGTTAAACCAATTTCTCTTGCGATTTCAGTTTTTCCTTTAAAAACAACAATTGTCGTCCAATAATTTATTCCCAAGGTTTTAGCAATATCTTTATTCTTTGTTTGTTCATAAAATAGAAATTCTACATTCTTAAAATCTTTTAAAGCTTGATCAAAGACTTTTGTCTGAGCTGCACAAGTAGAACAGTACTCATTCCAAGAATTAATTACTATTGTTTTTCCTGATTTTTGAATTTCAAATAATTTTTTTAAATCGAAATTTGTTTTTTTTTCTAATCCCATAGATATGTTCGGTATAATTGATAGAATTATTATTGATAAAAATTTTTTCATTATCCCTATTTAATAATTATGTCATTCTTTTCAATATGTTTTCTTTTAAAAAAATTTTATGAAATAAAACTGCAAAAATATGTAATGAAATTAATACAATTAAAGCATAATTTGATATTATATGAAGATCATAAAACTTATCAGCCAAATCAAAATTCATTTTGTACTTAAACTTGAACAAGAAAAAATTTAATGTTTCGCCATTATATAATTTTTTCAAAATTCCCGAACTTGTAATTGTCAGTATTGCGACATAAAGTGCAAAATGATTTAACTTAGCTATTAAATTCTGACCAATAAAACTGCTATTAAGGAATTTTGGTGATTTACTTAATAATTTATAAAATAATCTAATTATTGTTAGATAAAAGATGATGATTCCAAAAATTACATGATATTCCTCTAATGTAATTCGGGTATCAGAAAAATCCAGTCTAACCAAATAAAATCCCAAAGGAATTTGAATAACCAATATAATAAATGAAATCCAATGAAATAGTTTTGCGACAAGTCCATACTGAGTTATACTATTGTTAAAATACATAACTATTACATTAAATGAAAATTATAAAAATTGTTATACTAATAATTTTAATCAATCTTGTAAATGTTAGTGCATTTTCAGATCAGAGCGCAGAAGACATTATAAAAAAAAGAAAATCTTTATTTAGTGAAAACTATAAAACAGCAAAGAGAGCTGATATTTTGTCTAAAAATCTCGAATTTGAGGACGCTAAAAAATTTATGGTCAAAATGAGTGAAAATTATTTGGAATTATTAACATTATTCCCTGAAAATACCAAAGAAGGTTTTGGAACCGAGTCATTACCAATTATATGGGACAATAAAGAAGAGTTTAATGCACTTATGCAAAAATCATCTGATGATATGATAAAGTTAGCATCTATAATTGAAGAAAGTGATGAAATAAGAGCAACCTTAAAACAATATATGTGGAGTAATTGTAACGCATGTCACAGCAAGTTCAGAAAACCTCACTAAATAGACAACAATTTAAACAAAAAAATTTGAACAACTATTTATCTTTTTTATAAATTGTATAAATCTGTATTCAAAACTGACTTCTAATGAATAATTTAATTACAAAGATAAATGAATTTTTTTTGAACTTTGAAGCTATTGCATCATTGCTTTTGAGGCTTGTAATAGGGACAGCTTTTATTATACATGGTTACGGTAAGTTTCCATTGCCGCCAGAGGGCTTAATTGATTATTACGATATTCCACCCTTTATAGCTTCAATTGTAGCAATTTCCGAACTAACCTCTGGTATGTTATTAATAATCAGCGGATTTATAAAAGGTCAATTAGGCAATATCATAACAAGAGTTGTTGGATTAAATATAACAATATTAATGTTGAGCATTTTTGTGGTTGCTCACCAAGACTGGTTTTTTACTAAAAGCTTATTCATTAACTCTCAAATATTCTTACTAGTTGGTGGCTTATATTTCATGATTAAAGGAAATAAAATTTAAAGATGAGTAGTGAAACGATAAAATTTCATTGGCTTTGCAAACACACTTGGAAAAGAAGTGCTAAAAATACTGGTTGGTGTTTACTGGGATGCGCAATTGGAGATTTGGGAACAATTTTATTTTTTCAAATTACTAAAATTCCTTTTCCTGTTTTAGGTATTATGACTTTAGCAATTATAAATGGATTGATTACTAGTATAATTTTAGAAACTATAATCTTACTAAGACAAAATCTTGACTTCTCTAAGGCATTCAAGACTGCATTAGGAATGAGCTTCATATCTATGGTCAGTATGGAAATTGCAATGAATGTCACAGATGTGATTTTAACTGGTGGTGCTATTTTAAATTGGTGGGTGGTTCCAATAATGCTTATTGCTGGTTTTTTAACTCCATGGCCTTACAATTACTGGAGATTAAAAAAATATAACATTGCTTGTCACTAAAAATATCAATATATCAAATTTGATTTTCAAAAATGTCAAAAGATTTAATCACAATAAATAAATTATCTAAAGTATATGACAATGGTTTTAATGCTTTAAAATCTGTAGATTTAAAAATAAAACAAGGTGAAATAATTGCAATGCTAGGACCTAATGGTGCTGGCAAAACTACATTAATTAGTATTGTTTGTGGAATTGTGAAACCTAGCGCTGGGGAAATCACTGTGGATGGATACGATATAATAAAAGATTATAGAGAGACAAGGTCTAGAATAGGTTTGGTTCCTCAGGAAATATCGTTAGAGCAATTTGAAACAGTTTTTAATAATGTTTCTTACTCAAGAGGATTATATGGAAAGGGACCTAATCCTAAGCATATAGAAAAAATATTAAAGAATTTCAGTCTTTGGGATAAGAAAGATTTAAGATTAAATCAGTTATCTGGTGGTATGAAAAGAAGAGTGATGATTGCCAAGGCATTATCACACGAACCATCTATACTTTTTTTAGATGAACCAACAGCTGGTGTAGATGTAGAATTAAGAAAAGATATGTGGAAGGTCGTAGAGGAACTAAGAAAAACTGGTGTAACTATAATATTAACAACACACTATATCGAAGAAGCAGAAGCTATTGCTGATAGAGTAGCAGTTATTAATCAAGGTGAAATTATAGTTGTAGATAATAAAATTGATCTATTGAAAAAAATGGGACATAAAAAGTTGACAATTGAATTACAAGATAAAGTTGAAAGTATTCCTGCTGAGCTTACTGAATATAATCTCTCTATTTCGAATGATAAATATTCTTTAATATATAAATATAATTTACAAGCAGAAAGAACAGGTATCACTAAAATGCTTCAGGATTTAAAAAATGCAGGTTTAAGAATGAGAGATTTAAAGACAGAGCAAAATAACCTTGAGAAAATTTTTGTTACATTAGTTAAGGAAAACAATGACGATTAACTTTCACGCATTAAAGGCTATTTATTTTCATGAAATGGATAGATTTAGAAGAACATTAATTCAGTCTCTCTTGTCACCAGTTTTATCAACATCATTGTATTTTATAGTTTTTGGATCTGTTATTGGTGATTATGTCGAAAATATTGATGGCATTAGTTATGGTTCTTATATTGTGCCTGGTTTATTGATGTTAACCTTATTAACACAGTCAATAAGTAACACTTCATTTGGGATATTTTTTCCAAAGTTTAATGGAACGATTTATGAAATACTAGCTGCTCCAATTTCAACAACTGAGATTGTCATAGCTTATGTTGGAGCAGGGGCAACAAAGACATTATTAGTAGCTGCAGTAATTTTTTTTACATCACTTTTTTTTGCTGAGGTAAATGTGAAGTTTCCTCTGCTAATGATCTTTCTATTAATTCTAGTAGCTTTTACATTTGCTTTGTTTGGGTTTTTAATCGGGCTTTTAAGTAAAAATTTTGAACAAATGTCTATAATTCCCACAATAGTTATAACACCAATGGTTTTTCTAGGTGGCAGTTTGTACTCTTTAGATATGCTTCCAAGTTTTTGGCAGACAGTTACATATTTTAATCCTGTTGTATACTTAGTTAATGGACTAAGGTTTTCATTTTATGGAGTATCAGATTTTAATATATGGATAAGTATATCAACAATGATTTTATTTTTAATTGTTTGTGTGACACTGGTGGCAGCCATATTAAAAAAAGGTTATAATATAAAAAATTAATTTGACTGTTGATCAAATAATCCCTTCTATTTTTTTAATTTTAGTCTTAATACTAGTATTGCCAAATTTTTTGAGATCAAATTCAAATATTAAACAATTTATATCTAACTTTTCAATTTGGATAATAATTATATTAGTAATATTTGGTTTGATGTATTTTTTGATGTAAAAAGAATTATGATTAAATTTATTCTTCCAGCTGTATTACTTATTTTGATTATTATTTTTTGGAACAAGATAAATGAGTTTTTGATAGAAAAATTTAAAATCAAACTGAATTATATTTTTGTTATTGTATTAGTGCTTATTTTAGTTGTCTTATCATTATTATTGTATTTCTAAATTAAAATGGAAATTAATTTACTTTTTTTTCTAAGTGTAGTTCCAGCAATCATATTATATGGAATTGCAAAATCTGGTTTAGGAGGATCAATATCATTAATTTCGGTTCCATTAATGACAATTGTAATGCCTTTAAATCAAGCACTTGCTATAATTTTACCAATATTGATTTTTTCAGACATTATTGCTGTTTACAGATTTAGAAGAGAATTTGATTTTGGGACACTAAAGTTAATAGTTCCTTTTGCAGCCCTTGGAATAATAATTGGTTCATTAACATTTACGTATTTTTCAGAAGCTTTACTTAAATTAATTGTTGGAATTATGGGTTTTTTATTTGCTGGGCATTATTTTATTTTTAAAAAAGAAAAAACATCGCCCTCAAAGAGGAATTTTTTTAAAGGCGCGATTTGTTCGTCAATTGCTGGCTTTTCCAGCTTTTGCGTTCATGCTGGTGGTACCCCAACAAGTCTTTATTTGCTTCCATTAAGACTAAAAAAAGAAATTTATGTAGGAACAAGAATAATCTTTTTCAGTTGTGTTAATATAATTAAACTTCCTTTATACATTTATCTATCTATGATGAACTTTGAGACTTTTTATCAATCGGTAACTTTATTTCCTTTAGCAATAATAGGAATACTAATTGGATATAAACTACTTAAAATAATAGAGGAAAATTTATTCTATAATATAATTTATGGTTTAATTTTAATAAGCAGTTCAAAACTTATATTTGATTTTTTGTGATTACATCAGGCTCCCAATGGAAGCCTGATAAACAATTAACTAAAAAGGAAGGAATTGTTTATTTTATACAAAAAAAATAATAATAAAAAAAATGCTTATTAAGCTCTTCTGCTATGCAATTTTTAAAATTATACCTTGCAATGGTTTATTAATAACATTATAAAGATTTTGGGGTGCTGAAAAAGCTGAGAAATACCCAAAGAACCTGTCCGGTAATTCAGAAAGGGAAAAATGAATAATTTAAATATAATTAGCCAATCATCTGCAATACTTCTAATTTTATCTTTAAGTTTAATCTTCATAATGGTGGGAGTCTATTACTCAAAAAAATTTAAAGGTTTAGATAATTATTTAGTGGCAAATAGATCTATTGGAACATTGTCTTTAACAACTAGTCTAATAGCCTCGGCGCTTGGCGCTTGGATTTTATTTGGACCCTCATCAGCAGCTACCTGGGGTGGAATAGGGGCAGTAATAGGATATTCTTTGGGGACTGCATTTCCTCTATTCATATTAATATATTTAGGTGATAAATTTAGAAAAAGTTATCCAAAAGGCAAAAGCATTATTGAAATCGTCAGATTAAGATTTGGATCAAATTTATATAAGTTGATTTTAGTATTTTCTATATTTTATATGACTATTTTCCTAATAGCTGAAGTTACCGCTGTAGCTTTTTTAATAAAATACATATCAGGTACAGAATTATGGATTACTGCATTTATAGTAATTGTATGCTCTTTAATTTACACTCTATATGGTGGTTTAAGAGCATCTTTAATAACAGATAACATTCAATTTTTTGTGTTTGTTGCATTATTAATAATATGTTTGCTTTCAATTACCTCTATGGAAGCAAATAATTTCAGTTTTGAAATAATCAAAAAGAATAAACCTAATTTATTAAGCACATCTTACATCCCAAATTATACCGCTGGACTCACTTTTTTTATTGCAGTAGCTGCAACAAATCTATTTCATCAAGGAAATTGGCAAAGGGTATATGCTGCTAAAAACTATAAAGTTTTAAAAAAAAGTTTAATCATCTCATTTGCAATTATTATTCCGATTGTTTTTTTTATGGGTTTTAGTGGCCTAGTAGCTGTCTCACAAAATCCAAAAGTAATACCCGATTTAGCTTTTTTCTCACTCCTGCTTAAGGAAAATCTTGTAGTATTTTCAGTTGTAATAATAGTTTTAGCAATATCTCTTACCATTAGTAGTATTGATACTTTAATAAACGCGATCTCGAGTTTAATAATTGTTGATTTAGATAAAATAATAAAATTAAAAAATAATCATAAAAGTATTTCAAAGCAGATTGTAATTTTCTTATCAATAATTGCTTTTTTTGTTGCATCAAAAGGATTTAGTATTCTATACCTTTTCTTAATAGCAGATTTATTTTGTTGTGCGGCAGTTCTCAGCGTCTTCTATACTTTTTATTCCAAATCTCATAACGAAAAAAATGCTTATGTTTCGATAATTGTTGGACTGATTGCTGGATTACTATTTTTCCCAAGCCCAGATTTTTCACAATCTATTTTAATTGGAATAATAATCCCATTAGACATAATGCCTAGTTTTATATCTCAATCATTATTATTTTGTTCATTTGTAGTGGCAACATTTTCACCAATGGTTACATGGAAACTTAAATAATTTATTTGTTTTTAAATCTTTTGAAAGAAAATTTTTTAGGCCTTTTTCTATTTTTAAATTTATTTTTTTTAAATTTAAATTTTTTCTTATTTTTAAATTTTTTCTCCCCATTATTTAAATTTTCATCACTAAAATTTTTGTCTTTAAATATTTTTTTTTTGATAAAATTTATATGACCATAATTGGAATTATCTTGATCTATTTTTTTATTGTTAAATTTTAATTTTCTTTTTTTGTTCCTTAATTCAAATTTATTAGATTTATCTTTGAATGATTTTCTTTTTTTGTTAAATTTTTTGTTCTTTTTTAAAGATTTTTTATTAAATTTTTCTTCTAATTTAAAATTTGGATTTATTAGTTTTTGGATTTCTCTCCACATACGTTGATCATTGTTTGTCAGAAATGTTAATGCCGATCCGTTCTTACCTGCTCTTCCAGTTCTACCTACTCGATGAATGTAATCTTCTGGTACTTGTGGTAAGTCATAATTGATTACGTGTTGAATTAACGGAATATCCAAACCTCTAGCCGCAACATCAGTTGCAATAAGGATCCTACTTTTGCCTGATCGAAATCCTTTAATAACCCTGTCTCTTTTGCTTTGTCTCAAATTTCCATGAATAGCTTCAGCTGAATGTGCATCATATTTTAATTTCTTTACGATTTTATCTGCTCCGTGTTTAGTCTTAACAAAGACAAGTATAGAGCCCTGTCTTTCAATTAATTGATTTATTAATTCATTATATTTAGCTTCCTGTTTTAGACTAAATGTCTCTTGTTTAATTTGTTCAATTGGTGTTGACAACGACCCAACCGAAATTCTTTCTGGCATGCTTAAATATTTTTTTGATATTTTTAATATATTGTTAGGTAAGGTTGCAGAAAATAAAAGAGTTTGATGAATTTTTGGAATAAATTTTAAAATATTCTCAATTTGAGGTGTAAAGCCCATATCAAGCATTCGGTCTGTTTCGTCCAATACCAAATAATCAACATTAGACAACTTCAAACTATTTCTTTTTAAATGATCATTTATTCTTCCAGGTGTGCCAACAATAATTCTAGCTCTTTTATTTAGCTGCCTTAGCTGTCTCTGCATGCTTTCCCCTCCAATTAAGAGAACACTTCCAATTTTAATATCGTTTATGGTTAGCTTAGTAATTGTATCAATAACCTGACTTGCTAATTCTCTTGTTGGGCACACAATTAATCCCTTAGTATTTTTGTTAATAATTAATTTATTTAATAGTGGAATTGTAAATGCCAATGTTTTGCCAGTACCAGTTTGAGCTGTTCCTAAAATATCTTTTCCATGAAGTGCAATTGGAATAGCTTTAGCTTGAATTGGCGTTGGTTTGATAAAATTTGAATATTTTAAAGAATTCTTTAATTTACTTTCTATATTGAGTTCATTAAAATTATTCATATAAGGTTATAATTACAGTTTTAATAAATGCTTATATGTTATAATAATTATTGCAATGAACCATTGTACTAGTATTTATTTGGCTTATTTGGTAATTATAGGCATATTGAATGTTGTATGAAAATATTTTAGCATTATATTGATTTATATGACTTATATAATACCTTTTTTAATTTTAATTCTTGTAGTCGTTTTCATTCATGAGTATGGACATTATTATTTTGCAAAAAGATACGGGGTTGGTGTAACTGATTTTTCTATAGGTTTTGGTCGTGAATTATTTGGATGGAATGATAAATCTGGAACTAGATGGAAAATATGTTGGATTCCTTTAGGAGGATACGTTAAATTTTTTGGTGATAGAAATGTATTTTCTCAGGCAGATCAAGAGGAACTTTTAAAAAAATATAGTAAAGAAGATCAAAGTAAATTGTTTGTTACAAAGCCTTTATATCAACGTGCACTGATTGTTGCTGGAGGACCTTTGGCAAATTTTATATTAGCTTTATTTATCTTTACTTTCATATACATGTTTGCGGGTAAAGATTTTACCACAGCTGTAATAGATGAAGTATTAAAAGATAGTCCAGCAGAAGTTGCTGGTATGCAAAAAAATGACGTAATTATTGAAATAGATAATACAAAAGTAGAGAGTATTCTTGATGTTTCTAAATTAATAGCAATGTCAACATCAGAATTTTTAGATTTTAAAGTTTCAAGATATGATCAAGAGATAATTTTAAAAGTTAAACCTAATTTTGTCGATAGTGTTGATGAATTAGGAAACAAATTAAAGAAAAGAATGGTAGGTATTAAACTTAGTCCTTATAACAATCAAATAACGCACAAAAAACTTGGACCAGCGCAAGCTTTACTTCAATCATTTAATGAAGTTTATTTTGTAACAACCTCATCTCTTAAATATCTTGGATCAATGTTTACAGGTGTAGGTGATAGTTCACAATTAGGGGGTCCAATTAGAATTGCAAAAATTTCTGGCCAAGTAGCAGAATTTGGAATTATACCTTTTGTCAGCATGATGGCTTATATCTCAATAAGTTTAGGATTAATTAACTTATTTCCTATACCTTTATTAGACGGAGGACATCTCATGTTTTATGCATTTGAAAAAGCTTTAGGTCGTCCTTTAAGTCAAAGAACACAGGAAAATTTTTTTCGAATCGGAATGTTTTTGTTGCTATCTTTGATGTTTTTCGCCACATTTAACGACCTTAAAGATTTAGGCTTATTTTAGTCTTTTTTAATAACTGAAAAAACGTTGTAATTACTGACTTTTTTTACCACTATATATTGTTGTTCAAAAAAAAATATATACTAAAAAAAAGCTTGAATTATCAATGATTTTGTTAAGTATAGTCTCATAAACCTTTAAAACCGGAGCTAAAATGAACAAAAAACAATTAGTAGCAAAGCTAGCTGGTTCGTTAAATCAAAGTAAAGCTGATGCAGAGCGTACTTTTGATACTATTACGAATACTATACTAGATGCGTTGAAAAACGACGATTCTGTAAAGATTGCAGGTTTTGGTACATATAAAGTGGCTAAAAGAAAAGCCCGAATTGGACGAAATCCAAGAACTGGAGAGCAGATCCAAATCGCTGCTTCTCAAAAGGTAAAGTTTTTGCCTGCTAAAGCACTTAAAGAAGTATTTAACAAGTAAAACTCATTTAACAGCCTTTATTATGAATGTTAAAATTCCTAATAAAGGCTGTTTCTACATGCAAAAACTGCATACCTATTTTTAAGAACAATCATTAGTTTTTATTTATTTTAAATTATATTGATCTCTTTTTAACAATGGAGGTTAAATGACAAATCATTTAAAAAAACTTGTTAGTCCTTTAGTAAGTTTAATTTTCTTACTAAGCATGACAAGTACAGGTTTCGCAGAAACTACAGTCTCCGCAGAAGTTCAAGCAATTTTTAACTCATTTTTATTTTTAGTTTGTGGTTTTCTAGTCATGTTTATGGCTTGTGGATTTGCAATGCTAGAATCAGGGATGGTAACTTCTAAGAGTGTATCTGTAATTTGTGCGAAAAATATTGGCTTATATTCAATAGCCGGAATTATGTTCTGGATGGTCGGATATAACCTAGCTTACGGTATTCCAGAAGGTGGATACATAGGAACTTTCACACCATGGTCTGACGCGAGTGCCGTTGATACTGGATATGCAGATGGATCAGATTGGTATTTCCAGATGGTATTCTGCGCTACAACAGTCTCAATCGTATCAGGAACATTGGCAGAAAGAATTAAATTATGGCCATTCTTCTTATTCGCAGCAATTTTATCAGGAATTATTTATCCAATTGTCATGGGATGGCAGTGGGGAGGTGGCTGGTTAGCTACATTAGGGTTCTCTGATTTTGCTGGTTCGACTCTTGTACACTCTACTGGTGGAGCGGCTGCATTAGCAGGTGCAATACTATTAGGTGCAAGAACAGGAAGATTTGATAAATCAGGTGCAGCAAAACCAATGAAACCATTTGCAGCTTCATCTATACCTTTAGTTACAGTTGGAGTATTCATTTTATGGTTAGGTTGGTTTGGTTTCAACGGTGGTTCACAGCTTGCTATGGGAACTTTCGATGATGCAGTTGCTGTATCAAATATTTTTATTAATACTAACTTAGCAGCGTGTGGTGGTGTTTTAGCCGCAGCAGTTATGACAAGATTACTAGCTGGTAAAACTGATGTAGTACAAATGCTTAATGGCGCAATTGGTGGACTAGTGGCAATTACAGCTGAACCATTAGCTCCGGCACCTATTGCAGCAATATTCATTGGTGCGATTGGAGGAATTATAGTTGTGTTTGGAACTAAACTTCTTTTCAATTTCAAAATTGATGATGTTGTTGGTGCAGTACCTGCTCACTTGTTTGCTGGAATTTGGGGAACACTTGCAGTTCCGTTAACTAATTCTGATGCAAACTTTAGCGCGCAGTTAATCGGTGTATTATCAATTAATGTATTTGTATTTGTGGTTGCCTATATTGTTTGGGCAATTATGAAAAATACAATGGGTATAAGATTGAGTAAAGAAGCCGAGCTAAAAGGTACGGATGTTACCGAAACTGGTGTTATCGCTTACGCAATAAGAGACTAAATTTAACTCCCTTAAGTTAAACTAAAAAGGCCCCATCAATGGGGCCTTTTTTATTTATATATGCATTAAATTCATAACTATTATGCTCATTCTGCAATAGCGATAAGTTTTTATAAGATTAGTAGAGCTTCTTATAACAGGGAGAGTTTAATGAATACAATTCAATTAATTTTTAAAAGCTTATTTGCTGCATTTTTCTTGCTCATGAGTTTTACGACTATTGGTAATGCTGAGACTACAATGTCTGAGGAAGGCCAATATATATTTAATACACTCGGTTTTTATCTAGGTGGTGTCTTAGTTGCTTTTATGGCTGCAGGTTTCTGTATGTTGGAAAGTGGATTAGTTACTACAAAAAGTGTATCAACAATAGCAGCAAAAAACATTGGAAAATTTGCAATATGCTCGTTAGTTTTTTTTTTAGTAGGCTATAATTTAGCTTATGGAATTCCAGAAGGTGGCTACATAGGCTCATTTACAGTTTGGGGAGATGGTTCTAAGCTAGGAACAGGGTACTCTGATAGTTCAGACTGGTTTTTTCAAACAATGTTTGTTTGTGCTACAGCTTCAATAGTATCAGGCGCTGTTGCTGAAAGAATAAAAATTTGGCCTTTCTTTGTATTCGCTGCTTTAATGGCAGGATTAATTTACCCAATTTCAATGGGATGGCAGTGGGGAGGAGGTTGGTTAGCAACTTCTGGCTTTTCTGATTTTGCCGGATCAACATTAGTTCATGCTTGTGGAGGCGCTGCTGCATTAGCAGGAGTAATTGTTTTAGGACCAAGAGAAGGAAGATTTGGAACTAAAGGAGAGAAAAAATCTATGGTTCCATTTGCAGCATCTAGTATACCGTTGGTAGTTCTTGGAACTTTTTTACTTTGGTTTGGCTGGTTCGGTTTTAATGGATTTAGTCAGCTTGCAATGGGTACTTTCGATGACGTTAATGCAATTACCACTATAGCAGTTAATACGCACTTAGCAGGAGCAGCTGGTACAGTTGTTGGAGCCGCTTTAACAAGATTAATAGGTGGTAAAACTGATATTGTTATGATGTTAAACGGAGCTTTAGCAGGATTAGTAGCAATTACTGCCGAACCATTAACACCAGATCCTTTACTTGCAATGTTAATTGGAGGTATAGGTGCTGTGATTATGTACTTTGGAACAAAATTCTTAGAAAGTCAAAAGATAGATGACGTTGTAGGAGCAATACCAGTTCACATGTTTGCAGGTATTTTTGGAACATTAGTTGTTCCAATCAGTAACCCTGATACAAATTTTGGATCTCAATTACTTGGAGTAATTTCTGTTTGTGTCTTCAGTTTTGTACTTTCTTACATTGTTTTTAAAGCATTAAAAGAAACAATTGGATTAAGAATAAGTAAAGAAGCAGAAAAACTTGGTACGGATAAAGCTGAAGTTGGTGTAGTTGCTTATTCAATAAGAGACTAAAAAATATAATATTTGGGGCCTTTTAGGTCCCAAATCAATTTTGATTTTTTAAATATTCTAAAACTTCTTTGGCGTGGTCTTTAACTTTTACTGAACGCCATTCTTTAATAATTTTGTCATCTTTTAATAAAAAAGTACTTCTAATAAGCCCCATAAATTCCCTACCCATGAATTTTTTCTTACCCCAAACCTTATATGCCTTAATTGCTTCTTTTTTTACGTCTGCCACTAAATCAAACTTAATTTTGAATTTATCTCTAAATTTTTCATGACTTTCCATGCTATCTTTTGAAATACCAATAACTTCACAGTCTAGTTTCTTAAATTGTGAAAGTAGAGAGTTGAAGTCTTTTGTTTCAATTGTGCAGCCAGGCGTATTATCCTTTGGATAAAAATATAAAACTTTATATTTACTTTTGATTTTCTTTAGCTCTAAAAGCTTTGAATTAGTAGATGGGATTTTGAAATTAGGAGCTTTATTTGGCATATTTTTTCGTAGATTATAATTTATAATGATGTATTAAACATTTATGAGCATTAAATCAGCACAAACATTAGTCGCAGAAGCTTTAACAGAAATCAAGACTCTTTCTCCAGCGGAAGCATTGGAGATGGTAAACAGTGATAAATGCAATCTAATAGACATAAGAGATATCCGAGAATTAGAAAAAATGGGAAGAATAGAAAATTCTCATCATATTCCAAGAGGAATGTTAGAGTTTTGGATGGATCCAGATAGTCCTTACTTTAAAGAAGGCAAGATAGATATGGATAAAGAAATGGTTTTATTTTGTGCAGGTGGATTAAGATCTGCTCTAGCCACAAAATCATTGAAAGACATGGGGTTTGAAAAAATTTCACATATAGATGGTGGCTTTTCTCAAATGAAAAGCAGCGGCTTTAAAGTAGAGAAATAAATTTAATCAAACAAACTTATTCTTTTTGCAAAAAAAATTCTTATCACCCAGTATATAAATATTCCTATAGGACCAACAAAATATGTGATTATTAAAGGAAAAAAGACTAGAATTTTTGACATATAAAATCTCTGGCTATCTCTAACAATCCAAGATCCACAAAATATATTTACAGCAAGGAAGTGCGTCCAAAATAAAATTAAAAACTCATTACTCTCAAAAAGTTCAGCTAGATCGTAAAAACTCAAATATAAAATAAAGTTTTTATCAAAATCATATCCGGCAAAAAAGAATATATATAATAGATAGACATAAACACTTGCCAAAATAAATGTTGGAATTATTGATGTAACAAATAAACCACAAACTTTAGTTTGTGGAAAAAAAATAAGCATTAACCAAAATGGTATTACACCTATATTCAACCACATATAAATCATTTCTACTGTAAAAAATGCAGATATTTGTTCAATCATCAGGGTTATATTATATTAAATGCAATAATGATTCCTATAAAAAATAAAAAAAAAAATTTAGAAGCTACAATTGATGAAATGCGCAACTTTGCACTTAATTATGTAGAAAAATTTGCACCATCAAAACAACAGCTAAAAACATACCTTTTAAAGAAATATTTAAGATCTAAAGTTGATAACGTTAAAAGAAGCAATATTTCAGATCTAATCGAGATTGTAGCTGAAGATTTAGAAAGATCTAAATTTATAAATGATAAATTTTATTCAGAAACAAAAGCAAAAAGTCTAATTCAAAGAGGTTCATCAATAAATAAGATTAGAAATTATTTAATAAGCAAAGGAGTTGGGGAGAAATACATAAAAAATACAATTGAACAAATTAATGAAAATAATGAAGATCAAGATTTTTTTTCAGCCATAAAAATTTGTAAAAAAAAAAAAATTGGTCCTTCAAGAACTGAAGATAATAGACCTTTATTCTATAAAAAAGACATTGGTATATTAGCAAGATCTGGATTTGATTTTGAAGTTTCTAGAAGAGTAATGGAACTAGATAAAGAGGAATATTTGAAAATTATAAATCTTCTTTAGACTTTTTATTCTTTTCCTCTAAATAATAATGAATTTTACTTTTGATATAGTTTTTTACCAACACAAAAACTATTAATCCAAAAATTGATACAGAAACTATTATGATTAATATTATTCTTAATTGTTCACTCATTATATATTTTTATTTCTTTTCAAAATAATACTAGGATTTTTAAAATTTTCTTTTCCGTAAAGTATTTCATTTCCCTCAAAATCTGTAACTATACCCCCTGCATTTTCAAGAATAGCATGCCCAGCTGCTATATCCCATTCACATGCTCTTGGCTCTGCAACGTAGCCGTCGTATTCATTTGAAGCTATGACACAAAATTTTAAAGAACTTTTCATCCTTTTATATTCAGTAACATTCATTGATTGATATATTTTATTAATTTCAGGTCTTAGTTTGTTTGAATATGACACAAATTTAATTTTATTATTTGAAATTTTTGAACAGTCTAATTTTACATGTTTATTGTTAATGATTTCAAATGAAAAACCTTTATCGTAAGAATAAAATAATCTTTTTTTAGCAGGTGCATATATTATACCTGCTACGGCTCGATTATTAATAATTAAACCAGCATTTAAAGTAAATTCATTAAGATCATTAATGTAATCATAAGTTCCATCAATAGGATCTATTAGCCAAAAATTTTTTAAATCTCTCTTGGATTTATTATGACTAGTTTCTTCTGATACAATTGGTATTTGAGGAGTTAAATCATTTATTTTTTCAGTTAAAATTCTATTAACTTCGAGATCACCATTGCTAACAGGTGTGTTATCTTCCTTAATTTCTTTTATTAACCCTTTTTCCCTTAATTCTATTGAAACTTTTCCCGCATATAAAAAAGTATCAATCAGTTTTTCAATTGTTGCTTTTATTTCGATTTGTTTCATTTATTCTAACTTTTCTAATTCAATATTTTTTGCATTGATAACTTTTTTTCCTACATTTTCGAAATTAACAGTTACTTTTTCTTTAATAATTGACTGTACTTGTCCTATTCCCCAATCTTTATTATTAGGATTTATAACTTTATCACCTGGTTCAAAATCTAAAATCATTTTATTTTACTTATAATAGAAATGAGTATAAATACCACCACATGAATTTAGATTTAAACTCAATTGGATTAGATAAGAAACCATTTGATACAAAAGTAATTGTAGCTATGTCTGGCGGTGTAGACTCATCTACAGTTGCTGGTTTAATGAAAATGCAAGGTTACAATGTAACTGGAATAACTTTAAAATTATACAATGATAGCAAAGAAGCTGTTAATTCAAAAGTTTGTTGCTCTGGACAAGATGTAATAGATGCAAAAAGAGTTGCTCATAAATTAGATATTGATCATAAAATTCTTTATTACCAAGATAAATTTAAGCAAGGAGTTATTGATAATTTTGTAGAAAGTTACTTAAAAGGAGAAACTCCAATACCATGCGTACAGTGCAATCAAACTGTCAAATTTAAAGATTTGTATGAAGTTGCTAAAGATTTAAATGCTGATGCCTTGATTACAGGTCATTATGTAAAAAATATAACAATTAATGAAAAAAATAATATGTATAGAGCAGTAGATGAAAATAGAGATCAAAGTTATTTTCTATTTAATACTACTAGAGAGCAATTAAATTTTTTACGATTTCCGTTAGGCGGAATGTTAAAAAATGAAACTAGAGATATTGCCAAAAAACTAAATTTAAATGTTGCAGATAAGCCAGATAGTCAAGATATATGTTTTGTTCCCAACGGAGACTATTCATCAGTAATAAAAAAGTTTAAGCCAGATTCTTTAAAAAAAGGCAATATTAAAAATCTAAATGGTGAAGTAATAGGCGTTCATAATGGAATTATAAATTTTACTATTGGCCAAAGAAAAGGAATTAAAGTAGCTGACAAAGAGGCACTATATGTAATTAAAATTGATGCAGAAAATAACGAAATAATTGTTGGAGGAAGAGAACATCTTGGAAAAAAGAAAATTAATTTAAAAAATATCAACCTACTATCTGATAAAAATGAATTAAACGAAAATATATTAGTCAAAGTTAGGTCTGCAGGAAAGTTATTAAGTGCCAATATAAATTTTATTAACGAGAATGACGCTGAAGTAAATTTAGATAATTCTGAAGATGGTATTTCGCCTGGACAAGCATGTGTCTTTTACAAAAAAGACCAATATGGTCACAAAGTTCTTGGTGGTGGTTGGATTAAAGAATAATTAATTTTACTTTTTCTTATTCTTTTTTCTTGCTCTTCTTTTTTTAGAGCCCATTTTCCTTCGACCTCTATGCTTTTTAGGGTATCCCATAATCTCCTTAGTTTTACAATTTTATTGACTTATTTGAGGGATATAGCATTGTCAATATAACTAATCAATTTTTTTATGGTTAATTCAGTTAAAACTTTTTTAAAACAAGTAGGAAAAGATTATCAAAATCAGTCAGTTAATCCGCCAGTAGTAAGAGCTTCAACAATAATATTTAAAACTCTTCAAGATATAAAGAAAACACAAAATAATTATAAAAAAAATCCCTTAAGCAAAAATTTTGATTATGGTCGAAAAGGAACATCAACAACTTTTGCACTACAAGAACTATTAAGAAAAATTGAAAATGCTTATCAAGTTTATTTAACTCCAACAGGATTTGGTGCAGTTTTTCTTGGAGTGATTAGTGTTGCAAGACCTGGCGATGAAATCATTATAACGGACTCAGTCTACTCTCCCACAAGATTTTTAACCGAAGACTATTTAAATAAATTCAATATTAAAGCAGTATTTTATGATCCAAAAAACTTAGATGACTTAAAAAAAAAAATTACAAATAAGACTAAACTTATTTTTGTTGAAAACCCAGGAAGTAACACATTTGAATTTCAAGATTTAAAAAAAATATTATCTTTTGCCAAGAATAATAAAATTTATACAGCTATTGATAACACTTGGGGAACACCTTATTTAATAAAGCCTTTAGACTTAGGTTTTGATATGTCTATAGTTTCAGCTACAAAATATTATTCTGGACATTCGGATGTTATGGGTGGCAGTTTAGCTATTAAAAAAAGACTTTTTAAGCAAGTGGAATTAAGTCAAAAAGCAGTTGGTTTAAGACTAAGTCCTGATGATGCCTATTTAATTATGAGAGGAATAAGAACATTGGATATTAGGTTAGACAAGCATCAAGAAAATACAATTAAGGTAGCTAATTTTTTGAGTAAACAACAAAAAGTTAAAGAGGTTTTTTACCCAATTAAAAAAAATATCAAACAATACAATATGTGGAAAAAGTATTACTCAGGGTCATCTGGGTTAATGGGTGTAAAAATTATTTCTAAAAATAAAAACTCTGTTATAAAATTTATGAATAACCTAAAATTATTTGCCCATGGTTACAGCTGGGGAGGATTTGAAAGTCTTGCTTTATATCAAGACAAATTGGCACTGGGCAACAGGAGCTACACAAAGCTGAGTAATAACGAACATATTATAAGATTGCATATTGGTTTAGAAGATCCAAATGATTTGATTGCTGACATTAAACAGGCTATTAGATCTGTAAGATGAATGACACCAAATTTTTTCCAACAAAGAAAGCATTAGTTACCGTAATAGCCGCATCTGTTGTTGTTATTATCGCATTAGGAATAAGACAAACTTTTGGAATGTTTTATTTTGATTTTGCAACTGATTTGGATATCACCATAACTCAGTTCGGTTTTACAATGGGATTACAGCTCTTATTGTGGGGTGTTTTCAGTCCTATGTTTGGAATTATTACTGACAAGTATGGTGGTAATATTGCAATCTTTATTGGTTTTGTTTTTTATTTATTAGCGATTTTATTATTTTATTCAGGTTTTAATACTGGTTATTATTTTACTATAACAATTGGAATATTAGTTGGCGTTGGATTGGGATCCACAGCTATCAGTATACCTGTTTCAGTTGTTGCAAAACATTTTCCAGTTTCAAGCAGAACAATAGCAACAGGAATAGTAACTTCAGCAGGATCTTTTGGATATTTTATATCACCACTAATCACTAGATATTCACTTGTTGAACATGGGTGGGAAAATACAATGTTATTTTTCTGTTTCTTTTTAGGTTTAGGATTAATTGTAGCATTTTTTGTTTCAACACCAAAAATACCTGTTGGTACAAATCAAAATAACCATCAAACAGCTAGAGAAGCTTTAAAAGAGGCTTTTTCAAATAAAAGTTACATCTATCTTACGTTAGGTTTCTTTGTATGTGGTTGGCACATTGCTTTAGTTGCAACTCATATACCCACGTACATGATTGATAAAGGATTACCAGATTGGTGTGCAGCAATGGTCTTGGCATTAATCGGACTTTTTAATATGGTTGGAACAATTACAAGTGGGTACCTAGCAACCAAATACAGTCAAAAAATTATATTAAGTGCAATTTATCTACTAAGAGGAGTGTCAATAATTTATTTCATATTCCTACCACCAAGTGTTTTCAATTCAGTAATCTTTGGAATTACATTTGGGATGTTATGGCTATCAACAGTTCCACCAACAAATGGAATCATAGGTAAAGTATTTGGTACTAAGTATATCGGACTATTATATGGAATTGTTTTTGTAAGTCATCAAATTGGATCTTTTTTAGGAGCTTATTTGAGTGGAGTTTTCTACGAACATAACGGCAATTTTGATTATGCTTGGTACATATCTATCGCATTATCTATTTTTGCTGGTTTGATACATTTACCTATAAAAGAGAAGCCAATTGAAAGACCACAAATCGCATAAACTTAAATTTAACCCTTATTTAGAAAAACTTTATCAGTCGGATAAGCCACTGATAATCTACAAGGTCGATAATGGTTACGATATTTATACAGATTTTTCTAAAAAAATTAACTTAACAAAAAATAATATACATAAATTTTTAAACTCTTTTGAAAAAATGAAATATAAAAAAGAAACTGATCAATATATTGGTTTTTTTGGATATGAAATTTTAAATTATTTACTTGGAATTAAAATAAGCAATCAGTCTAAAAATGGTTTTTATAATGGAGTTTTTTATAAACCAGAAACAATCATTAAAATTAGAGATAATATTTTAATATTTTCAAACAAAAAAAAGCAAGAATTTAATAATTATTTCAAACCAACTAAAATTTTATCACCATTTAAATTGAATATTAAATATCAAAAATACAAAAAAATATTTGATATTTTTTCAAAAAAAATAAGACAAGGAGAAACATATCAAATAAAAATTTGTACAAAATATCGTAATAAATCTTCAATAAATCCAATTAATTTTTTCTGGAGGTTAATGAAGTCAAATGCTTCACCAGAGTCTTTTATGATTAGAGATAAAAATTATTCTATTGTAAGTTGCTCACCTGAAACTTTATTATTAAAAAAGGGCAACAAAATCATTACCAAGCCTATTGCTGGCACATTAAGAAAAAGAAAAAAAACGAATAGATCTAGTGCTTTAAAGTTTTTTAGAAATAACTCTAAAGAGACTAAAGAACATAATATGATTGTTGACATGGAAAGAAGTGATTTATCCAGAGTTTGTATTCCAGGAACAGTAAAAATTGATAAAGAAAAGTATGTTGAGGAATATAGGCACTTATTTCATTATGTTACAACTATATCTGGAAGCCTATTAAAAGGTATGACTATAAAAAATATTATCAAATCTATGATGCCTGGTGGATCAGTTATAGGTTGTCCTAAAATAAGAACTTTAGAATTATTAAATGAACAAGAAAAAGAGAATAGAAATATTTTTACAGGTAGTTTTGGTTATATAAAATTTAATAAAGATATGAGATTTAACATAATAATAAGATCTATATTGAATTATAAAAATAGATCAGAAATATCTGCGGCATCTGGAGTTGTGCTAGATAGTGCAGCACAAAAAGAATTTAATGAAAACTTTATAAAAGCAAAATCATTATTAGAATTATTTAAATGATTTATATAATAGATCACCAGGATTCATTCACATGGAATGTAGTGCATCAATTCTCACAGTTTGATAAAGTTTATTGTTCAAATTATTTTGAAATAAATAACAGTTTATTAAATAAATCTAATACAATTGTATTATCTCCTGGACCTGGTTCACCCAAAGATTATCCCAATACTTCGAAAATTTACAATAAATTTAAAGGCAGAAAAAAAATCATAGGAATTTGCTTAGGGTATCAGCAAATATTGTATTGTGAAAATGCTAAGATTACTCAACAAAGGAGAATATTCCATGGTTATCAATCTGAAGTAAAAGTAGTTTCGAATAAATCCATCTATAGAAAGAATTCAAAATTTAAAGTCGGAAGATATCATTCACTTAAGCTTCAAGAGCCATTTATTAAGGAAAATTTTGATATTACTATGAGATGCGCTAAAACTAATATTGCTATGGCTTTTGAAAACAAAAGAGATGATGTATATGGTTTTCAATTTCATCCAGAATCTTTTTTAACAACAAATGGTAAAATTCTTATTAAAAAAATCTTACAGTCGAAAAGATCTTAAAGAAAAAGAATTTAAAGATCTATGGAATGCCCATGGGGTATTTACAACTATGTGGATCTATGGAAAGCCTCAAAAGATTTTATTTTTTAAAGAACATATAACAAATCTTATTAAGTCTACTAAAAATTATAGAATCCATGATCGTAATTTAAAAAGAAATATATTTAAAATAATTAAATCCAATTTAAATATACAAAAAAATTATAATCATTTATTGAGAATTGCAGTTACCAAAAGTTTAATTTCTATTTCTTTGAGAAATAAAATAAAAATTAAAAAAAATCTTCAGTTAAAGTTAGTCAATTACAATAGAATTAAGCCTGAACATAAAAATCTAAAGTATAAATTTATTTTAAAAAATTTATCTAAAATTGATAATACGAAATCCGATATTGCTCTTTGCTCAAATGGAAAAATTTTAGAAACAGGAACTTCAAATATTATTTTTATAAAAGATAACAAATATTATTCACCGATCAGGAAATTTTATCGAGGAGTCAATCTAAAGTTTTTTGAAAAGCAATTTAAGATTAAAAAAACTAATATTAATATAAATAAATTAAATGAATACGAGGAAATACTTTTAATTGGATCTGGAAAGGGAGTTTCTACTGTTTCATCTATAAAAGAGAAAAACTGGAATAGAAAAAAATATAAATCTTATGAAACTTTTGTAAATAAATATAAAACTCAAATATTTAAACAAAAAAAATTGGGTAATTATTTATGAGCAATCCTAATAATCCGTGCATATTCTGTTTTACAAAAAAAAAGGAATATCTTTTTGAAAACAAACTTGCTTATGCAACCAATGACACATACCCTGTATCAAAATTTCATTCACTAATAATTCCAAAGCGTTGTGTTAAAAATTATTTTGATCTAACTTCAAAAGAAATCCTAGCGTGCAATAAATTAATAAAAAAATTAAAAAAAAAAATTGAAACGAACGATAAATCCGTAAAGGGTTTTAACATTGGTACCAACTCTGGCAAAGTTGCTGGACAATCTATTAATCATTGTCATATTCATCTGATTCCTAGACGAAAAAATGATGTTAAAAATCCTCAAGGTGGTGTACGAGCTGTAATCTCTGCTAAACAGCATTATGTAAGGAAAAAGTAAACTTTATTAACATTTTTTTATTTAGATGAGATTATTAGTCAGTTGAACTAATATTTTTTATAGATTAAGAGCTTAGATTAGTATTATATTTAGCGGAGATAATAATATGTTCACAACAAACCCATTTGCTGTCCTTTCTTCAACAGTCCCTTCAATTGCTATGCAAGCATTTGTTTTGCTAATGTTAGCATTAGTAGTGACTGGAACACTGATGGATATTATTCATAAGAAAAATGTAAAATATTTTTTTAATAACGCAAAAAAAGCAAAAAAAGCAGCAAGTAGAGAATTAAGCCTTGGAGAGAAAACAGCGATTATATCAAAAACAGTAGTACATGATATTGGAACTACATCTGAATTAGGTTTGGGTAAAAGAAGATTTGCACATGTATTAGGAATGTATGGAACAATATTATTTTGGATCGGTTCAGGTGTTATGATATTTGGATATTCTTCTCCTAGTGCTGTAACTCCATCTATATGGCCAATCATTTGGCACGCTGGTGCAATTTTAACTTGCCTTGGAGCATATTGGTTTTGGTTTTTTTTAAGAGTAGATGTATCTGCTGAAGCTCACTCAGTTTTTAGAATCATAAAAGCAGATTTATTTGTTTTAGCTTTAGTATTATCTTCTACCTTTGGTTTAGCATGGTCGTATTTCCAATATTCAGGATCTACTGGTTTAAGTATTTTATTTTTAATTTTGTTTGCGATAGCTAACATAGTTTTATTTGGAGGAGTTTACTGGTCTAAATTTGCTCATATGTTCTATAAACCAGGTGCTGCAATCCAAAAAAATTTAGCAGAAGCAGACGGCTCTAGAGATAATTTACCTCCACCTGCAGATGCTCCAGAAAAATTTGGGCTTGGAATTAAACGTGAGGCACCAAAGCACTATTAATATGATTGATAAAATTTTAAAGAAAGGTAATAAGTAGATATGTCAACATTTGTATACATGACGAGATGTGATGGTTGTGGTCATTGCGTAGATATATGTCCATCAGATATCATGCACATAGACGAAACTATTAGAAGAGCAAAAAATATAGAACCAAATTTTTGTTGGGAATGTTATTCATGCGTTAAGGCATGTCCTAATCATGCAATTGACGTAAGAGGATATGCTGACTTTGCTCCGATGGGTCATAGTGTTAGAGTTAGAAGAGAAGAAGAAAAAGGAACTATTTCTTGGAGAATTAAATTTAGAAATGGTACAGAGAAAAATTTTGTATCACCAATAACAACAAAACCTTGGGGAAAATTTATACCAAAATTAGCTGAAGCTGATACTCCTAATCAAGGAGAGATTAATTCACAAATTTTATATAATGAGCCACATGGTTTAAATACTGAAAAAGATTTACCAACCTTAGATAAGAATTCATTTAAGCAAGGCGTTTATTATTAATGGCTAAGCATAAAACTATCATAGAACAATGTGATGTACTAGTTGTCGGTGGAGGTATGGCTGGAACAGGCGCTACCTTTGAAGCAAGACACTGGGGAAGAGATTTAAAAATAATTTGTGTAGAAAAAGCAAATATAGATAGAAGTGGCGCCGTTGCACAAGGTCTTTACGCTATTAACTGTTATATGGGAATGCAGTGGGGCGAGAATATGCCAGAGGATCACGTACGGTATGCTAGAAATGATTTGATGGGTCTTGTTAGAGAAGATTTAGGTTATGACATGGCACGTCATGTAGACTCAACTGTTCACATGTTTGATGAGTGGGGTCTTCCAATGATGAAAAATAAAGAGACTGGAAGATATCAAAGAGAAGGTAAGTGGCAAATTATGATACACGGTGAAAGTTACAAACCAATTGTAGCTGAAGCTGCAAAAAAATCTGCTGATAAAATTTATAACAGAATAATGATTACTCATCTTTTAAAAGATGAAAAAAATCCAAACCGAATAGCTGGCGCAGTTGGCTTTAATGTTAGAACTGGAAATTTTCACGTATTCAAATCAAGAACCGTAGTTGTTTCTGCTGGAGGAGCTTCGCACATATTTAAACCAAGAGCAGTTGGTGAGGGTATGGGTAGAACATGGTATGCACCTTGGAGTAATGGATCTGCTTATGCATTACCTATTCAAGCAGGTGCAAAAATGACTCAAATGGAAAATAGAATTGTACTATGTAGATTTAAAGATGGTTATGGTCCAGTTGGAGCATATTTCTTACATTTAAAAACTTATACTCAAAATGCTAATGGCGAAAACTATGAGAAGAAATGGTACGATGCTACTAAAGAATTAGTAGGAGAGTATATAGACCATCATCCAACGCCAACTTGTTTAAGAAATCACGCATTTATTCAAGAAACAGCTGCAGGTGGTGGACCAATCCATATGGTTACAAAAGAAGCATTCCAAGACCCACACTTAGAAACTGTTGGATGGGAAAATTTCTTAGGTATGACAGTTGGTCAAGCAGTAGTTTGGGCATCTCAAAATATTGATCCAAAATATACAAACCCTGAATTAACAACTTCAGAACCATATGTAATGGGATCTCATGCTACATGTTCAGGAGCATGGGTTAGTGGACCAGAAGATATAGCACCTGATGAATATTTTTGGGGATACAATAGAATGATGACTATAGATGGATTATTTGGAGCAGGAGATGCAGTTGGCGGAAGTGCTCACAAATTTTCATCTGGCTCATTCACAGAAGGAAGGTTAGCGTCTAAAGCTGCTGTTAAATATATTCAAGATAAAAAAGCTGATGATATAGAAGTTTCTGATGCACAATTAGATAAGCTTAAAGAAGAAATATTCAAGCCAATTGAGAATTATACAGTGGGCAGAAATGAGATTACCGGAGGAACTGTTTCTCCAAGTTATATATTACCTATACAAGGATTACAAAGACTACAAAAAATTATGGATGAATATTGTGGTGGATTAACAAATAATTATATGACAAATGATAATCTACTTAAAAAAGGCTTAGAACAGCTACAATTACTACAAGAAGACTTAGATCATGTTGGAGCTGAAGATTATCACCAGTTGATGAGAGCATGGGAACTTAAGCATAGAGCTGTAACTTCAGAATGTGTTGCTCATCATACGTTATTTAGAGAAGAAACACGTTGGCCAGGCTATTATTATAGAGGCGATCATATGAAACTTGATGATGAAAACTGGCACTGTTTAACTGTTTCTAGAAGAGATCCTGAAACTGGAAAATTTGAAATGGAGAAAAAGCCTGTTTATCATATCGTTGATGATAAAGAGAAGAAGCAAGCTTCCTAACCATTTTAGATGAGTATTGTCGACAAATCAGACGAAGAAATCATTAAAATTGCTAATCCTATCTGGGATAACATGGTCAGATGTTCCAACATGAAAGATTATGGTGGTTTTACTAAGGATCTATCATCACAAATGCTTTACGGGGCCAACGAAGTAGAGCTTGGCAAGCAATGGGCAAGCAATAAGCTAATCTCAAGCCTTAAAGAAGGGTGTAAGGCCATAGGTTGTCTAAGAAGAGGCTTGTACGTAACTGTTATATATAAACAAAACAGTACAGAGATACCTGGAGACTTTTTAGGTCGACTTGTCCTTGGCGAAGAGGGAGATGAGGTCAAAGTCTTTGGGGCAACCATTTTTTAAATTTAACTAAATATTATTTGCATTTAATAAAACTTGTGATATTTCGCAGTTATGTATCAAGTTTTTAATCAAAATATTAAAAAAATCTCTTTATTAGTTTCAAACCAGCTTTCAAAAATAATTAAATCTTTTCTTTATATTTTTATATTTTTTACTTGGGCAATTATAATCCTTGGAACATTTCAAAATTTTATTTAATTTATTCTTATAATCATTGACTTTAGATTATGAGAGGAATAGTTAGATTATATGGAATATTTTCTTCCAATAGCTCAAGTCGAAATTAACATACTCTTTATATTTGGTTTAAGTTTAGCAGTTGGTATTCTTTCAGGATTGTTTGGTGTAGGTGGAGGATTTTTAATGACACCATTTTTAATTTTTTTAGGTATTCCACCAGCTTATGCAGTGCCAAATGAAGCAAGCAATATTTTAGGTACATCGGTATCTGGTTCAACTACTCATTACTTAAAAGGTACATTAGATTATAAAATGGGATTGATGATTGTGGTCGGAGGAACTATTGGAACCTTACTAGGGATCTTAACTTTTACTTATTTTCAGGATATTGGAAAAATAAACATCGTTATCTCTTTAGGCTACATGTATATCTTAGCTATGCTTGGAACTTTAATGCTTATTCAAGGAGTATCAGAAATTGATAAGGCTAGAAAAAAAATTGTTGTAAGAAAAAAATTACATACGCATTATTGGATACATGGACTTCCTTTTAGAATGCGTTTTAAAAAATCAAAGGTTTATGAAAGTGCATTTACTCCAATTATTATTGGTTTAATTGTAGGATATATCGCTGCAATTATGGGAGTAGGTGGTGCATTTATACTGGTTCCTGCAATGATTTATATTATTGGAATGCCAACCAAACTAATTCCTGGTACATCTTTGTTTGTTACAATATTTGTAAGTGCAATTGTAACTGTTCTTCATGCTTTTAATTACGGAACAATTGATCTTGTTTTAGTTTTTGTACTTATACTTGGCTCAATTATTGGTGTTCAGTTTGGTCAAAAAATTGGTGAAAAAGTTGATAGCACGGAATTTAAAACAATCTTAGCAGTACTTTTATTATTAGTAGGAATTGCAATTGCTTATGACACCTTTATTAAAGATGATGTAGTTGTTGAAACGGTAGTAAATGGAACTAAAAACCTCGGTAACATTGCACAGTTTATTTTAGATTATTCTAAAGACCTTCCAGTTTTTTACGGGCTCACATCAGTTGTATTAGCAGTAGTTCTTGGAATTGGAGCTGCAATTTTAAGAAATTATATTTCTAAGTGGAACAAAGCAAGGGAAGCTAAGCTTAAAGCTTAAGCACTTCTGTATAATTTAGTCATAACAAATTCTCTATGACCAAGTGCTTCAGCACAAGTTAATCTACCGTTTGCAACTCTTATCGTAGCTTTAATTAATTCGTCACCAGCTTCATCCAAATTTATTTCTCTTGATAAGATTTTAGAAACATCAACATCAATATGTTCACTCATAGTTCTAGCAGTTAAAGGATTAGCAGTTAGTTTTACGACTGGTTCAATTGGGTTTCCAATTATATTTCCTTGTCCAGTTGGAAATAGATGAAGATTAAATCCTCCTGCAGCTTGCAAAGTAACACATTCAGCAGCAGCTGATGAGGTATCCATAAAGTATAATCCAGGACCTTTTGTTGGTTCTTCAGCTGGCTCTAGTACATCAATAAATTTACATCCACCAATTTTTTGAAAGTTTCCAAATGCTTTTTCTTCAATTGTTGTAAGTCCACCAGCTATGTTTCCAGCTGTTGGTTGACTTTCAGAAAGATCATCTGTTGCTTCTTTTAAGATGAAATCATTGTAAGAACTCCATGTTTTTCTAAACTTTTCTTGAGCCTCAGGAGTTTTTCCTCTTTTTTCACAAACAGTTTCAGCACCTGTTAGCTCAGATGTTTCACCGAAACATAAATGAATACCAAGGGGCTCTAATTTATCCATTAAATTTCCAACTGTAGGATTTGATGCTAATCCAGATGTTGTATCTGACTCACCACATTTAACTGATATCCATAAATCACTTATAGGACGTTCTTCTCTTTGTTTCTCTGAAGCCCAAATTGAAAATTCTTGAGCTTTCTTTGAAACTCTTGCGATAGTGTCTATATCTCCTACACCTTCTATACTAAAACCTTCAACTGGTTTTCCAGTCGTTGCAATTGCATCAACAATTCTTTTTGTCCATTTAGGCTCAATACCAATTACTATAACTGCTGCAACATTTGGATTTTTTCCTGTTCCAATCATTGTTCTGAAATGAAGCTCTAAGTCTGCTCCAAATTGTAATCTTCCATAAGAATGTGGGAGTGCAATCGTACCTTTAATATTATTAGCTACAGCTTCAGCACAAGCATTTGAAATATCATCAACAGGTAGAATTATTACGTGATTTCTTGTACCTGTTCTTCCATCTTCTCTTTTATATCCTAAAAAAGTTTTTGGAATTTCCATTTTACCACTTTTTAGTTTTTACGTTGTGAACATGTACATGTTCACCCTTTTTAATAGATTTTACTACTTTGCCAATATCATGCCCGTACTTTAATATTGTATCTCCCTCGTTAAGATCAGTCATAGCAATTTTATGACCCAAAGGTATTTCATCCATCGATTGAATTTTTACTGATTTATCATTTTCCATAATCCAGCAATCACAGTCTTGTTTAGGTGTAATTTTTTCAATAACTACAACACCTACATTGTCTTTTTCATCGTGGATTATAATATCTGTGCCGGCCATTGTGACGATTTCTTTGTTTGAAATTCGACCCAATTTATATATGAATTGATCTCTTTGACAATTAAAAAATAGAATTAAGAAGTACTTGATATGGCTAAAATGACAACCGAAGAAGCTTTTGTAAAAGTTTTACAGATGCATGGTATTGAACATTCGTTTGGTATTATTGGTTCCGCATTCATGCCTATTTCTGATCTTTTCCCAGAAGCTGGAATAACTTTTTGGGACGTTGCTCATGAAACAAATGGTGGATTGATTGCTGATGGTTACACTAGAGCAACTGGAAAAATGTCAATGGTGATTGCTCAAAATGGTCCAGGTATTACAGGACTTGTTACACCAATAAAAACTGCTTACTGGAATCACACTCCGCTACTACTAGTTACACCACAAGCTGCAAACAAAACTATGGGCCAAGGTGGTTTTCAAGAAGTAGAGCAAATGAATTTATTTAAAGACATGGTGTGTTATCAAGAAGAAGTAAGAGACCCATCAAGGATGGCAGAAGTTTTAAACAGAGTAATAGAAAAAGCATTTAGAGGTTCAGCGCCTGCGCAAATAAATGTACCAAGAGATTTTTGGACACAAGTGATAGATATAGAATTACCTCCAATTGTAAGATTTGAAAGACAAGGTGGCGGAAAAGACGCTGTTGATAGAGCGGCGAAATTATTATCAGAAGCAAAATTCCCTATAATTTTATCTGGGGCAGGAGTTGTCATAGGTGATGCGATTGATGATTGTAAGAAATTAGCAGAAAAGCTTGATGCACCTGTATGTAATGGATATCAACATAACGATAGCTTTCCAGGTAGCCATCCGCTAGCTGTTGGTCCATTAGGTTACAATGGATCTAAAGCTGCAATGGAGTTAATTTCAAAAGCTGATGTAGTATTGGCATTAGGAACAAGATTAAATCCATTTTCAACTTTACCAGGATATGGAATTGATTATTGGCCAAAAGATGCAACAATTATTCAAGTTGATATGAACCCCGATCGTATTGGTTTAACAAAGAAAGTTACAGTTGGTATATGCGGTGACGCTAAAATGGTAGCTCAACAAATATTTGAAAAACTTTCATCAAATGCTGGAGATAATGGTAGAGAGGATAGAAAAAATCTAATTCATCAAACAAAATCTGCATGGTTGCAAACTCTTACAAGTTTAGATCATGAGGATGATGACCCAGGAACTGTATGGAATAAAGAAGCAAGAGAAAGAGATAAAGATAGAATGTCTCCAAGACAAGCATGGAGAGCTATTCAAGCTGGGATGCCAGAAGATGTTATAATTTCAAGTGATATTGGAAATAATTGTGCAATTGGTAACGCTTACCCTACATTTGAAAAACCACGAAAATATTTGGCACCAGGTTTATTTGGACCATGTGGTTATGGATTTCCATCTATTCTTGGAGCAAAAATTGGATGTCCAGATACACCCGTTATAGGTTTTGCAGGTGATGGAGCATTTGGAATAAGCATGAATGAAATGAGTTCTTGTGCAAGAGAAGAGTGGCCTGCAATAACAATGGTAATCTTTAGAAATTATCAATGGGGTGCTGAAAAAAGAAATTCAATTTTATGGTTCGATGATAATTTTGTTGGAACAGAGTTAGATCCAGAATTAAGTTATGCAAAAGTTGCTAATGCATGTGGCTTAAAAGGTGTTATTGCAAATACAATGGAAGAAACCACTAAAGCTATTAAACAATCATGCGAAGATCAGACAAAAGGTATTACTACATTTATCGAAATAATTCTAAATCAAGAATTAGGTGAGCCATTCAGAAGAGATGCTATGAAAAAACCAGTTAAAGTAGCTGGTATAAGCAAGAGTGATATGAAACCTCAAAAGTCTCTTGTTAGTTGAGATTAGTAGAATTTCATTATAAAAATAATTAACTGTCAGGAAATAAATGAAAGTTAAGAATATTCTTTTTATAATGGCCGACCAACTAAGATGGGATTATCTTTCATGTTATGGCCATCCCCATTTAAAAACTCCTCACTTAGATAACTTAGCAAAAAAAGCTATAATGTTTGAGTCGGCTTATGTTCAAGCACCTGTATGTGGTCCATCAAGAGCATCTTACTACACAGGAAGAACAGTATTTAGTCATGGCTCAACCTGGAACCAAGTACCACTTCCAATTGGTGAATTAACTATTGGTGATTATTTGAGGCAGTCGGGAATAAAAACTTGTGTTGTTGGTAAAACACATATGAGACCTGATATTAATAGCATGAATAGATTGGGAATTTCAAAAACCACAGAGATTGGTTCCATCGTAATGGAACCTGGGTTTGATCCTTATGAGAGAGATGATGGTCTGCATCCAAACAACATTATGAAAAAATCTGAAAAAAAATTATCCTATAATGAATGGTTAAATAAATTAGGATATGATGGAAATAATCCATGGGATAGTTGGGCAAATTCAGTTGATGGAGAAAAAGGAGAAGTTTTAAGTGGTTGGAGATTAAGAAATTCAAATAAACCATCTAGGTTACCAGAAAAACATTCAGAAACTGCATTTATGACTAATAGAGCAATTGATTTTATAAAAGAAACTAAAGAACAATGGTTTTTGCATCTATCGTATATAAAACCACATTGGCCTTATATTGCTCCCGCACCATATCATAATATGTATTCGCAAAATCAATTTTATCCTGTTCAAAGATCAGACTCAGAAAAAAATATTAATCATCCTGTCTATAAAGCTTTTATGGAGAATAGTATTTCAAAAACATTTTCACAAGAAAACGTAAGAGAGACAGTTCTTGCTGGTTATATGGGTTTAATAAAACAAATTGATGACAATCTAGGGAGACTTTTTAAATTTTTGGAAGAAAATGGAAATATGCAAGATACTATGATTGTTTTTACATCAGATCATGGAGATTACCATGGTGATCATTGGCTTGGTGAAAAAGAATTATTTCATGAGCAAATAGTTAAAGTGCCAATGATTATTTACGATCCAAGTAAAGAAGCAAACAAAACGAGAGGAAAAAAAGAAAAAAGATTTATAGAGGCAATTGATTTACTTCCAACATTTTTAGATGCTGTAGAAAGTAAAGCGAGCAAACATAGACTAGAAGGTTCTTCTTTAATTCCAATTCTAAGAGATGAAAAAATTAGCAAATGGAGAGAGAGTGTATTTAGTGAGATAGATTATTCGTTTAATGAAGCTAGAAAAATTTTAGATATAGGCGCTTCAGACGCAAGAGCCTATATGATTAGAAACGATAAATGGAAATATATTTATTATAAAGGTTTTCCACCTCAATTATTTGATTTAGAAAAAGATAAAGATGAATTTAACGATCTTGGTCAATCTAAAGATCATCAAAACATACTAAATCAAATGAAAGATATTTTGCTAGAAAGATTAACAGATCGAAAAAATAGAACTGCCGCTGACGATGAATTTGTTTTAAAAGAGAGAGATTATTCTGAAGATGGTGGTATAATGATTGGTGTTTGGTAATCTAAGGATACATTAAACTTGGCAAGTACAAACATAAAGCTGGAAAAGCTATTAATAACGCAAGTCTAATAACATCAGTAATTAAGAACGGTAAAGTACCAAACCAAATTGTTTGAAGAGGTGTTTTGTTCATCACTCCTTTAATTACAAACAAATTCATACCAACAGGGGGTGATATCAATCCAAATTCTACAACAATTACAGCAAATATTCCAAACCAAACTGGGTCAATGCCAGCATCAGCAATAACAGGATAAAAAACAGGAATAGTTAAAAATAACATTGCAAGTGAGTCCATTACAGTTCCCAGAACTAAATAAATTGCACATATTACCAAAATAATTCCCAATGGAGTTAGTTGAAGATCATTAATAAAATCTACAACTGTGAAAGGTAACTGAGTAACTGTTATTAAAAAATTAAAAACACTTGCACCAATAACAATTAGATAAAGAGCACCGACAGTTTTTACAGTATCCCATATAGAATTTCTAAGCAGTTCAATTGTGAGCTCACCCCTAAAAAAAATAAATATGATTACTAAAATAACTCCAACTGCTGCACTTTCAGTTGCTGTAAAGAAACCAAGATAAAGTCCACCCATAATTATCGCGAAGATTAAAAATATTGGAAAAACTTTTGTTAGAGCAGATATTCTGTCTTTTGCAGTCATTTTCTCTCCATGTCCCCCTTGATCTGGGTAAATTAGTAAATAAACTCTAATAGCAATCATATATAAAACTACAGCAATCAATCCTGGTATCAAGGCTGCAAAAAATAGTTGCTGTATCGATTGCTCAGTTAAATAGGCATAAATTATTAATATTACACTCGGTGGAATTATAATTCCTAATGTTCCACCTGATGCAACGGAACCACTTATCAATGCATCGCTATATCCGTGTCTTTTCATTTCTGGTCCAGCCATTTGTGACATCGTAGCTGCTGTTGCAATTGAAGATCCACAAATCATTCCAAATCCAGCACAAGCACCTACAGTAGACATTGCTAATCCACCTTTATAGTGTCCAACAATTGCATAAGCTGCATCATATAAATTTCGGGATAAGTTTGCTCTATTTGCAAGATTTCCCATCAAAACGAAAAGAGGTAATACAGATAAAGTGTATTTAGAGACAGCTTCAAACGGAGCAGTTCCTAAAACGAAAAGGGCTTGTTCAAAACCTGTAATTAAAGCAAAACCAGTAAAACCAACTACTAACATTGAAATACCTATTGGCACATTTAATGCCATAAGAATTAATACGATTAAAAAAGATAACGAACCGCTTATAATAGGATCAAAGCTCATGAGTTTTCACTCCTTAAAGCACTTATTAACCAAAAAACTATAGCAACAACACTCAACCACATGCCAACAGAAGCTGCATAATAAAAAGGATAAAAATATATTTCTAAATCAATGGTTACTCTCTCATTTTTAAAAAAAGCCATAGCCTCTTTTGTCGTTGCATATGCCATCATAGACATAATGACTATCATTAAAATAAATCTAAAAATATTTATGAAAATTTGAAAGGCATTGTTTGAGATATTTTTTATGAAATCAGCGGAGACATTCGCATTTAAAAAGAAAGCTCTCGGCATTGCTAAGAAAGCAACCAATGCCATTCCGAATTCAACTAATTCAATTGTTCCTGTAACGGGAGAATTTAGAAATCTTCTACCAAAGACATCACAAAAAGTTAGTATAGCTAAAGATAATAATATTAATCCTGATATAATTGCTGAAAGATCAAATATGTAATTAATTTTAAATTTCATTTGATAAACTTTCTTCTAATTTATCAGAGATTAACGTATAAAGTTATAAAAATATGAAATTTATCTCATTCAATCATGATAACAGTGAAAAGTTTGGAATTATTGAAAATAATTTAATAACCGATCTAACTGGAAAGATAGATGGAGCTTCAAGTTTAAAAGAATTAATAAAGATAAAAAAGATTAAAGAAGCAAAAGAATATGCAAAGAATAATCCAGGATCTATAAAACTTGATCAAATTAAATATTCGCCTTTAATTCCTAATCCAGGTAAAATTATATGTGTAGGTTTGAATTACAGTGAACATGTGAAAGAAACTAATCGTACTGTTGAGGAAAACCCAGTTATATTTCACAGATTTCCAGAAAGCCAAACAGCTCATATGCAATCAATACAAAGACCAAGTGTATCAGAAAGTTTAGACTTTGAAGGAGAAATGGCAGTTGTAATGGATGAGGGTGGTAAACACATCAAACCAGAGGATGCGCTAAAGCACATCGTTGGTTTTTCTTGTTACAACGAAAGTACTATTAGAGAGTGGCAAAAACATACAAGACAATTTGGTATGGGAAAAAATTTTGAAAAAACAGGAAGTTTTGGTCCTCACATGGTTTTAGCAGAAGATATTCATGACTATAAAAGTTTAACAATAGAGACTAGGCTAAATGGTGAAGTAATGCAAAATGCAAAACTAAGTCAATTAATTTTCGATATACCAATTTTAATTTCTTATGTATCCAAAGCTATGGCATGGAGAGCAGGAGATGTTTTGGTAACAGGAACTCCTGGTGGAGTAGGCTTTAAAAGAAATCCACCTGTTTTTATGAAACCAGGAGACAATGTTGAAGTCGAAATCACTGATATTGGTGTTTTATCTAACACTATTAAGGATGAAATAATCTCAAATTAGAGTTAAAATTTTAATATAAATTTTAGAGGGAGAAATATGAAAAACAAAATAATTGGATTTGTTTTTGGTGTTTTAAGTTTAGGTATAGTAAATGCTGCTTCAGCAACTGAACTTAAACTTGCAACATTTGAACCACCAAAAGCATTTATCGCAAGCAAAATTCTTGCTGCATGGGCTGACAAAGTAAACGAATGTTCAGCTGGAGCAGTTAATGTTAAAATGTTTGCAGGAGGTGTATTAGGAAAACCACCACAACAATATGATATTGTTACAAAAGGTGTAGCAGACATTTCATGGACGGTACTTGGATATATCGGAGGACAGTTTCCATTGAGCTCTGTAATTGAATTACCTTTTTTAACAAAAACTTCAAAAGCAGGATCTAGAGCTTTAAATACTCTTTATGAAGAAGGTTACTTAGATAAAGAGATGGCAGGAATTAAACTAATTGGTTTACATTCTAATCCTGGATATCAAATACATATGAAGTCAGATAAAGTTGTAAGACCTGCTGACTTTAAAGGTAAGAAAATGAGAGTCCCAAGTAAAATTGCTGGAACAATTTTAAAAACTCTTGGAGCAACTGGTGTAAGAGTGCCAGCTCCTGGAACATCGGAAGCACTTAACAAAGGTGTAATTGATGGAACTCCATTCCCTTACACTGCAATCGGATCTTTCAGACTATTTGATGTAACTAAATATCACACTGAAGTTAACATAACTAATGCAACATTTGGTTTGATAATGAACCAAGGTAAATACGATGGATTATCAGCTAAAGGCAAAGGATGTGTAGATAAATTTAGTGGTCAGTGGTTTGGTGACTGGGCATCTGGATTAATAGATAGTCAAAATGCTAAAATGAGAGTTGAGGTAGATAATAAACCTGGACATGAGATCATAGTAGCTTCTGATGATGTTATAGCTGAATATAAGAAAATATTAGCACCTATCGAAGCAAACTGGCTTGCTGAAATGAAAGGCAAAGGCCTTGATGGTGACGCAGTTTTAAAAAGAGCAAGACAAATTATATCTAAAATAGACGGTTAATTTAAACCTAATTTTTGAGCCTGTATTAAATAATGCAGGCTCAATTTAAATCCTGTATAATAATTGAATGGCAATAAATGCATTAAGTTACATCGGCGTTAATTCAGATCGAATTGAAGACTGGTCAGATTATTCACAAAAATGTTTGGGAATGCAGCAGGTAGATAGAGCAAAAGACTCTCTTTCATTTAGAATGGATGATCAAAAGCAAAGATTAGTTGTGACGGGAGACACTGGAGATAGTCTGGCCTTTATGGGCTGGGAAGTTGAGAAAAAAGAAGATTTAAAAATGTATGCTGATCGTCTCGAGAATAATAATATCCAAGTAACTTATGGACAATCCTCATTTGCAGATAAAAGATTTGTTAAAGATTTAATTTATTTTAAAGACCCTCAGGGCAATCAGATAGAATTAATATTTGATCCAATGAAAGATAGTGATCCTTTCAATCCATCTAGACCAATTTCAGGATTTAAAACTGGTGCATTAGGAATGGGCCATGTTGTTTTACATGCTAAAGATTTTAATAAACTTGTTCCTTTCTATAAAGACCTTTTGGATTTTAAAATCAGCGATTATAGCAATACACCAATATCATTATGTTTCTTTCACGTTAATGGTAGACATCATAGTTTTGCATTATTTGGATCAGGTCAAAAAGGATTTCACCATTTTATGGTTGAATACAATTCTTTAGATGATGTTGGACAGGGATATGACTTAATGAATTTAAAAGACGACAAAATTGCTTATACAATGGGAAGGCATACTAATGATTACATGACCTCATTTTATTCAATAACACCATCAGGATTTTTTGTAGAAAATGGATGGGGTGGAAGAATAATAGATCCTAAATCTTGGGAAGCTATTGAAACTTTTGAAGGCCCAAGCTTTTGGGGACATGAAAGGTTATATTTACCAGAAGAGGAAAGAAAAAAATTTAGAGATAAAAGAATGCAAACTGCTGCAGAAGGTAAACAAGCTCCTTTATTAGTTGATTGCCCTTGGCTATATTCCAATATAGCTAAAAAAAAATAAATTAAAAAGTTAATGAAAGAATATGATGCAGTAATTGTTGGATTAGGTCCAACAGGTGGAACTTTAGCAAACTTATTAGCAATTCAAGGTTATTCAATTTTAATTTTAGAAAAAGAAAATAGTTTTTACCCTCTTCCAAGAGCAGTTCATTTCGATGACGAGGTTATGAGAGTATTCCAAACAATTGGAATTACAGATAAATTTCTAAAATATACTTTAATTAATAAAGGTACTAAGTTTGTAAATAAAAAGGGTGATGTAATTTTAGATTGGCCTAGACCAAAAGAAGTAACCGAAAATGGATGGTATCCAAGTTATAGATTTCACCAACCTGATTTAGAAAAGCAATTACGAAACAGACTTAAATCTTTTAAAAAGGTTTATATCCAACAAAATACTAAACTCTTAAAAGCTACAAATACTAAAAATAATGTTCAAATAATTTATCAAGATATAAAAAATAATAAAATTCAG
>CABZJA010000008.1 GCA_902525935.1 uncultured Pelagibacteraceae bacterium | reverse complement strand
TAATTACTCTTTTAACCGCCTCTGACATTTAATCCACCAAAATTTCTATTTATTTTTTTAAATTTATTTATTATTTTAAAAAAATCATTTTTTGTAAAATCGGGCCACATTTTTTTCAGAAAGAAAATTTCTGTATAAATTAATTGCCAAGTTAAGAAGTTACTTATTCTTTTAGTATTTCCTGTTCTAATTAAAATGTCAGGGTCAGGTATATCCTTGGTGTATAAAAATTTTTCAAAATTTTTTTCATTTATTTTTATATTTTTATTCTTTAGTATCTTGAATGTATTTATAATTTCTTCTCTTGAGCCATAATTCAAAGCCATATTTATTTGAATATTTTTATTTCTAGATGTTAATTTTTCTAATTTCTTTATTTTAAGTTTTAATATTTTCGGAAAAGGTTTAATATTACCTATTACTTTAATTTTTATATTTTTTTTTAATAAATTATCAATTTCTTTATCAATATAGCTTTCCAAAAGATTGAACAAATAATTTACTTCTTTAATTGGTCTTTTCCAATTTTCAGTTGAAAAAATAAATAGTGTTATATATTTAATTTTTTTTTTTATAGCTGCATTTATGATATTGCCTACAGCAACTAATCCTCTTTTATGACCGTAATTTCTAGATTTTTTTTTTTTAATTCCCCATCTGCCATTTCCATCCATGATTATGGCTACATGTTGAGGTTGTATCATATAGTCATTATTTCTTTTTCTTTAACCGAAACTTTTTCATCAATTATATTTATATTTTTATCAGTATAATCTTGAATTTTTTTTTCTAATTTCTTTTCATCATCCTCGGATATATCTTTTGACTTTAGTAATTTTTTTATTTCGTCATTTGCATCTCTTCTAATATTTCTAATAGAAATTTTACACTTTTCGCCCATTGATCTAATAATTTTTTTTATTTCTATCCTTCTTTCCTCGCTTAGATCTGGAATTGGTAATCTCATTAATTGACCGTCAGTTTGAGGATTTAATCCTAACTCTGATTTTTTGATTGCAGAGTCAATCAGTTCGATATTATTTGTATCCCATACTTGAATATTTATTGTTCTAGCTTCTGGCGTAGTAATAGTTGCAAGTTGATTTATAGGCATTTTTTGCCCATAAACATCAACTTTTATTAAGTCTAACATGCTAGCATTTGCTCTCCCTGTTCTTAAAGAACTAAGCTCTTTAGAAAAAACCTCAATTGTTTTCGACATTTTCATCCTATATGAATTATCATCGAACATTATTCGCCAATCTTAATTCTGGTAAACTCTTTAATTTTTAGATCTTTAATATTTATTTCAGACAAAATATCCTTAACTTTTTTTTTAGGTTCCATAACCCAATTTTGAGTCAATAAACTGTTTTCTTCTTTAAATTTATTTATCTTACCAATACCAATTTTTTTTGCAATTTCATCAGGTTTTCCAGAGTTTTTTAACTCTTCAGCTATTAATTCTTGCTCCTTATCAATAATTTCTTGATTAATTTCATCTGAATTTAGTGCTAGTGGATTTGATGCAGCAATATGCATTGATAATTGTTTACCGAAAAGATTAATTTGATCATTTGTCTCTTTAATTTCTAATGAAACAACTACACCAAGCTTTGATACATTATCTTTTATAACAGAATGTTGGTATATGTAACTAAACGAATTAGTATTATTAATTGTTTTGCATTTTCCAATAGTAATTTTTTCGCCAATTTTGGCGATTAATGCAACTAAATTTTCATCAACAGTCTTTCCATTAATCATTGATGACTTATATAATTTTTCTAAGTTTGATGAACACTCATTATTTATTTCACTAATTTCTTTAACAAAACTTATGAAATCATCATTTTTTGCAACGAAATCTGTTTCACAATTAATCTCAATTAAAGAGGTTTTTTCTTTATTGCCACTGATAACTATAACTCCCTCTTTAGCATCTCTAGACATTTTTTTTGATGCTTTCGCTACACCTTTCACTCTTAAAATTTCAGCAGCTTTTTCTAGATCTCCACTAGACTCTTTCAAAGCGATATTACAATCTTTAAAACCAGCTCCAGTAGATTGTCTTAATTTTTTTACTTTTTCTATATCACTCATTATTATTAAAATAATAAAAAATTAATTTAGTTTTTTATCAGAAGTTTTATTTTCTTTAGTAATTTTTTTATCGATTTTTTTTTCTTCAAGCTTTGTCTCATCAGTAACAATTTTTATATTTTGTTTGGCATCATTAATCGTTTCTTTAATTAAATTACAATATAAATCTATTGATCTTCTTGCATCATCATTACCTGGAATTGGATAATCAATACCATCTGGATCTGAATTTGTGTCAAGTATTGCTATTATTGGAATGCCAAGTTTAATTGACTCTTTTATTGCAAGAGATTCATAATTTGTATCAATAATAAAAACTAAATCTGGAACCTTTTTCATTTCCATTATTCCACCAAGTGACCTTTGCAACTTATCTCTTTGACCACTCATTTTAAGTAGTTCTTTTTTAGTAAAACCTCTATTTTCTGATATTAAATCTGAATTAATTTTATTTAATTTTTTTATAGAATTTGAGATCGTCCCCCAATTAGTTAACATTCCACCTAACCATCTATAATTAACAAAATATTGGTCTGTTTCTTTAGCTAACTGTGCTATTGCTTCAGATGCTTGTTTTTTTGTTGATATAAACAATATCTTGCCACCTGATGTAACAGTATTATGAACTTTTTCTAATGCGTTATTTGTTAATTCGAGTGTTTGCGTAAGATCGATAATATGTATTGAATCTCTCTTGCCAAATATGAATTTTTTCATTTTTGGGTTCCATCTCAAAGTTTTATGACCAAGATGAACACCAGCTTCTAATAATTGCTCTATAGTTATTTTAGGTATTTTCATATATTTTCCCGGTTATACCACCACAATCATAGCCCAAATGGGACCGGAGGTATTAAACCACTAATTGTGTGCGTGTTAATTTCGAAATAAATACTAATAATTTATAGAATTACAAGTAATTTTTTTACTCAATTTTAACATTTTTTGTTAGATTTAGTGTATTTATAAGATTATTGCTTACATTTCTCTTTTCCTTGAGTTTAAAAACATATTTGCTCTTATCTTTATATAAAATAACTTTTACATCTGTGTTGCTATTCATTTTACTAAGTTTTGTTATTTTTTTTAAATCATCATAGTTATTAAATTTAAATATAACATTTTTAATTGGTTTGTTAGTAATATCTGTCAACAACGTTACTTCTTTAACATTTATTCTTTTTTTAGTTTTTGTTTCATCATTATAAATTTTATTCAAAGATAAAAAGAGTGATTGGCCTTCTTTCAACTTGTCTCTATTTAACTCAAAAACATCTGAGAAGATAAATAATTCAAATGCGGATGTTAAATCTGAAAATTTAACTATAGCATAAGAATTACCTTTTTGCGTTTTTTTTTCTTGGATTTTAAGAACTGTGCAAGCAATATTAGAGCTTAATATATGTATATCATTTTCAAATTCTTCATAATTAACAATATTATATTTATTAAAAATTGATTTAAATTGGTTCAATGGGTGGTCTGAAATATAAAATCCTAAAGTTTCAAATTCTTTTGTAAGTTTTATATCAGTGGTCCAATCATCAATTTTTTCTAAAAAATTTAAGTCTTCTTTTTCTTGTTTTCCAAATAAATCAATTTGATTTAAGGTTTTATTTTCATGAATATTTTTTGATTTTAAAATTAAATTTGGAATTGATTTAAAGATTGATTGTCTATTTTCATTTAAATTATCAAATGCTCCTGCTTGAACTAAACCTTCAAGTTGTAATTTATTTATATCTTTAGGATTAACCCTTTCAACAAAATCTGAAAAATTTTTAAATAATCCGTTATTGGATCTCTCATTTATAACATTTGAAATCGTATCGTGTCCTACATTTTTTATTGCACCTAAAGCGTAATAAAAATTTACTCCATCTGAATAGAAATCTGTAAATGATTTATTTATATCTGGTCTTATAATTGGAATATTAAGTCTTTTTAATTCCTCATAAAACTCACTTAATTTTTTTTGGTTAGATAATTCCATTGACATTGATGCTACAAAAAATTCATGTGGGTAGTGAGTTTTTAAAAAAGCTGTTTGATAGGCTATTACAGCATAAGCTGCTGCATGACTTTTATTAAATCCATATTCAGCAAATGGCTCAATTTTTAAAAATATACCAGCCGCAATATCTTTATTAATACCATTCTTATATGCTCCATCGATAAATCTTTGTTTTTGTTTTTCTAATTCTGTTCTCTTTTTCTTGCCCATAGCTCTTCTTAATATATCTGCTTCTCCAGCAGAAAATCCTGATAAAACTTGAGCTATCTGCATAACTTGTTCTTGGTAAATTATTACACCATAAGTAGGTTTTAATATTTCTTCTAATTTTGGATGTAGATAATCTGGTTCTCTTAAACCATTCTTACACTCATTATAAATCGGAATATTGCTCATTGGACCTGGTCTATATAAAGCAACTAATGCAATTATATCCTCCAATCTATTAGGTTTCATGTTTATAAGTGCATCTTTCATTCCAGAACTTTCAAGTTGAAACAAACCAACTGTTTTACCGCTTGACAATAATTCATAGACTTTCTGATCCTCATAATTAATTTTTTCAATGTTAAATAGATTATTAGTTTTATTTATTAATTTTTGTGCTTTATCTATAACTGTTAGTGTCTTCAAACCTAAAAAGTCAAATTTGATAAGTCCAGCATTTTCTGCTGAGTACATGTCAAACTGAGTTGAGGGTAACAGTAAATCTGCTGAATTATCTTTGTAGAGAGGGACAGTCTCTGTTAATTTTTTGTCTGCAATGACCACACCTGCTGCATGAGTAGCAACATTACGATTTAGCCCCTCTAATTTAAGAGATAAATTAATTAAACGATCAACCCTTTTATCCTCATTTATTAATTTTTGCAGTCTTGGTTCAACATTGATACATTGCTGTAAAGACATTGGTCTTGATGGATCAAAAGGTATCATTTTACAAATATTGTCAATAAAACCATAAGGCAGTCCTAAAACTCTACCAACATCTCTTATTACCATTCTAGCTTTTAATTTACCAAAAGTGATAATATGGGCTACGCTATCTTTATATTTAGTAGTTAGGTATTTAAAAACTAAATCTCTTTTTTCCTCGCAAAAATCTATATCGAAATCAGGCATTGAAATTCTATCAGGATTTAAAAAACGTTCAAAAATAAGGTTAAATTTAATTGGATCAATATCAGTTATAGATAAGCACCAAGCAACTAAGGACCCTGCACCAGAACCTCTACCTGGTCCCACAGGAATTTTATTCTGCTTGGCCCACTTAATATAATCTGAAACAATTAGAAAATAACCAGAATAATTCATTTCTACTATTATTTGTATTTCATGATCTAATCTTTTTTTATACTCTAAATATTTTTCTTCTTTTTCTATATTTATTGTGTCTGCATCAAAAAATAATTTAAACTTATCTTTTAATCCTTCAAAAGATAACTTTCTTAACATTTCATTTGGATCTTTTTCGGAAGATATAATACTTGGTAAGATAGGTTTAGAAAAATTTGGCTTAAACGAACATCTAAATGGTAAATTAAAATTATTTTCTAATGCTTCAGGTAAATCTTTAAAAAGCTCAATCATTTCTTCAGATGATTTAAAATAATGTTGATTTGTAAGTTTTATTCGATTTGAGTCATTCACATAAGTTTTATCACCTATACACATCAATGCATCATGAGCATCATGCATATCTTTATCTAAATAATAAACTTCATTAGTGGCAATAATTGGTAATTCTAATTTTTCTGAAACTTTAAGATTATAATTTTCGAACTCTTTTTCATTTAGATCATTATGTCTTTGAATTTCTATATAAATTTTATCTTCAAATTTTTCTTTTAACAAAAATAATATTTCCTCAATTACACTAAACAAACCTTTGTTAAAAAGTGATCCAAATAAACATTTAATTGAACCGGTTAAAATTATTATGCCCTCAGAATTATTTAATAAATCAGTTAATTCACAATTTGGATCAGTTATTTCTGAGTTTTCTAAATACGATTTTGATGAGAGTTTAATAATATTTTTGTACCCATCATAATTTTTAGCTATAAGAGGTATTAAACCATTAAATTCTTTATATTTAAATTTTATTTGAGTTCCAATAATTGGCTGAGTTCCTACAGATGATAAATTTTCTGAAAACTCTAATGCACCTGATAAATTGTAAGTATCTGACAAACCTAGGGATTTAATTTTATTTTTTTTACAGAAATCCTTTAATTGATCAATTTTTATTGCTCCTTCACAAATTGAATACTGGGTATGTATTTTAAATTGATTGAATGTTTTATTAACTGATTCTTTCATTGGCAATACTCATCTTACCACCAATCATTTTAATTTTACAATCTGCCATATTTGCAAAATATCTATTGTGGGTTGCAAAAATTATAATTCTATTTTTTTCTTTTAGATTAAATAGAATTTTAAATATTTGTTTAGCATTTTCAAAATCTAAACTGCCAGTTGGCTCATCAGCTAAAATAATGTTTGGCTCATTAATTAGAGCTCTAGCAATTGCTATCCTTTGATTTTCTCCACCAGATAGCTCGGATGGATAATGATTTAATCTTGAAGTTAAATCAAATTTTTTAATCAATTTTTTAGCTAAATCTGTTGATTTTAATTTATTATTAGAAATTAACAAATTTGGCAGTATTACATTTTCAAGTGCTGTAAAGTCGGGCAATAAATTTTTATCTTGATAAATAATACCTATATTTCTTGATCTTAGATGATCATTTTCAATTGAACTATTTATATCAATTTTGTTTTTATTAAATTCAATAAAACCTGATGAAGGAATATCAATTAATGATAGCAGATTTAACAATGTTGATTTACCAGATCCTGATGGTCCTGTAATAGAATATACTTTTCCTGATTCAAATTTAAAATTTATATTGTTTAAAACTTTAATGGATTTATTTTTTTCATACTTCTTTGATAAATTATTTAATTTTAAAAAATTACTCATATTTTAAAGTTTGTATTGTATCTAATCTTGCTGCCCTAGAAGCTGGATAAATTGATACAATTGAAGTTGTTATTATTGAACTTAAAGCAATTAAAATAATTGAATTAATATCTATTTCAGATGGAAGTGTACTTAAAAAATAAATTTCTTCTGGAAATAACGTAATATCAAACGTGTTAGAAATAAATTTTCTGACATCCTCAATATAGTAAGAAAATAAAGAACCTAATAAAATACCAAATAAAGTTGCTGACGTACCAATAATAAATCCTACAAAAAAGAAAATTTTTTTAATTGAGAAATTTGATACACCAATAGATTTTAAAATTCCTATATCTCTCGTTTTATTTTTAACTAATATTGTCAAACCAGATATAATATTGAATGCAGCTACAATTATTATTAGAGATAAGATTATAAACATTACGTTTCTTTCAACCTTTAAAGCTGAAAATAAAGATTCATTTAAATCTGCCCATGTGTAAACATATGCATCAGGAAATAAATCTAACAATTTTTTTTTATAATATTCTATATTTTTTGGATCTTTGAAATAGTGCTCAGTAAATCTTTCATCTTCATTTTTGTTAAAAAAATCTTCCAATGTATTAAGATTAATATATGCTACGTTTTCATTAAATTCACCTATTCCACTATCAAATATCGAGATTACTTCAAATTTATCTTGTCTTAGAAATGATCCAACGATTGTTTGAACTCCAGATGGTGACATTATTGTTATTTGATCACCAATATCTATATTAAGTAAAAAGCTTAAATCCTTTCCAATCGATATTGAATTATTTTTTAGATCTGTTGTTCCAAAATATTTTTGATTATTTGATATTTCTAGTTTCTTAAAATCATTTATTAAATATCCTTTTAAAAAAATACCTTTTGTGTTTTGTTTTGAGAGAATTACTGCTTCTCCATCATTTGAAACAATGCCTTTAGCAAAATCTTCATCAGCGGTAAATACTAAAGGCTTGTCGTAGGGTTTTACAACAGCATGTGCATTAAAACCTACAATTTTATTTATTAACTCTGCTCTAAAACCATTCATTACTGACATTACAATTATTAATACACCTACACCCAAGCCTATGCCAATAAAAGAAAAGATAGAGATTACATTTAAAAAGCCATCTTTTTTTCTAGCTTTTAAAAATCTAAATATAATCTCTTTTTCTAGTTGTGAAATCAATTTTGTTTAGCTTTTATTATTTGTGAAGCTATATCTTCAACTTTCAAATTTTGAGTTTGTCCATCGACTTCCTTAAACTCATATAAATTTCCTTCAGATTTGCTTCCAATTATCAATTGATATGGAATTCCAATTAAATTAAATTTTTTAATTTTAGCTGAGATATTTTCGTCTGTATCATCTATGATTGTTTCTATATTTTTTGATTTTAGAAATTCGTGTACTTTAATAGACTTTTCTAAATTAGATTTATCATTTTTATTTATCATTGGAACAATCGCACAATCATAAGGCGTTACTGACATAGGCCATTTCATAATACCTTCCTTATCGTTATATTTTGCCTCAATTATGGCACCAACAAGTCTAGAAACTCCTATTCCGTATGATCCCATTTTAACAAATTCTTTTTTTCCATTATAATCAACAGCGGCATTCATTGGTTTTGAGTATTTATCTCCAAAATAAAATATGTGACCAACTTCAATACCTTTGGTATTCACTCTAAATTCTTGTGGAACAGATTTTTCAAATTCATTTATATTAAATTTTTCATCTGTCACAGAATAAAATTTTTCATATTGTTTTCTCAATATATCTAAAGAATGTTTATCTAGAATTATTTTTGAGCTATCCACATCAAATATTCTTTTATCTGTGTAAATTTTACTTTCACCTGTATCAGCAAGAATAATAAATTCATGAGATAAGTTCCCGCCGATAGGTCCAGTATCGGCAGCCATAGGTATTGCAGATAAATTTAATCTTTTAAATGTTTTTAAATATGAAAGGAAAAATTTATTATACGAAAAGATTGCATCATCATCTTTTAAATCAAAAGAGTAAGCATCCTTCATATAAAATTCTCTACATCTCATAATGCCAAATCTTGGTCTTAATTCATCTCTAAATTTCCATTGAATATGATATAATAGTTGAGGTAAGGATTTATATGATTTAAAGGACGACCTAAAAATTTCTGTTACAAGTTCTTCATTGGTTGGACCATATAACATTTCTCTATTTTGACGATCCTTAATTCTTAACATTTCTTCACCATAATCTTCATATCTTCCACTTTCCTTCCAAATCTCGGATGATTGAATTGTAGGCATTAATATTTCTTGAACACCGACACGATCTTGTTCTTCTCGAACTATTTGTTCTATTTTTTTCATGACTTTAAAACCAAGTGGTAACCAAGAATAAATTCCAGCAGATGACTGTTTGATCATACCTACTCTTAACATTAACTGGTGTGATTTAATCTTAGCCTCAGATGGATTATTTTTAAGTATTGGTATGAATGATTTTGAAAAAAACATTAATTTAAAAAGTTACGTAAATTTAAAATTTCATTAATTACTAATAGATATATAACTATAAAAATACCAGATGTAATTAAAGTACAATAAATTATTTTTTTAGTTATTTTAGGATTTTCCGGGGCCCCAGGGTCTACACCTTCGATATTTCCCTTTTTTTCACGATTAACATCAATAGGAAGAATGGCAAAGAAAACAATCCACCACAGGCAAACATATACGACTATTGAGCCTGTAATACTCAATTAAATCCTCACTAAATTTATATTTGTGTAAGGTCTTTTTCCTAATTTTTCTTTTGTGTACTTTCTGCACGTTATTTTAAGAGCATCAATTAAATTTGATTCCTGTTTTTTGTTATTTAAAGAAAAAGTTTTTGCAGTTTTTTCAATTTCTTCCTCAAGATTAAATTTGAATTCATCTTTTTCATATATTGGTAAACCTCTAAATGTTAATAAAGGTTTGTTGTGAATATTGCCATTTGGCGTTATTAGTAGTGTTGCTTCTATTAATCCGTTAGTAGACAAATTTTTTCGCTCTTTGATAGATTGAGCATCTTCTTCAACACTTATGGAACCATCTACATAGAGTCTTCCGCTTGGTGCTTTATCATATACTTCAGGTTTATCGCCTGGATAGATTCTTACAATATCACCATTTTCTACTCTAACAGGATATGGAACTTGCATTTCTTTAGCAAAATTTATGTGTTCAATCATATGTCTATGCTCGCCATGAACAGGTATAACAGATCTTGGCTTTATCCAATCATACATATCCTTTAAATCTTCTCTATTAGGATGTCCTGATACATGGATAAATTCACTATCTTCTGAAATTACCTCTACACCTTCTCTAACTAATTGATTGTGAAGTTTATATAATTTTTTTTCATTACCTGGAATAATTTTTGAAGAAAAAATAACTGCATCACCTCTCTCAACAAAAACATCTGGATGTGTGTAATTTGAAATACGGTTCATTGCACCCATTGGCTCTCCTTGGCTACCAGTACATAAGTAAGCAATTTTTTCTCTTGAGATACTTTTTGCATCTCTTGCATCAAGTGGTTCAATAACATTTTGCAAGTAACCACATTGCCTAGCAGCTTTATAAATTCTATGCATTGAACGGCCAACCAAAACAATTTGCCTACCTGTTTTTTCAGCACAATAAAAGGCTGACTCCATTCTTGCTACATTTGAAGCGAAAGATGTGATAATTATTCTTTTCTTTAATCTTTCCATTATCTTTAGCATATTTTTTCTTACATCAAGCTCAGATCCAGCTCTTCCCGCACTAAATACATTTGTTGAGTCACATATCATTGTCAAAACACCTTCTTCTCCAATTTCTTTTAATCTTTTTGAATTCATATTGTCTCCAGTTAATGGATCTGGATCACACTTCCAATCACCAGTGTGTAATATATTTCCAACAGGTGTTTCAATTTTTAGTCCATTTGGTTCTAGTATTGAATGTGTTAATGTAACAAATTCTATTTTAAAAGGATTTAAATCAACAATGCTATTTAATTGAACAACTTCTAGATATCCTGTTACATCAATTTTTTTTTCCTTAAATTTTTCTGAAATTAACACTGATGTAAATGGAGTAGCAAATATTTTACATTTAAGTTTTGGCCATATATGTGCAATTGCACCAATATGATCTTCATGTGCATGAGTAAGAACAATACCTAATAAGTCATCTTTTTTATCAACGATAAATCCAGGGTCAGGATATATTAAATCAACTCCGGGAATTGCATCATCTGCAAAAGTAACTCCTATATCTACAATTATCCATTTTTTATTATCTGGATTTCCATAGGCGAATAAATTCATATTCATCCCAATTTCTCCAGATCCCCCTAAGGGGCAAAAAATTAATTCTTCTTTCATTTATTTATATACATAGCTGCCTTTAAAACTCCATCAGTAGTTAAATTAGATTTTATTTTTACTTTTAGTTTTAAAGAATTTTTAAACATTTTTGCTAGTCCGCCGGTAAATATTATTTTATATTTTTTTTTGGATTGTTTAATAATGGAATGAATTATATTGTCAATCAGACCAGAATAACCGAAGAAAAATCCTGAATTAATTGCACTTATAGTATTTTTACCTACAACATTGTTTGATTTTTTAAATTTTACATTAGGTATTAAAGATGCTTTTTTTGATAAGTTTTCTAATGATAGATTTATTCCAGGAGCTATTACCCCTCCGTTATAACTACTTGCTGAAATTACATCAAAATTAGTCGCTGTTCCAAAATCTACTACAATATAATTATTTTTATTGTCAATTACTGATATTGCATTAGCTAACCTATCGGAACCAATTTGTTTTCTATTAACTTTTATACTTAATAATTTACTTAAATTAAGATTTTTTAACTCATTACAATTTGTATTAAAATATAATTTAAAATAATTTTTAATTTTCTTGTAACAATTAGGAACAACCGAGCAGAATAAAATTTGTTTTAATTTTTTATCATATTTTATCAAAATATTTAAATTTTTTTTTAAATATTTTAAATTCACTTTATTTGTAGAAAGTCTGATTTTTTTGATAATATTTTTATTTTTGTAAACGCAGATTTTTATATCAGTATTTCCAATATCTCCGATAATGTAAAAATTAAGCATAATAAGAGTATTTTTTTTCGAAGTTATTTTTTATAAAATTTAGAATTTTAGTTTTATTAATTTTATTATTATATTTACTTATGTAAGTAGTTTCATATTCTTTTATTGTTGGACTACTTTTTATATTAATACCTATTCCAATAATTAGAAATTTAATTTCATTATAATAAATAATTTCTTGAAGAATTCCACATACCTTTTTATTCATTATTTTTAAATCATTTGGTAATTTAATATTGACTTTATATGGAACAATATTTTTTAAAATATTTTTTATTATTTTTAGATTTGAAAATGTGATTTTTTTTAAATTTAAACTTTTACCAATGGGAAAAAAAATTGAAATAAAAAGATTTCCTCTTCTAGAAACCCATTTTTTTCCCCTTTGTCCTTTTCCATTAGTCTGGATAACGCTGGTAACTATACCTTGTTTTATATTTTTTTTGATTAATCTTATTGCTGTATCATTAGTGCTTTTGACGCCCTTATAAGAATATATTTTGAGTTTCATTAATTAATATTGATTTGTGAAATTATATCTACTATTCCACTTGGATATATAAAGTAAGCAAGAATGAAAAAAGTTGATGCTACTAGTGTAAATTTTAATCCTAAATTATGTTTCGGTTCAAATTTTTCTTTTTCTGGGTCGAAATATATAATTTTAATTATTCTTAGATAATAAAAAGCAGCGATTACTGTTGCTAGCAATCCAACTATTGCTAAAAAATACATTTTTTCATTTATTACAGCCACAAAAATATAAAATTTTGCAAAAAAACCTGCTAGTGGTGGTATTCCTGCTAAAGAGAATAGCACAACAAGCAATGATAATGATAGTAACGGATGATTTTTTGAAAGACCCGATAAATCATCTATGTTCTCATAATATTCGTCGTTTCGCTTAAGCATAAACAAACAACTAAAAAATGCTAAATTCATGACAAGATAAATTGTTATATATGTAATAGAGCTCTGCGCACCTTGCGTTGTACCTGTGGATAAACCTGCAAGAGCATACCCCATATGACTAATTGAGCTGTAGGCTATTAGTCTTTTTAGATTTTTTTGACCAATTGCTGCAACCGCTCCGAATACCATTGATGCAATAGATAAAAATATAATTATCATCTGCCACTGATCACCTAATTCATAAAAAGGAATATATAGAAATCTAATAAATACTGTTAATGCAGCAATTTTTGGAAGTAATGCGAAAAAGACTGTTACAGATGTTGGTGAGCCTTGATAAACATCAGGTGCCCACATATGGAAAGGAACAGCGGAAATTTTAAAAGCTAATCCAACTAAAATAAATACTATTCCAAAAGTTAATCCGTATTCTATTTCTTTTGTATTAATCATAATTTGATTAAAATTAGTCGTTTCTGAAAAACCGTAAATAAGTGAACACCCATATAATAAAAGTCCAGATGAAAGAGCACTTAAAACAAAATATTTTAATCCAGATTCTGTTGATAGTAAGTTATCTCTATTAAATGATGCTAACACATATAATGCTAACGATTGCAATTCTAATCCCATGTAAAAAACAATAAGATCGTTTGAACTAATCATCACCATCATACCTAAGATTGAGCATAAAATAAGAATTGGATATTCAATTTTGTTAATTTTACTAATCTGAACGTATTTTGAAGATGACAGCATTACAAAAATCCCAGACAAAATTAAAAGAATTTTCATAAATCTAGCTAAACTATCTATATTGTAACTATTATTGAATAATGATGATTGAATTTGTGTGTCTAAATTAATTATTAATACTAAAGCAGCAACTAAAATTACTGTTGTTAAATTATAAACTAGTTGAGAACTATTTCTCTTAAATACCCCAAATATTAATAAAAACATAATCATTATTGATATAAATAACTCTGGAATTATAAGTTGTAGATTTTCCATTATTCGCCTAATGCTAATTTATTAATCTTGTCTAAATCATTCATGTCTATCATATTTGCTACTGATACTTCTATAGAGTTAATCAAAGGTTCTGGATAAAAACCAAAAAATATTATTGGTAATACTAAAAGCCATAGTGTAACAATTTCAAACCTTTTCAAATCAAACATTTTTTTTACATCTTCATTAATTAATTTTCCAAAGATAATTCTCTTGTATAACCAAAGCATATATGCCGCCCCCAAGATTACTCCTAGACTTGCAATCGTTGCTACTAGTATATTTTTTTTAAATGCGCCCATTAAAACTAAAAATTCACCAATAAAACCACTTGTTCCAGGTAATCCAAGAGCTCCTAAAGTAAAAACCATAAAAACTATTGCGTACTTTGGCATTATAGAAACTAAGCCTCCATATCTATTTATAAGTCTTGTATGAAGTCTATCGTAGACAACTCCTACGCATAAAAATAGTGCTGCGGAGACCAAACCATGACTTATCATTTGGAAGATACTTCCCTCTATTCCTTGCTGTGTCATTGTAAAAATTCCTAGTGTTACAAATCCCATATGAGCTACAGACGAATAAGCTATTAGTTTCTTCATATCTTCCTGCATTAAGGCTACTAGTGATGTATAAATAATCGCTATCAAACTAAGTGTGTAAACTAAAGGAACAAAATATAATGATGCATCAGGAAACAAACCTAGAGAAAACCTTATAAATCCATATCCAGCCATTTTTAAAAGTATTGCTGCTAGTAAAACTGAACCAGCAGTTGGCGCCTCTACATGAGCATCTGGCAACCATGTATGCACTGGCCACATTGGTGTTTTAACAGCGAAGGAACTAAAAAATGCTAGCCACAATAAATTTTGGTACTTAACGTCGATCCCCAGTTCATATAACTTAATGACATCTGTTGTACCAGTTATCCAATATATTGATATGATAGCAACTAACATTAAAACTGAACCTAGCAAAGTATATAAAAAGAATTTAAATGCTGAATAAACTCTTCTTTCTCCACCCCATATACCAATGATTAAAAACATTGGTATAAGACCAGCTTCAAAAAATAAATAAAATACAACTAAGTCTAATGAGCAAAAGACACCAATCATAAATGTTTCAAGTATTAAGATTGCTATTAAAAAATCTTTCAATCTATTTTTAATAGTTGCATTCACAGTTATTACACAAATTGGGGTAATGAATGTCGTAAGTAAAATAAATAAAATTGATATCCCGTCAACTCCAACTTTATAATTTACAAATCCTGAAATCCATTCTCTCTCTTCAACAAACTGAAAGTCAACGATAGATTTATCAAAAACAATCCATAGATATAAAGATAAGAAAAAATTAGCTAAAGTTATAAAAAGGGCAACATATTTACTACTTTGATATTGAGAATTAGAGGATCTAACAAAAAAAATAAATAAAGCTCCTATTGTTGGAAGTAAAATTAATGATGATAGAATAGGAAAATTCATATTATTTTACTATTAATAAAGTTAATAAAATTGAAAAACCTAGAAGCATTATAAAGGCATACTGATAAATATATCCTGATTGAAACTTTACAGCTTTAAAAGAAAAAAATTTTATCAAGTTTGAAATTCCATCTGGTCCAAATTTATCGATTATTAATCCATCAATTTTTTTCCAAAGAAATATTCCAACACTTTTTGATGGTTTAATAAAAATTTGATCGTATAATTCGTCAAAATACCATTTTTTTTTGAGAAAAATATAAACCGGCATGTTTATCGAAACTATTTCATCTACAATTTTAGTATTTTTAACAAATAGATAATATGACAATGGAATTGTTAGTACTACCAATGTAGGAGTTAAAAACAAAAACCAAGTTGGAGGATGTTCTTTTCCTAATGGTTCTAGAAATTTTATAGACTCCCCCCAAAAATTATACATTGTTTCATGACCAATAAATAATTCTTTAAATAAAAAGCCTGAAAAAACAGCACCGACTGCTAATAAAACCAAAGGTAACATCATGCTTAATGGAGACTCGTGCATTACATCTATACCAAGATCTTTATTTTTATAATCTCCATGGAAAGTTTTAAATATTAATCTCCATGAGTATATTGAAGTCATTACAGCAGTTAATACACCTATACCAGCTGCATAAATTCCTAATTTTGTGTCACTTATATAAGCAAATTCAATTATTGCATCCTTAGAATAAAAACCTGATAAGAAAGGAAATCCTGTTAAGGCCAAGGTACCAACAACCATTAATGCATAAGTGTAAGGTAATTTTCTAAATACCCCCCCCATCTTAGTGACATCTTGTTCATCTTTAAATGAATGAATTACAGATCCAGAACCTAAAAAAAGTAGGGCTTTAAAAAAAGCATGTGTAAATAAATGAAACATTGCAACATTATATGCACCTACACCTGCTGCAAAAAACATGTATCCCAATTGACTACATGTAGAATAAGCGATAATTTTTTTTATATCTGTTTGCACTAATGCAACTGTAGCTGCGAAAAAAGCCGTGGTCATTCCAACTAATGTAATTACAGACAAAGCAAATTCTGAATACTCATAAATTGGAGAACATCTAACTACTAAAAAAACTCCTGCTGTTACCATTGTGGCTGCATGAATTAAAGCGGATACTGGTGTTGGACCTTCCATAGCGTCTGGTAACCATGTATGAAGCAAAAATTGTGCTGACTTTCCCATTGCTCCAATAAAAAGTAATAAACAAATTAAATCTATTGAATTAAATTCAAATGATAGAAAATTTATTTTTTGATCTATAATTTCAGGTATTTTAAGAAAAACTTCGTCATAATTAACTGTACCAAAAATATAAAATATTAAAAAAATTCCTAATGCAAAACCAAAGTCCCCAACTCTATTAACTATAAATGCTTTAATAGCGGCGACATTAGCAGTCTCTTTTTTATACCAAAAACCAATTAAAAAGTACGAGCAAAGACCAACACCTTCCCATCCAAAGAATAATTGCAAAAAATTATCTGATGTTACTAAGGTTAACATAGCGAATGTAAATAATGATAAATAGGACATAAATCTTGGTTTATGTGGGTCATGAGACATGTAACCTACAGAATAAATATGAACTAAGGATGAAACTAGAGTAACTACAACTAACATTACTGCAGAAAGGGCATCAACTTTAATAGACCAATTTACATTTAAAGATCCTGAATTAATCCAAGTTGCAATAATTGCATTATGTTCATATCCTGATGAAACAACTTTAAAAAAAATGAATAATGATAATAATGCCGAAATAGAAACCAAAATACACGTGATTAATTGCGATAATCTATCACCAATAGTTTTGCCAAAGAAACCCGATAGAATTGAACCTATTAGAGGTAAAAATAATATTAAATATTCCATCTACCCTTTCAATCTGTCGATTTCTTCAACTCTTATTGTTCCAGAGTTTCTGTAATAAACTACAATAATTGCAAGTCCTATTGCTGCCTCAGCTGCAGCAACTGTTAATATAAATAATGTGAAAACCTGTCCACTTAGATCGTTAATAAAAATAGAAAAAGATACTAGATTTATATTTACTGCTAAAAGTATTAATTCAATACTCATCAATATAACGATAATATTTTTTCTATTTAGAAAAATACCTACAATACCAATTGTGAAAATAATAGCAGCAAGAGTTAAATAATGTCCAAGACCAACACTAAGCATCTATTTTTACTCCTTTATTATTTTCAACATCTACTAATTCGATTCCATCTTTTCTCTCTCTAGATATTTGTTTGAAATAACTTTGTCTTTTTACCCCAGATCTTTGCCTATATGTTAATACAATAGCTCCAATCATTGCTACTAATAAAACCATTCCAGATAATTGAAACACAAGAATATAATCAGTGTAGATAACGCTTCCTAAAGATTGAGTATTTGTTAAGTCGGTATTTATTTCAATTGCAATTGAATCTAACAATTCTGGTTTATATTTCCATCCACCTATTACTATAATTAATTCAAAAAATATAATTATACTCACAAGTAAGCCAATAGGTATATGCGAACTTGTTCCACTAGAATTAAACCATTCATTTTTTTGTTGAGCAACATTTAACATCATAACAACAAATAAAAATAATACTGCCACTGCTCCAACGTACACAATAAGCATTATCATTCCGAGAAATTCGGCGCCAATCATAATGAATAGGCAAGAAATACTTATAAAGTCTAAAATTAAAAAAAAAACCGAATTAACTGTATTTTTAGATACAGTCACCATAATTGCAGAAACAATTGCAATCAGTGAAAATATATAAAAAACTATTGCGTGAGCAATCATTGATTATCTGTGGGAGCTATCAGCATTAATATTTGCTGCTAAAATATTCTCCCATCTATCTCCATTCTCTAATAACTTTTCTTTGTTATAGTAAAGTTCTTCTCTTGTTTCTGTAGCAAATTCAAAATTTGGACCTTGCACAATAGCGTCAACTGGACAGGATTGTTCGCACAAACCACAATAAATACATTTTAACATATCAATATCATAACGAGTAGTTTTTCTACTGCCATCTTCTCTCTCGCTAGACTCTATTGTTATAGCCTGAGCAGGACAAACAGCTTCACATAGTTTACAAGCAATACATCTCTCCTCACCATTTGGATATCTTCTTAGCGCATGTTCTCCCCTTGCTCTTGGACTAATTGAACCTTTTTCAAATGGATAATTAATTGTTTTTTTTGGTTTAAATATTTCTTTTATTGCCATGATTAATCCTGTTAAAAAATCAATCATAAAGATTGTTTTGAAAATTCTTAATAAGCTCATTCTAATTCCCCGGTAATAAATCAAAATACATTAAAAAACTTGCAGTTAATACTACATAAATTAATGAAAATGGTAGAAAAATTTTCCATCCAAGTTTCATTAATTGATCATACCTATATCTAGGTACTATTGCTTTTATCAGAGCAAATAAAATAAATAAAAAGAGTATTTTTAAGATTAACCATATTGGAGCTGGAATAGCATTAAAAGGAAACAAATCTATAGGAGATAACCAGCCACCAAGAAATAAAATTGATCCAATTGCACACATAAGTAAAATGTTAGCATACTCCCCTAACCAAAACATTGCATACATCATTCCAGAGTATTCTGTCTGGTAACCTGCAACTAATTCTGCTTCAGCTTCGGGCAAATCAAAAGGTGGTCTGTTAGTTTCTGCTAAGGCTGAAATAAAAAATATTATAAACATTGGGAACAGAGGTATTACGAACCATAAATCTTTTTGTGCTAAAACGATGTCACTTAGATTTAATGAACCTACACAAAGTAATACATTTATAATTATTACACCTATTGAAACTTCATATGAAACCATTTGAGCAGCTGATCTAATTGCTCCTAGAAAAGGATATTTTGAATTAGATGCCCATCCACCCATAATTATTCCATAAACACCTAAAGATGAAACTGCAAAAAGATATAAAATACCCACATTAATATCTGCTAATACAAATGTTTCGCTAAAAGGAATTACTGCCCAAGCAATTAGAGCCAAAGTCATTGTAACTATTGGCGCTAGTATAAAAATAACTTTATTTGAGCTTGCTGGAATAATTATTTCTTTAAAAATGTATTTTAATGCGTCAGCTAATGTTTGAAATAATCCAAATGGACCAACAACGTTAGGGCCCCTTCTTTTTTGAACAAATGCCCATACTCTTCTATCTAACCAAACAATCATTGCAACAGATACTAGAACTGGAACCAATAGAAACAAAATTCTATAAATTTGTTCAAAAAATATAAATAATTCAGTCATTAATTATCTGTTCCAGTTTTTGGTAAATTCATTCTAATATTTTTACACTCAGACATTGTTTTTGATGCCCTTGCTATTGCATTGGAGTGATAATAATCAATCTCTTCAACAATAATTTTTTCTGATTTAAAATTATATTCAGGTACTTTAAAATCAGCTTCATTTTTATTATTAATATTTAAATAATTAATTAATGAGTCGATAAGTTGATTTTTATCCTTATATAAATTTTTTCTTTTAATATATGAAGATAATTCATTTATTATTTGCCAATCCTCTTTGGCTTCACCTGGTGGATATGATGCCTTGTATGCTTTTTGCAATTTTCCTTCTAAATTTGTAAAATAACCATCTTGTTCTGTGTAAGCAGCACCAGGCAAAATTACATCAGCAATACTTGCACCTTTATCACCATGACTGCCTATATATATTATAAATTCATTTTTTTTCTCAAATTTTAAATTATCTTGACCAAATAAAATTAAAACTTCAAAGCTATTATTTTCTAGTTTATCCAATATTTCGAAACTAGAATTTTTTGACAATACATTTAAGTCATATGAGCCTACTGTGGATGAATTTTTTGATAATATATTTAATCCATTCCAATCATTAGAAATTTTATTATTTTCTAGTAAATAATTTCTGATTTCTTCAAAAATATAAGGTGCCGACTTAAGTTTAAGAACTGATTGTCCTAAAATTATACTTGGATATTTTGATTTTTTAATTTTTTCTGAAATTTCGTGCGTATTATCAATGATATCTTTTAAAGCGTCGGTATTATTCGCTATAACCTGGTATGGATAAGTTAAATCACCAACATCACCTAAAGATATAATTTCAGTCTTATTTTTTAAATAATTTTTTCTAATTCGTGAGTTTAATATTGTTGCTTCAAATCTGGGATTTGTACCTATTAGAATTATTAAATCACTTTTTTCTATTCCTTCAATAGAACTATTAAATAGATAATTACTTCTTACATTTGTATTAATATATAATTTTTCATATCTAGACTCCAAATTTTCTGATTTTATAATTTTTTCAAAAAAATCTTTTGCTGCATATATAGTTTCCATATTTGTCATATCACCTATAAATCCAGCAATTTTCTCAGACTTTGTTTTAGAAATTCTTTCTGACACAGCTTTAAAAGCTTCATCCCAGCTTGATGGCTTTAATTTATTATTAATTTTTACATAAGGTGTATCTAATCTTTGATTTTTTAAGCCATCACATGCATATCTTGTTTTATCAGATATCCATTCTTCATTTATTTCCTCGTTAATTCTTGGAAGAACTCTTTTAACTTCCCATCCGTATGTATCTACTCTTATATTTGATCCAACAGCATCCATTACATCAATTGTCTCAGTTTTTTTAAGTTCCCATGGTCTAGCTTCGAAGACATAAGGCTTTGATGTAAGTGCACCAACAGGACATAAATCAATAACATTAGCCGAGAGTTCAGACTCCATTGCCTTCTCTAAATAAGTGGTGATTTGCATATTCTCACCTCTGCCAATTGCTCCAAGTTCTGGGACTCCAGCAACCTCTGTCGCAAATCTTATACATCTTGTACAATGAATACATCTTGTCATTTGAGTTTTTATAAGAGGACCCATGTATTTCTCAGGTACATATCTTTTATTTTCTTTAAATCTTGATTTATCAATTCCGTAATACATGGATTGATCTTGTAAATCACATTCCCCACCTTGATCACATACTGGACAATCAAGTGGATGGTTTGCTAATAAAAATTCCATTACACCTTTTCTTGCTTTTTTCACTTTTTCAGTATTAGTTTTTAGAACCATCCCCTGTGCAGCAGGCATAGCGCAAGAGGCTATTGGTTTAGGAGATTTTTCCATTTCAACTAGACACATTCTACAATTTCCAGCTATAGATAATTTTTCGTGATAGCAGAACCTAGGTATCTCTGCTCCAGCTTGCTCGCATGCTTGTAAGACAGTTGTTCCTTCTTCTACCTCAACATCGATGTCATTTACTTTAAGTTTTAGCATTTTCTTTTTCTAATAAATGTTGATCAACTAAATAAGGTATATCTTTTTGCTTTTTCACAATTGGATCAAATTTATTTCTTTCAATGATTTCATCTTTAAAATTTCTAATTAATCCTTGAACAGGCCACGAAGATCCTTCTCCGAAAGCACAAATTGTATGACCTTCAATTTGTTTTGTTACGTCTAATAACATATCTACTTCATCTCTTGTGGCTTCACCTTTGGCCATTCTTTCTAACATTCTCCACATCCAACCAGAACCCTCTCTGCATGGTGTACATTGACCACAGCTCTCGTGTTTATAAAATCTTGCTATTCTAGCCATACACTTAATAATATCTTGATCTTTGTTTATAACCACAATACCAGCTGTTCCTAAACCAGTCTTATTCTCAACACATGAATCAAAGTCCATTTTAATTGTTTCACATGTTTCTTTTGGAAGTAATGGCATTGATGAACCACCGGGTATAACTGCTTTTAAATTATCCCATCCACCTATAACCCCACCTGCATGTTTTTCAATTAATTCTTTTAATGGAATTCCCATTTCTTCTTCTACGTTGCAGGGATTATTCACATTTCCTGAAATACAATAAATTTTAGAACCAGTATTTTTTGGTCGACCCAGGGATGAAAACCATTTTCCACCTCTTCTAAGTATAGTTGGCACCACTGAAATTGTTTCAACATTGTTTATTATTGTCGGGCAACCGTAAAGACCTATTAAAGCTGGAAATGGAGGTTTTAATCTTGGTTGACCTTTTTTTCCTTCAATACTCTCAAGTAACGCCGTTTCCTCTCCACAGATATAAGCTCCAGCACCATAATGAATATATATATCTAATTCCCAATTGGTCCCTGCAGAATTTTTTCCTAAAAGACCATCCTTGTACGCTTCATCGATAGCTGTTTGAAGCTTTTGTCCTTCATTAAAATATTCTCCTCTTATATAAATATAGCACTTATGTGCATTAACTGCGTAAGAAGCAATTAAGCAGCCTTCTATTAATTTGTGAGGTTCAAATCTTAAAATATCTCTATCTTTACATGTGCCAGGTTCCGACTCGTCAGCGTTAATTACTAAATAATGTGGTCTTGATCCAACTTCTTTTGGAGCAAAAGACCATTTCAATCCTGTAGGAAAACCAGCACCACCTCTTCCTCTAAGTTCTGAGGCTTTAATTTCATTAATTATCCAGTCTCTTCCCTTGCCGCAAATTTCTTTTGTATCCTTCCAATCTCCTCTCTGTTTTGCAGATGTTAAATCAGCACCAAAATCATTGTATAAATTTTGAAAAATCCTATCTTTATCTTCAAGCATTTTTATTACCTATTAATGTTTTTCTAGTATTTTCTGGTTCAGAACTTAATCTGCCTCTATAAGATCCTGGTTGTGGAACTTCATCATTGCTTATTTTATCAATTATTTGCTCGAGTTTTGCTGGATCTAAATCTTCATAATAATCTTCATTTAATTGAAGCATTGGAGCGTTCACACAAGCACCTAGACATTCTACTTCTAACCAAGAAGTTTTTCCATCCTCTGACAAACGATTTTCTTCTTCAGAAATTTTTTTTTTACAAACATCTACTAAATTATATGCACCCCTTAACATACATGGGGTCGTAGTACAAACTTGAAAAAAATATTTACCAACTGGAGTTAAATTATACATGCTATAAAACGTAGCCACTTCATATACTTTTATGTATGGCATATCTAAATAATTTGCTATGTATTTCATCGCACTTAAAGGTATCCAATTATCATTTTGTTTTTGTGCTAAGTACAATAAAGCCATAACAGCACTTTGTTGTTTTCCAGAAGGATAATTTTTGATAATACTATCAGCAGTTTCTTTATTTTTATTACTAAATTCAAATTTTTCAGGTTGAACTTTCGATATTTTTTTAACAGCCATTATCTATCTACCTCTCCAAAAACAATATCCATTGAGCCTAAAACCGCAGGAACATCAGCTAACATATGACCTCTGATTAAATAATCCATTGCTTGCAAATGAGAAAATCCTGGGGCTCTTATTTTGCATTTGTAAGGTTTGCTTGAACCATCAGATATTAAGTAAACACCAAATTCTCCTTTAGGGGCCTCTACAGCTGTATATATTTCATCTTTATCAACTCTATAACCTTCAGTATATAACTTGAAGTGATGGATCAATGCTTCCATAGATTGTTTTATTTCTTTTTTTGGTGGTGGACTGATTTTTCCATCATCAGTTTTAATTGGTCCTATAGGTAAATTTGCCAAGCATTGATTTATTATATTTACACTTTCTTTCATTTCTTCAATTCTGCATAGATATCTGTCATAACAATCACCATTTTTTCCTACTGGAATTTTAAATTCGAATTGTTCATAACAATCGTAAGGCTGGGATTTTCTTAAATCCCAGGGAACGCCAGATCCTCTCAACATAACACCTGAAAAAGAATAATCGAGAGCATCTTGTTTTGATACTACTCCTATATCAACGTTCCTTTGCTTAAATATTCGGTTATCAGTTAAAAGTAATTCTAAATCATTTAATATTTTTGGAAATCTTTCACAAAATTTTCCGATCTCTTTATCTAAACCTTTTGGTAGATCTTGATGTACTCCTCCAGCTCTAAAATAATTAGCATGCAATCTAGAACCAGAAACTTTTTCATAAAAACCCATTAATATTTCTCTCTCTTCAAATCCCCATAAAGTTGGGGTTAACGCACCAACATCCATTGCTTGTGTTGTGACATTTAAAATATGACTTAGTATTCGTCCAATCTCACAAAACATAACTCTTATGTATTGAGCTCTTATTGGCACTTCTATTTTTAATATTTTTTCAATTGCTAAGGCAAAAGCGTGTTCTTGGTTCATTGGTGCTACATAATCTAGTCGATCAAAATACGGAACGGCTTGAGTATAAGTTTTATTTTCAATTAATTTTTCTGTCCCTCTATGCAATAAACCAATATGTGGATCTGCTTTTTCAACGATTTCGCCATCCAACTGTAAAATTAATCTCAAAACTCCGTGAGCAGCAGGATGTTGAGGTCCAAAATTTAGATTTAAAGTTTTAGTTTCTTTTGCCATTATTCTTTGGTTTGTTCTTTTATATACTTGGTTCCTTCCCAAGGACTTTCATAATCAAAGTTTCTATAATTTTGTTCTAATTTTACTGGTTCATAAATAACTTTTTTAGTTTCATGACTGTATCTAACCTCATTATGACCTGTTAAAGGAAAATCTTTTCTTAATGGATGTCCTTCAAAACCATAATCTGTAAGTATTCTTCTCAAGTCTGGATGATCTTTAAAATCAATTCCATACATGTCAAAAACTTCTCTTTCCATCCAATTTGCAGCAGGAAATATAGATGTTATTGAGCCAATAATTTCTTTTTCTTTTACATCTATCTCTGTGATAATTCTTTGATTAAATTCATGACTTAATAATAGATAAACTAATTTAAATCTAATTTCATTTTCAGGAAAATCTACAGCTGTGATATCTATCAGTTGTCTAAATTTAGTTTTTGAATTAGTTTTTAAGAACAAAATAACTTCTGTTAAGTCCTCTTCATCAATTTTTAAGTAAATTTGGTTATGTTTAATTAAAGAACTTTTTATTTTAGTATTAAGTTCTGAATTCAAAATTTTTTCTAAATCCTGGATGTTTTGCATTTTTTATCTTTCCAGAGAGCCTTTGTTTCTGATTTTTTTTTGAAGTTGCATGATCCCATATAAAAGTGCTTCTGCGGATGGAGGGCATCCAGGAACATAAACATCAACTGGTACAATGCGATCACAACCTCTTACTACAGAGTAAGAATAGTGATAATATCCACCTCCATTTGCGCAACTTCCCATGGAAATTACATATCTTGGTTCAGGCATCTGGTCATAAACTTTTCTTAGTGCTGGAGCCATTTTATTTGTAAGAGTTCCAGCAACAATCATTACATCTGATTGTCTAGGTGAAGCTCTAGGAGCAGCACCAAACCTTTCTAAATCATATCTTGGCATTGAAGTTTGCATCATTTCAACTGCACAACATGCAAGACCAAAAGTCATCCAATGCAATGATCCAGTTCTAGCCCAGTTAACTAAATTATCTAGTGAAGTTGTTATAAAACCATTATCACTAAAATCTTGTGCTAATTGTTTGAATTCTTCTGGAATATTTTTTTTTCTTTCTTCTAAATTCATTTTATTCCCAATCTAATGCTCCCTTTTTCCATTCATAAATAAACCCAATAGTAAGAATAAATAAAAAAATCATCATTGATGTAAATCCAAATATTCCAATTTTGCCTAGAGATATTGCCCAAGGAAATAGAAAAGCAATTTCTAAATCAAATATAATAAATAATATTGCTACAAGATAAAATCTTACATCAAATTCCATTCTCGAGTCATTAAACGGTTCAAATCCACACTCATATGCTGATAATTTTTCTGGATCAGGGTTTTTTGGAGATGCTAAATAGTTGACTGCTACAAATGCTATACTTAATACAAGTGCAACTACTAAAAATACAATTATTGGTAAGTAATCAGTTAAGAAATCCGCAAGCATAATTCAAAAATATTAAAAATTTGTAAATAAGAAAAAACTGATAAGATTCATAATATAAATCTTTTTTTCTCTGATTGATAGTTATTTAATTTCATAGATTAATAGGGATTTTTATAGATATATTTAATCATATTAATAGTGCAAATTAGTCACGTTATTATAGCCCAATTTGTTCATTTAATTAGATATATGATAATAGTTATCAATTAGTGGCGGGAGTGAAGGGACTCGAACCCTCGACCTATCGCGTGACAGGCGATCGCTCTAACCAACTGAGCTACACCCCCGTGTTCTGGTGGGCAGTAAAGGACTCGAACCTTTGACCCCCTCGGTGTAAACGAGATGCTCTACCAACTGAGCTAACCGCCCAAAACATGGTACTATTACATCAAGGTTATTATAATGTAAATTGTTTATTACTGAATACTAGCTTGAGATTTATCATCTTTTTTAGTTTCAGTTAATTTATCTACTTCAGTCCACTCAGTAGGCTTCAATTCTTTAATTAAAGCTATTTTGATTACTTCATCTGCAGTTTCTACTGGCACAATTTCAATATCATCTTTAACTTTTTTTGGAACATCAACTAAATCTTTTTCATTTTCTTTAGGTATCAAAACTTTTTTAACGCCAGCTCTATGAGCTGCTAATAATTTTTCTTTTAACCCACCGATTGGTAAAACCTGACCTGTTATTGTTACTTCGCCCGTCATTGCTATTTCTCTTTTGACTGGAACTTTAGTAATTGAAGATACAATTGATGTAACCATGGCAATACCTGCAGAAGGTCCATCTTTTGGTGTTGCACCCTCTGGAACGTGAATATGAAAATCTTTTTTCTCAAATAGTGGAGGTGTTACTCCAAACTCTAAACATTTTGATCTAACATAAGATTTTGCAGCTTTTACAGACTCTTGCATTACATCGCCTAACTTACCAGTTATTTGCATTCTGCCCTTACCTGGCATATTAACTGTCTCAACTTTTAATATCTCTCCCCCAAACTCTGTCCAAGCTAAACCTATAACTATTCCAACTTTATTATCCGATTCTAGTTCACCAAATTTAAACTTCTTAATTCCAAGAAAGTCAGGTATATTTTTATCATTAATCTCAACGCTCTTTTCTTCATTATTTACAACTTTTTTTACAACTTTTCTTGTTACTTTCGATATTTCTCTCTCTAAATTTCTTACACCACTTTCTCTTGTATAGCTTCTTATAATTTCTTTTATTGTATCGTCAGCTAACTTCATTTCACCTTCTTTAACACCGTTGTCTTTGATTTGCTTAGGAAGTAGATATTTGTTTGCAATATTAATCTTCTCATCTTCTGTATATCCTGGAATTCTTATGACTTCCATTCTGTCTAAAAGTGGTGGAAGAATATTTAGCGTATTGGCTGTTGTCACAAACATTACATCTGATAAATCATAATCGACTTCTAAATAATGATCGTTAAATGTTGTGTTTTGTTCTGGATCCAAAGCCTCTAATAAAGCTGATGATGGATCACCTCTGTAATCGTTTCCGACTTTATCAATTTCATCAAGTAAAAATAAAGGATTTTTAGTACCAGCTTTTTTCATCATTTGAATAATTTTTCCAGGGAGCGAACCAATATAAGTTCTTCTGTGACCTCTTATTTCTGCTTCATCTCTTACTCCACCTAAAGACATTCTTACAAATTCTCTGTTGGTTGCCTTAGCTATTGATTTACCTAAAGAAGTTTTTCCTACACCTGGTGGACCCACTAAACATAAAATGGGGCCTTTTATTTTATCCATTCTTTTTTGAACTGCTAAGAATTCAATAATTCGCTCTTTAACTTTTTCTAGTCCAAAGTGATCTTCCTCAAGGATTTTTAAAGCTTTATTTAAATCGATGTCTACTTTATCTTTTTTAAACCATGGTAAATCTATCATCCAATCTAGGTAATTTCTTACAACTGTAGCCTCTGCTGACATTGGACTCATGTTTTTTAATTTTTTTAATTCTGACATGCATTTCTTTTCGACTTCTTTTGGCATCTTTGATCTCAAAATAGATTTTTTTAAACTTGTAGTCTCGTCCTTACCGTCTTCAATTTCACCTAATTCTTTTTGAATAGCTTTTAACTGTTCATTTAAATAATACTCTCTTTGTGTTTTCTCCATTTGGGTTTTAACTCTTCCTCTTATTCTTTTCTCAACACCAATAATGCTTGCCTCATTTTCCATAATTTTAATGACACTATTTAATCTTTTTTTAACATCTAATGTTTCGAAAATTTGTTGTTTTTCAGAAATGCTGGCATTTATATGAGAAATTATATTGTCTGCAATTTTTGATGGATCTTTTAATTGTTTAATGTTGTTGATTGTCTCAGAAGATATTTTTTTATTAACTGTGGTAAGCTTTTCTAATCTTTTTATAGCAGTTAAACTTAATGGGAGCAGATCATCATCTTTTGAAATAATATCTTTTTGGTATTCAAATGAACATTTGATAAATTTTTCGTCATCTTTAAAATCAACTATTTTTACTCTCTTGGTACCTTCGACTAATACTTTAACCGTTCCATCTGGAAGTTTAAGAAGTTGTAAAATATTACTTTCACATCCATAAATGAATACATCATTTTTTTTTGGGTCATCAACTTCAGAATTTTTTTGTGTGGTAAGAACAATTTTTTTATCACCCTTCATTACTTCATTTAAAGCGGTGATAGACTTATCTCTTCCAACAAATAAAGGGATAACCATACTTGGGAAAACAACTATGTCTCTTAATGGCAATAATGGCAATGTCACTTTTATATCCATCAGAGAAATATGGATATTATATTTTATAATGCAATAGGAAAATATGGTTTATTAACGTGAAATTATGCTGCTGAAGTCTTGTCAGTTTTAGTTTTGTTCTTCGAATGAACAATAACAGGTGCTGATACACCTTTCGCCGCACCAGAATCAATTATAACTTCCTCAATGTTATCTTGACTTGGTAGATCAAACATGGTTTTTAACAATATACTTTCTAGAATAGATCTAAGTCCTCTTGCTCCAGTTTTTTTGGATATAGCTTTGTTGGCTATATCTTTTACTGATTGATCTTTAAAAGTAAGTTTTACTCCCTCTAATTTAAATAGCTCTTGGTATTGTTTAACTAGAGAATTTTTTGGCTCAAGTAGAATTTTAACTAAAGATTTCTCATCGAGATCATCTAAAGTAGCTGCTATTGGAAGTCTTCCTACAAATTCTGGTATCAGTCCATATTTTAATAAGTCTTCAGGCTCTAAATTCTTCATCCACTCGCCTACTTTTTTATCCTCTAAACTTTTAACCTCAGCGCCAAATCCAATTGATGAACCTTTATCTCTTTGCGAAATAATTTTATCTAAACCTGCAAACGCACCACCACAAATAAATAAAATGTTAGTGGTATCTACCTGCAAGAATTCTTGTTGCGGATGTTTTCTTCCACCTTGAGGAGGCACACTAGCAACTGTTCCCTCCATAATTTTCAATAAAGCCTGTTGAACACCTTCACCAGATACATCTCTTGTAATTGACGGGTTTTCTGATTTTCTACTAATTTTATCTACCTCATCAATATAAACAATTCCTCTTTGTGCTTTTTCGACATTATAATCTGCTGCTTGTAATAATTTTAATATTATGTTTTCAACATCTTCACCAACATATCCAGCTTCAGTTAATGTGGTTGCATCTGCCATTGTAAATGGAACATCTAAAATTCTTGCTAAAGTTTGAGCAAGTAAAGTTTTTCCACATCCAGTTGGCCCTAATAATAAAATATTTGATTTTGAAAGTTCTACGTTTTTGCTTGTCTTGTTTTCGTAATTTAATCTTTTGTAATGATTGTGAACTGCAACTGATAAAACTTTTTTTGCATGATCTTGACCGATTACATAATCATCTAGAACTGCACAAATTTCTTTAGGTGATGGTAATCCATCTTGGTGTTTTACAAAAGTATCTTTGCTCTCTTCTTTAATTATATCCATGCATAGCTCAACACACTCATCACATATAAATACTGTAGGGCCAGCAATTAATTTTCTGACCTCATGTTGACTCTTTCCGCAGAAAGAACAGTAAAGAATATTTTTATTATTATTGCTCATAATTTTTTATAACGAATCAATTTGAACACTTTATTACAAAGATTACTTCTTAATCAAGTATAGGTTGTGAATAAACTATATATTGTTATTTAGTCTCTTTTTTCTACCACTTTATCGATTAAACCAAAATCTTTAGCGTTATCTGGTGTCATAAAATTGTCTCTCTCCAAAGCTTCTTTAATTTGATCAACTGACTTACCTGTGTGTTTAGAATAAATTTCATTCAATCTTTTTTTCAAAGACATTACCTCATTAGCATGAATTTCAATATCAGTTGCTTGACCTTGAAAACCTGCAGAAGGTTGGTGAACCATTATTCTCGAATTTGGTAATGATAATCTTTTTCCTTTTGATCCTGCAGCTAACAAAAATGATCCCATACTTGCCGCTTGACCAATACACAATGTGCTGACCTCAGGTTTAATATATTGCATCGTGTCATAAATTCCTAAACCTGCTGTAACTAATCCACCTGGACTATTGATATATAATGAAATTTCTTTTTTAGGATCTTCAGACTCTAAAAATAATAATTGAGCAGTAACTAAAGATGCAACTGCATCATTAATAGGTCCAACCACAAAAACAATTCTCTCTTTTAATAATCTCGAATAAATATCATAAGCTCTTTCACCACGGCTTGATTGTTCAACTACCATTGGGATCAAAGTGCTTAAATGTTCTGGAATTTTTGTTGTCATAAGTGATTCGATTTACTTATACAACTTGTGATTACTTTTTGCTAACTTTTTTTGTTGATTTAGTTTTTTTTGCTACTTTTTTTGGAGCTTTAGTTGGTTTGGCTATTTTCTTTTCTTTTTTATCTTTTGACTTAACTTCTTTTTTCTCTTTAACTTTATCATCTGGTCCTTCGGATAGTTTTGCTAATTTCTCCTGCTCTATTAGATTTTTTTCATTCTCTTCTTTTAATATTTTTTCAGCATCTTCTTTGCTAATTTCTTTTTTATTTACTTTTGCAATTTTTTTAAGTTCACCAATTATCTTTTCTTCATAAATGGAACCTCTTAAACTCTCTATCGCTCCTGGGTTTTTCTCATAATACTCTTTAACCATTTTTTCTTGTCCAGGCATCATTCTAAATTGTTTTTGTATTTCTGCATTTAATTCCTCTTGAGAAACTTTAATTTTATTTTTTTCACCAAATGCATTTAAAATTAGACCCGTTTTAATTCTTTTTTTAGCTTGCTCCTCGAAGTATTTTATATTTTTTTTCTTTTCTTCTTCCTTCATACCTTGGGCTAATAAATTTACTTCTTGTTCAATTAGATTTGCTGGTAGTTGATCTAGTTTCTGTTTTTCTATCTGCTCAAGAATTTGCTTTTTTGAAATCATTTCTAATGAATTTTTAAATTCATCATTGATTTGTTTAGATATTAATTCTTTCAAATTATTTAAGTCTTTTGCACCTAAATTTTTTGCAAGGTTGTCGTCAATTTTTGTTTCTTCAGGTTTTTTTACTGCTGTTATTTTACATTCAAACACTGCAGATTTATTAGCTACTTCTTTTTCTGGAAAGTTTTCAGGTAGTTTAATTTCTACTTTTTTATCTTGTTTATTTTTAACACCTTCTAATTGCTTATCGAATCCTTTAATAAATAAATCTTTTCCAAGCTCTAGTTGAGTATTTTTTCCCTCATTTCCCTTAAAATCTTTACTATCAACTGTTGCCTTATAATCAAAAACAACTAAATCACCCACTTTAGCCGCATAACTTTCTTCAGCATCTTTAAAATTTTTCTGAGTTTTTGCTATTTGATCAATTCTTTTATCTGTTTCTTTTGGGTCAATCTTAACTACATATTCATCGACTTTAAGATCTTTTAGTGACCCAACTTCCACATTTGGCAATTCTGTTACAGAAATTGTGTATTCGAGATCTTTTCCTTCACCAAATGACTTTAAATCAATTTTTGGCTGACCTGCTGGTTTAATTTTATTATCTTCAAGAGCTTTAGTTGTTGTATCTTTTAATACTTTATCTATTACTTCCCCGTATACAGCTTTTCCAAACTGTCTTTTTAAAATTTCTGTAGGTACTTTCCCTGGTCTAAATCCTTTTAAAACGACATCTTTTTTAATCTCTTCATATTTCTCCTCGAGATATCCAGATATAGTTTTTTTATCGATAAAAACTTTTATATCTTTTTCTAAACCTTTTTTATTTTCTACTGTTACTTTCATAAAATATGGTAGGCGAGAAAGGACTCGAACCTTCACAGTTTGCACTATTGGTTCCTAAGACCAACGCGTCTACCAATTCCGCCACTCGCCCAAATTATTGGTGCTTTATATATGATTGTTTATAATTGTCCAATTAGAATAATAGTGTAAAACATTAGCTTAATTGATATGAGCAAAACAAATATTGCAATTGTTATTTATCTCGTCGGTCTTGCATTAGGTGCAATCTTTTTAGATATATGGAGTGCTGAAACTAGTCCAAAAGCTTTATTAGGAATTGGATGGACAACTTTATTTGCAATTGCTTTATTCTTCGCTGAAAAAGAAAAAGAAGAAAAAAAAGATTAATTCTTCTTTATTAATTCACTTATAAAAAGTTCACCATCACCATCATCAACTGCTTTCTTATAAAAAGATTTTGATAAATCAGATAATTTTTCCGCATTATCCATGCCTTTTAATAAGTCAGTTATGTACGTTAAATCTTTTAGTGTATTGGTCGCTGTAAACTTAAAACCTGTGTAATCATTCTCTAGAACCTTATCAAAAATTCTCTTTAAAGCATTAGAATTACCTGATCCTAATTGTGCTACTTTATAGAGTTTATCTAAATCAATATCTAATTTTTTTGCAGCTTTTATTAATTCAATTACATAAGTAGCAGTTCCTAAAGATAAAAAATTATTTAATAATTTTGTTTTTGCACCATTTCCAATCCCTCCAAAATGATAATAACTTTTACAAAAACATTTTAAAAGTTCTTCTGATCTTTTTAAATTTTCCTCAGATCCACCAACAATTCCACCCAATATACCCTCTTCTGCTTGAACAGGACCTCCCATTACAGGGCACTCTAAATAAGGAATATTATTTGCATTAAATATTTGTTCCATTTCAACAGATCCATTTTGATTATGAGTAGTAATATCAATGACAATCGTTTTATCAGTCAGCAATGAAACTATTTTTTTTCCAATTTCATGAGCAATAGGAGTGTTTGTTACACACAGAAATAAAGCATCTAATCCGCTTTTGCATAGTTCTTCATGGGATTTAACTTCTTTTGCACCCTCTTTTACTATTCTATCAATTGGCTTTCTGTTCTTGTTAGCAATTACAAATAACTCATGATTATTTTTAATGATGTTATTTGCGATACCAAATCCCATCCATCCAACACCTATAAATCCAATTTTCATATAAGATTAATCTTAATTAAATAATTTAAAATTGCGACAATATTTTCATGCTGCAAACATATAAATTTTAATTTTTTGATGTACAAAGTATTATGAAAAAAATTCTGATTATTATTATCTGTTTATTCTCGATAAGCGCTAACGCAATAGAAAAAAAAACAACTTTTGATAAAGATTTATTCGAGAAAGCTCAATCTGATGGAAAGATTGTAATTGTAAGTTCTTGGGTTAAATACTGCATGTCTTGTGCAGGACAAATGAAAATCTTGAATAAGGCAAAAAAGAATGGTGCATTATCAGATATTAAATTTGATAACATTGAATACTTTTCGTTCGACATAACAAATAGGGAAATAGCTGACTTATTAAATGTAAAGTATCAAACTACACTTTTAATTTTCGAAAATAATAAAGAGATTTATAGAAGTTTAGGCGAAACAACTAAAGAGTTGATTTATGATGCTATTAAATCTTCAATCTAAACTATTAAAATTGATTTTTAATCAATAGGTCCGCGGTTAAAAGTTCCACTAAATATCACTACATAGTTTCTATACTTCCTATAAATTTATAGCTTTTATCTATAACAACAATTTCTCCAGAAGAAGTACCAAAATTTAACATTTCAGAGATAACTACAAAATGTGTCACTAAAATTAGATTTTTCTCACTGTCCCAATTAGAGATATACTCTTTTAAACTCTCAATTTGTTCATTTTTATATTTGTAAAACTTATCTTGATAAAAAGAATTTAATCCTTTGAAGGTTTCATATTTGTTAAAGGCAAATCTTGCTGTATCTTTGCATCTGCACCATTCACTTGATAATACTTTGTCAATTTGAATGTTATTGACTTTAAATAGTTTTCCAATTTTTTTTGATTGTTCTATACCTTCTTGATTTAAATTTCTTTGAGTATCACATTTTTTTAGATCAATATTATCAGGATCCCCATTTCCCGGAGCAAGTGAATGTCTTATAAAAACAATTTTTCCACCCTGCTGCAATTCGTTAATTACTAAATCATCAGCCTGTGAATAATTTGAATAAAAAATACTTAGCAAAAATAAAAGAATAACATTAATATATTTCATCAATGACAATTAAATTTGAAAAATTAAAAAAAACAATAGTTAAATGTAACAAGTGTCCAAGGCTTGTTAAGTTCAGAAAGAAAATATCTACTGAAAAAAGAAAACAATATATTAATGAAACCTATTGGGGAAAACCAATTACTGGTTTTGGAGATATAAATGGAAAAATAATGATTGTTGGTCTCGCTCCTGCTGCACATGGTGGAACAAGAACAGGTAGAGTATTTACAGGTGATAGATCTTCTGATTTTTTATATAAATGCTTGCATAATGTAAAAATAGCAAATCAAAGTAATTCAGATCATTTAAATGATGGATTGCAAATCAAGAATACTTTTATAACTCCTGCTCTTAAATGTGTTCCTCCAGGAGATAAACCTTTAAATGATGAATTAAAAAATTGTTTTGGTTATTTTAAATCAGAGTTTGAAATACTTAAAAATCTTAAAATAATTGTGGCATTGGGTAAAATTGCTTTTGACACTTGTGTAAAATTTTACAGAGAAAACTTTAATTACAATGAGAGAGTAAAATTTGGTCATGGGTCATACTTTAAATTACCCAATGATGTATTGTTAATGGGCTGTTATCACCCAAGTCCAAGAAATGTAAATACTGGCAGAATAAACGAAAAACAAATGACTCAACTTTTCAAAAAAGTGAAACAACTTGTTTAATTTATCAATTTTTTAATAAAAACTTTTGGAAGTTTAACTGGTTTTCCCAATTTATTTAAAGATACTAATTTAATTTCTGCGTCACACAATATATCTGATTTTCTTTTAATTACTTGTGACATTGTAATAGTTGTCAAAGTATTAGATTTGATTTTTGTGAAAACGGTAATTTTATCCTCAAATTTCGCTGGTTTTTTAAAGTCTACGTTGCAAGTTTTAACTACTATTAAAATATTAAACTTATCTAATAATTTTTTGTTTGAATATCCAAGTGAATAAATAAGCTCTGATCTGGCTCTTTCAAAATATTTTAAATAATTTGCATGGTAAACCATCCCACCAAAATCGGTATCTTCATAATATACTTTTAGATTATACTTAAATGCTTTCATCAACAGATATTAATAAAATTTATTGAGAAGAAAAATAGATATTTTGATAGTAAGTAATTGATTTTTGCTTTGAATTATCTGTATCTGACATGATCGCTATCCCATCTAGCTCATTAACATCCAAATTATGGAATTTTTTGAAATCGTCCTTAACGTTCGCTTTAACAGTTACCCACTCATTTAAATTTGTCTTGGTGGTTGCGAGTACATTATCTATAGACTTTTTTGTATATGGGCTTCGAGAATTACTTCCAACATCTTGATTACTTGAAAAAACGTAATTTATAGCTCTATTGGATAAAGCTGTAGCTCCTGTTTTCTTTATAACAAATACTCTTGCAGCAAAATCGTGCCCCTTTTTAGCTGTCTCATCTATCCCTGGGATATCTTTCTCAATTTTCCAAGTAATATTTATGAAAGGTGTTTTATTTAGATCAATTTTAATCTCCTTACCTAGGCCTGAAGCGGCATTGTCCGCAATTGCTTTCAAGTAATTGCCGTTCTCATTAGAGCCAACAGTATAAGCAGTTTTATTATCTGCCCCTCTTACTTTTCTGACTGTCAACTCTGATAGTTCTTTGTCTGTAAACTCAAATACTTTTATATTCTCAGCATTCAAATTTGTTTGAAAAAAAACTCCAACTAAAATTAATTTAAATAAAAATCTAAACATGCCATCTCTATATAAAAAAAAAAATAATTTTCAAATTCAAAATTTTGACATTATTTAAACATGCATAAATCATTATTGTTCTCTATTTAGAGGATATGAAGTTAACAGTTCTTTTTGGTTTGATGATTTATTGGTCTATAATAATAACAGCGCCTGTAATTTCAAAAAATTCTGAAAAATTCGGAGAAAAAAAGGTGTTAATACCTCTCAAAAAACCAATAATTTAGGGCAGAAGCACAATCTTAGGGGCCGAACAGGTTCCATCATGAATTTCTTTAAAGGCTCCCCATCCATCTTTGAGATTTCTATACTCAATCCACTCTATCTTACCTAGTTTGTTATTATTTAAAATATCGATAGTCTCTCCAAATTCTTTGTTTGTGTAACAATAAGTTCCTATAAAAGTGACTTCTTGAAGGGTTGCTTTTCTAAAATTAAAAGATCCCGCAGGCTGAGTTAGTCCAATATGAACTATTATTCCACCTGGTTTTACTACACTGATTGCTTGTTGTCTTGAAACTTCAAGTCCAACAGTATCAAAAACTAAATCAAAGCTGCTCTCTTTAATATCTTTATGATCAGGTGACACTATTTTTGCATCTACGTATTTTGAGCATTCATTTAATCTTTTTTGATTAGGATCAGAAATTGTCAGATTTGTATTACCTTGGATCTTGGATAAAATTAATGCACATAATAGCCCAATTGCTCCACCACCTTGAACTAGCGTTCTACATTCATTTAATGGTTTTTTTGATGCTTTTACTGCTAATAGTACTGCATGATATGAAACTGCTGTTGGTTCTGCAACAGCAGCCTCTTTTACATCAAGCTTTTCAGGAACTTTGAAAATATTGTGATCTGGAACTGTAATCAGTTCAGCAAACGCACCTTGTCTTTCATAAGGTCTATTCATTCCAAGAAGAACTCTATCTGGACATAAATGTTCTCTTCCACTTTTACAGTATTCACAATTTCTACAAGTTATTAGTGGATTAAGAACTGAAATTTGATCTTTAAACTTTCCATTAACTACTTGACCACTAACTTCATGACCTAAGATTAACGGTGGAATTCTTCTCTCATCTTTTCCATGGTAAGCATGCATATCTGAGCCACAGATACCTGATGCATGAACTTTAAGAATACTTTCTCCAGGTTTTTCAGAAGGTTCTTTTTCTTCTCTGAATTCCATTTCCTCAACACCGGTGTAGACAAGGGCTTTCATTATTACTTATTATTTAATAAATAATATACTAAATAAGATGCGAATGCTCCAATAATCCATCCAAAAGATTGATATTGTATTAAATTTTCATTTAGCAAAGATGATAAAGAAAATATTGATCCAATTAAAAGAGCATACAATGCTTTTAAGTTCCAACCGTTACTGTAAATATATTCCGTATGTTCTTTAGGATAAAAAAGCTCTTTGTGATTAATTTGTTGTTTTTTAAATAAATAATAGTCTGCAACCAATACTCCAAAAATTGGCCCAAAAGTCGTAGCTACAGCTTCAACAAATATCAAAACATTAGCTTTACTAAAAATTGAAAGCCAAAATGTTGAAATAATTAATCCAATAATTGATATCACAATTCCTGTTTTTTTTAACGTTAAAGAGTTCGGGAAAAAATTTATCAATGTATTTTGCGAAGGAATATAATTTGCTATTAAATTAGTTGATAACGAAGATATAATAATAAATATTAAGCAAAAGAAAGTTAGAAAATTATTATTAAATTTTCCAACTATATCATTTGGATTAGTAAGTAGACTTGAAGCATTTAAACCTTTGCTAGTGAGAATAATATCTGAACCTAGTGTTATTAATACTGAGAAAAAAGAAAAGAATATTAAATTTAATATTATACTTAAGTTTCCTTTGGTCATTTCTTTATAATTCATAGAATATCTAGAAAAGTCTCCAAAAGTGAGAAGAACTATAGCAAAATAACCAAATAAAGTTCCTGTGATTGATATTATTGGAGCAATATTTGATTGAATTGCAAAATTGCTAAAGACTAAGCTTAGTTTTATTCCATTTAGGAGTTCATTGTAATACTCAGATAAAATAACAATTAATATAACAGATAAACCTAAATATATTGAAAGACCTGAAAAATTAATAAATGATTTTAGAAAATTCTGTCCTTTTGTAAAAAGGATGTATTGAAATATTAAAGTTAAAAATAAACAAACCCAATCAATTAAATTCAAACCAAAAAAGAATAATAAAAATATTTCATTCTGTAAGATTTGATTATCAATTTTAAATAGAATGATCCTTGCAATATAACCTAGTGATTTTGATATAAAAAACGTTTGTACACCAAACATGAATAAACCAACTAATCCTCTGATCATCCCAACATATCTCGCTCCTGTAAAACCCATTGAAAGTCTGAGAATTGTTGGAAAACTTAATCCACTACTTTGAGAAATTTTTCCTACAATGTTAGCAAAAAAGAATACTAACAGTCCTGCTAACAATGACCCTGTTAAGACAACAAAAAAATTCAGATCATAAAATAAATATAAAGCTGATATTAAAGAGAACCCAACAATTGTTTGAATATTTATAGCCCAAAAGTTAAAATAATTTTTCCAACTCCAGTCTCTATTATTAGGATTTATTGAAACTAGTTCCCAATTTCTAAGTTGAAATTTTTTGCTTTTGCTCACTTAAATGATATTAATCAATTATTTACTGCTGTCCATATAAGAGAGTTGGCAACCATAGTACTATTTTTGGATACGCTATGATTATGATTAATCCAATTATCTGTAATACCATGAACTGCATCATTCCAAGATAAATGTCTTTTAAATCCCAACTTGGAACTACTCCTTTTAAGAAATAAGCAGATAACGCTACGGGGGGTGAAAGCCAGGCGGTTTGTAAATTAACAGCAACTAGAATTGCAAACCAAGTTAAATTAAATCCTAATGCTTCTACCAATGGTAAAATTATTGGAACAACTATCATAACAATTGGTACCCACTCTAATGGCCATCCTAAAAGAAAAATCATAATCATGATTATTCCTAAAATTAAATATTTATTCATCTCAAGTGATAAAAGGAAATCTGTTAAAACCATTGGAGTTCCTAATCTTGCAAATACTGCTCCAAAGAAATTAGAAGCAGCAACTAAAACCATAATTAATGCAGAAATTTCTAAAGTTTTAACTAGTGCATCTTGTAATTTTTTTAATGTTAATTTTCTGTAAGCTAAAGAAAGCAATAATGCACCACCTGCCCCACATCCTGCAGCTTCTGTTGGCGTAGCAAAACCAAATAAAATACTACCTAATGCAGCAAATACCAATGCTGCTGGTGGCACTAATCCTAAGAAAAATTCTAACCATAATTTTTTTAAATCTGTTGTTCTTAATTCTTCTGGTATGGGTGGACCTAAATTTGGATTCATCATACATCTGAATGTAGTGTATGCAGCATATAAGCATGCTAACAATATTCCTGGAACAATTGCTGCAGCAAATAAATCAGTTACGGGAATTTCCATTATTGGACCCATAACTACAAGCATAATACTAGGTGGAATTAGAATACCTAAAGTTCCTCCAGCAGTTATTGTTCCTGCAGCTAATTTTACATCATAGTTTGATCTATTCATTGATTTTGCAGCCATAATTCCAAGAATTGTAACTGATGCACCAACTATTCCAGTTGCAGCTGCAAATATTACCGAAACAAATAAAACTGCGTAATATAAAGAGCCTCTAACTCTTGCCAACATCATTTGGAAAGCTGAAAATAATCTTTCCATTAAACCTGCTTGTTCCATCATTATTCCCATAAATACAAATAAGGGGACGGCAGCGAGAGTTTGTTCAGTCATCACCATAGAAAATTGAAGTGTCATTAAATAGAAAACTAATTTTCCAAAACCCAAATAACCAAAAACGAAACCTAAAAAAATAAGAGTAAAAGAAATTGGAAATCCTATAAAAATTGCAAACAACATCACACCAATAAGGATGAAACCTAAAATTGCAGGATCTATTAAATTTGAAAGCATTAACTACCTGGCCATTTACCTTTGACAGCTGCGTAATAACTTTTAAAAAGCTCTGAAACACCTTGAATTAGAAGGAAAACTATTCCAATCCATAGACAAGATTTTATCGGCCACATATAAGGCATCCATGTTGTATCCATCCCTCTTTCATTTCTCATTATACTTTCTTGGACAAAACCTGTTGTCATATACAAAAAGACTATTAATCCTGGAAAATAAAATAATAAGTAAAGCCAAAAATCTATTCTTCCTTGGGTTTTAACTTTAAAATTTCTGTATAAAAAATCTGCTCTAATATGAACGCCTTTTGAAAGCGCGTATCCTGCTCCTAACATAAACAATGCTCCATAAAAAAACCTGCTCATATCGTAAGCCCAGATTGTAGGAGCTAAAAATAATTTTCTTGCTAAAACCTCATATACCATCCCAAGCATTAGTGGGATTGTAATCCAACAAACTATGTTTCCTATTAATTTACTAAACTTATCAATATTAATTATCGTTTTAGCCATCCAAGTTGGCATATCATCAGGCATCTTTCCAGATCCTGATCGCCTTTCGGCTATCATTTCATCTGAAATATCTAACTTTGGATTATCCGACATATAAATTTTAGAAAAAAAAAGCGGGCTTGTAAAAGCCCGCTTAATAACTTTATTTTATTTCTTCAACGAGTTAGCATAAGCCATTCCTAGCTTAGCATTCGATGTTTGTGCACCTGACCAGAATGGTACAGCAGTATTTGCAAAGCTTATCATTGAGTCATAAACTTCTTTAAAGAATGCATTTTCTGCTGCGTTTTTCTGTAAAGTTGCTTTTGCTGCAGCCATATAAGCTGGGAAGTAATCAGCTGGTGTATCTTCAAGTATTACACCATGATTTTCAGTTAAGTCTTTAAGTGCTAATCCATTTGTGTTGATTCTGTAAGCCAAAGCTCTCATCAACGATGCATCAGCAGCCATCTTCATTGAAAATTTCTCATGGTCAGTGAACTTATCGTAAGTGCTTTTGTTTAAGTAAAAGTCAGCATTTACGACTACTTGGTGTAAACCTTGTAGATAGTAGTGTTTTAATACTTTATGTATACCAAACACTTTATCTGGTTGAGGACAACACCACTCAGCAGCATCAATAGTTCCTGCTTCCAATGCTGGAAGAATATCTCCGCCACCCATTGCAACTGAAGCTATTCCAATGTCTTTATATGTTTGACCTGGAATTCCTGGAGGAGTTCTAAACTTAAATGTTCTAAAATCATCCATGTCTTTTATTTGTCTTGGGAACCATCCAAGAGCTTCTGGTCCAACTGGTTGAAGCATGAAACCTTTAATGTCTCTCTTCATTTCTCCCCAAAGTCTGTCATATAGTTGCTCTCCACCACCATATAAAAACCATGACAAGAATGCGATGTTATCTATTCCTACACCACCACCTGCTACTGGTGAACCAAATAACATAGCAGCTGGATGTTCTCCAGACCAATAGTGAGTCCAAGCAAATCCGCAATCAATCAAACCTTTATCTACAGCATCAAGAGTTTCTTTAACTCCTACAACTGTACCTGCTGGCATAATTTCAAATTTTAGAGATCCGCCTGTTAGTTTTGTTACGTTGTCAGTAAAGTCTTTTAACATTACCGCTTCATCACCTTTAGCGCTAATAACCGTCTGACACTTTAACGTTTTTGCAGCATTAGCATTTGAAATAAATCCAAATACTAGAAAAACAGCAAATAACGCTGAAACGATTTTTTTCATTATATCCCTCTCTTTTTATTTATAATGTTAAGATCCTTTCAAAAATCTAAGTTGCATACAAGTGTCATTTCGACGTTTTTTTAAGAAAAATGTTTAAAAACATTAAATATTCATTAAAGATTAACATTAAACAAATGGACAAATTTGATTACATAATTATTGGTGCTGGATCAGCTGGATGTGTTTTAGCTAATAGATTATCTGAAAATCCAGATAATAAAATTTTATTATTAGAAGCTGGCGGTAAAGATACTAATCCATGGATACATATTCCAGGCGGTTATTTCAAAACAATGCACAATCCAGATACAGATTGGTGTTTTAATACAGAAAAAGAACCTAATTGTGATAACAGACAAATGGTTTATCCAAGAGGAAAAACATTAGGTGGAAGCTCATCTATTAATGGAATGCTTTATATTAGAGGTCAATCAAATGATTATAATTATTGGAGACAATTAGGTAATGTTGGTTGGTCTTGGGATGATGTTCTACCCTATTTTAAAAAATCTGAAGATTTTCAATTTGGTGAAAATGAATTTCATGGTTCTGGGGGGCCTATTGCAGTCGAGAAAATTAGAGCGACATTTAAAGTTCTAGATCTATTTTTAGAAGCTGCTCAAGAACATGGTTATAAAAGAACTGATGATTTTAACAACGGTGATAACGAAGGAATGGGATATTTTCCATTTACAATTAAAAATGGTTTTAGATGTAGCACAGCTGTTGGTTATTTAAATCCTGTTAAAAGCAGAAAAAATTTAAAAATTATAACTAAAGCACATATTAAAAATATTGAATTTGAAAATAATAAGGCAAAAAAAGTAAATTATTGGATAGATGGAAATGAATTTTCTGTTGAGACAAATAAAGAAATTATATTAAGTGCAGGAACAATTGGTTCACCTCATATATTACAAGCATCAGGAATTGGACCAGGAGAACTTTTAAAAGAAAACAATATTAATGTATTAAAAGATCATCAAGGGGTTGGGAGAAATCTAACTGATCATTTAATGTTAAGACCAGTTTACAAGATTAAAAATTTAGAAACATTAAATGATATTTACTACAGCTTTACTAAAAAAATGTTATCTGGTTTAAAATTCTTTCTATTAAGAAAAGGTCCTTTAACAGTTGGTGCGAGTTATGTTTGTGGTTTTGTTAAAAGTGATGAACATTTAGAAACTCCAAATCTTCAATTTCATATTTCACCAGCAAGCACTGATCTTTTAGGAAAATCAGCTTTACATAAATTTCCAGCTTTTACTCCAACAATTACAAATGTTAGACCTACAAGCAGAGGATCTATAGAGTTAAAATCTCCAGATACAAGAGTTTCGCCAAAAATTAAGATGAATTATTTATCAACTGATGAAGATCGTGAAATTGCTGGAAAAGCATTAAAAATTGTTAGAAAAATAGTTATGGAGTCTGAAGCTTACAAAGATTACCAACCTGAAGAGCTAAGACCGGGAATCAATATTACAGATAATGAAGAATTAGCAACCGAAGCTGGAAAATTTGCGAATACTATTTTCCACCCAGTAAGTACATGTAGAATGGGTAAAGATGAAAATGCTGTTGTTAACGATCGATTAGTCGCTCATGGACTAGAAAATTTAAGAATTGTAGATGCCTCTGTTATGCCTCATATCACATCAGGAAATACAAATGCTCCGACAATAATGATTGCGGAAAAAGCAGCTGATATGATAATTGAGGATAGTAGAAGATGACCGAACAAATAGTAATTTTTTTTCAAATAGTTTTTATAGATTTAGTTTTAGCTGGAGATAACGCAATTATAATTGGAATGGTTGCCTCTCAATTTCCAACTGAGCAAAGAAAAAAAATTATTTTTTGGGGAATTGGAGCAGCAGTAGTTTTAAGAATTATATTTACACTGATAACTGCTTATCTATTACAAATCACAGGACTTAGACTTGTTGGTGGAATATTACTTTTTTATATATGTTACAGACTTTATGAAGATGTAATTAAAATGAATAGTAACTCCGAGGAAAAGGTTAAAAAAGTTGATAACTCATCATTTATGAAAGCCATAACAACCGTAATTCTAGCTGATGTTACAATGAGCTTAGATAATGTCTTAGGAGTAGCGAGCGCAGCTAGAGATCATTACATGTTATTAATATTTGGTCTAGTTTTATCAATTGTTTTAATGGCTACTGCAGCAACATTGATATCTGGCTGGATTAAAAAGTATAAATGGATAGGATGGGCTGGATTATTGGCGATATTATTTGTTGCAATAGAGTTAATATATACAGATGTAAAACTATTTTTATAAATGTACTTAAAAAAAATTAATTTAAGAAATAAAGTTGCATTAGTTACTGGTGCAGGAAAAGGTATTGGTAGAGCATCATCAATTGCAATGGCAGAAGCTGGTGCAACTATAATTGGTATAAGCAGGACTTCATCAGACCTTGATAAACTTCAAAAAGATATAAAAAAAGTTAAAGGTAAATTAATTAAAATAACTTGCGATATAATGGATTATTACGATCTTTCATCAAAATTAAAAAAAATAAAAAAAGTTGATATATTATTAAATAATGCAGGAACGAATATTCCTGAACCATTTGAAAAAATCAAACAAAAAAGTATGAATTATCTTGTCGACTTGAATATAAAAGCGGCATTCAATGTTGCTCAATTGACTGTTCTTATAATGCTAAAAAATAAAAAAAAAGGTGGTTCAATAATAAATGTGTCATCTCAATTAGGTCATGTAGGCATGTCTGGAAGAAATGTTTACAACATGACCAAATTTGGTATCGAAGGACTAACTAAAGGTATGAGTGTGGAGCTTGCTACAAAAAATATTAGAGTAAATACAGTTGCGCCAACTTTTGTTGAAACCCCAATGGTTAAAAGATTTTTTAAAAATAAAAAATTTAAAAAACTTGCATTAAGTAATATTCCAATGGGGAAGTTTGCAACGGAGTCAGATGTGGCGACAGCAGTATGTTTTTTAGCTTCAGACTCAGCAAGTATGATAACTGGAACATCAATTGTAATTGACGGAGGTTGGACAGCGAAATAATGAAAAGATTTTTGCTTTTTTTAGCAATTATATTTTCTACACACTCTCATGCTTTAGAGTTCCAGGGTAAGTTTTTACAAGGAAATTTTATTTTAGGTAAAGCAGAAACTGGATCAAAAGTTTTTATAGATAAAATACAAGTGAAAGTATCTGAGGATGGATATTTCGTATTTGGTATTGATAGAGATAGAAAATTTGATTTAGCTATTACTGAAATTAATAATGGTAAAAAAAACAAAGTTATAAAAAAAGTTTTTAAAAGAAAATATAATATTCAAAGAATAGATGGTCTCCCTGAAAGTAAAGTTACACCGCCAGAATCTGTTTATAAAAGGATTAAAGAAGAGAATGGGAGAATTGGGAAAGCAAGAGCCATTAATTCAGATTTAACTTTCTTTACTGAACAATTTATTATGCCAGTTAATGGTATTATTAGTGGTGTTTATGGTAGCCAAAGAATTCTAAACGGTAAACCAAAGTGGCCTCACTATGGAATTGATATAGCAGCCTCACAAGGAACTAAAATCAAATCATCTGGAACTGGAATTGTTACTATGGCAGAAGATGATCTTTATTATACTGGTGGCACTGTAATAATGGACCACGGACATGGAATTTCAACTATATATTCACATCTAGAAAATGTAACGGTAAAAGTTGGTGATGAAGTTAAACAAGGTGAAATTATAGGAACTGTTGGATCCACTGGAAGATCAACAGGGCCTCATTTAGATTTTAGGATAAATTGGTTTCAAACTAGACTTGATCCTATGAGCATTCTTCAATAAGTTCTGGCTATGAAAAATGAAATTAATCGTATTGCTGATAAATTAGTTAAAGCCTTCAACACAAATACTGTTATCAACCCTATTCCAGTTAAATATTGTAAGAATATTAATTTAGCTAACAAACTTAGAAAGTTGTGTGAAGATCAAATAAAAGATGAAACAATTGGAATAAAAGCTGGTGGAACTGGAATTCAAGCTTTAAAAAAATTAAAAGAAAAAGAACCTTTTACAGCAAAAGTATTTAAAAAAAGATTTGTTAAATCAGGTAAAACTGTGAAAATAAATCAACACACCAAAGGAATAGAGGTTGAAGTTTATTATTTTATTAAGAAATCTTTTTTTGATTTTAAGGGTAAGATTACAAAATCAAATGTAACCAAATTTATTAAGTTTATGGGACCTTGTTTTGAAATAGTTGGTTTCAGACAAAGAAACAAAAAATTTACATATTTGGGAGATATTTGTGGAGATTTTGGGTTTAACATAAGATTTGTTGTTGGAAGAAAAACAAAATTTAAAAAACTAAACCTAAATAATTTAAAAACTTCACTAGTCAGTAAGAAAAATGGAATAAAAGTAAATGGTAATACGAATATAGTATATATAAACCCATTAAATTGCTTAAGATTTGTTTTGAATAAAGTTAAGAAAGAAAAGATTAAATTAGATAAAGATTTTTATGTTTTCACAGGCTCAACTGTGGGAGTAGTTCCATTTAAGGGAAAAGGATTATACAAAGGAACAGTTGATAAAATTGGTTCTGTTAGTATTAACATTCGTTAATGGGTCTTCATTTTAGTAAAGAAGAATTCTCAAATAGAAAAGATAAGACACTAAGCTCTATGAAAAATGAGGGTGTAGATGCTCTTATTATGTTTAGACAAGAGTCTATGTATTGGCTCACTGGTTACGACACATTTGGATATGTTTTTTTTCAAGCATTAGTTTTAGATCAAAAAGGTAATGTAATATTATTAACTAGAGCCCCTGATTTAAGGCAAGCTCATAACACGTCCAATATTAGTAATATAAGAATTTGGGTTGATAAAGATGGTGCTAATCCTGCTGATGATCTTAAAATAATTTTAGATGAGTTAAATTTAAAAGGGAAAAAAATTGGTGTAGAATATGAAGCATACGGTCTTACAGGAAGAAATGCATTAAGACTTAACACAGTATTACAAAACTATTGCTCAATTGAGGATAAGTCAGAATTAATAACAAAACTAAGAGTAATTAAATCTAATGAAGAAATTAGTTATGTAAAAAAAGCAGCAAATTTGGCTGACAAGGCTTTGGATGAAGTTTGGAAGCATGCAAAAGCAGGAGTAAGTGAGTCTAAAATTTTAGCTGAAATGAACAGAGTTATATTTGAAGGAGGTGGAGATTATCCTGCAAATGAATTTATAATTGGATCTGGAAAGAATGCCCTACTCTGTCGATATCAAGCAGAAAAACAAATACTTAATAATCAAGATCAGTTGACCATTGAATGGGCTGGAACCTATAGGCACTATCATTCAGCGATGTTTAGAACAATACCCATAGGTAAAGCAGATCCTAAACATCATAAAATGCATGAAGCATGCGTTGAAGCTCTTACAAATTGTGAAAATAAATTAAAGCCTAGAAATAAAATTGGAGAAGTTTTTGATGTTCATGCAAAAACATTTGATGATCATGGCTTTAAAAATTCTAGAATGAATGCATGTGGTTACTCGTTAGGTGCAACTTTCTCTCCAAACTGGATGGATTGGCCAATGTTATACACAGGAAATCCATATGAGATTCAGCCAGGAAATATATTTTTTATGCACATGATATTGATGGACTCTGAAAATCAATTAGCCATGAATTTAGGCGAAACATATCTTGTTACTGAAAAAGGTAATGAAAGATTAGGTCATCAAAAGATGGATTTAGTAGTTATATAAATATGAATAAACTTATTTTTTTTATTTTTTTTATTTTTGTATATAATTTTTCATATGCAAGTGAGTTTCCTTTAGATCCTAAAATAAAATATGGAAAACTTGAAAATGGATTAACCTATTATATTAGGAAAAACGATACCCCTAAAAAGAAAGTATACTTAAAGCTCGTTGTTAAAGCTGGTTCTTTAATGGAGGAAGAACGTCAAAGAGGTTTAGCGCATTTACTAGAGCATATGGCTTTTAATGGATCAAAAAATTTTCCAGGTAATTCAATTGACGAATTTTTATCAAGTCTTGGGTTAAATATTGGTTCTCATTTTAATGCAACAACTGGTTATTTTAAAACAAACTATCAGTTTGAAATCCCAACTGATGATATCAATAATGTTGAAAAAGGAATTCAAATATTATCTGATATTGCAGGGAATTTAGATTTAAAAGATGATCAATTTGAAAAAGAAAGAAAAATTGTTGAAGAAGAATGGAGACAAGATTTAGGATCTGAAAAAAAATATGTTAACGAATTACTAAATTATATTTATAAAGACTCACTTTTACTCGAACGAAGACCTATTGGAACAATAGATGTAATAAAAAACTTTAGTTATCAAGACGTTATAGATTTCTATGAAAAATGGTATCAACCTCAGATAATGGCGGTATTTGCTATTGGGGATATTAATGAAATAGAAATTGAGAACTTTATTAAGAAACATTTCAATTATTTAAAAAATACCACTGGATTAATACTTCCAGATCCATCAATACCAAATTTTAATCGACAATTTTTTTCTTATCAGAATAAAAAAGAAGAAGATATTGATTTTGTAATATGGAACAAAGATACATTTAAACCTTTAAATACTTTTAAAAATTATAAATTATCAAGAATAAAAAATATTACTGAAAGCATATTTCAAAAAAGAATTGCAAAACAAATAAATGAAAATTCCGTAAATTTTAAAAGTGCTTATATTGGGGATTTTAACATATCAGATAAAGATAAATACTTTATAATAAATACTAGTTTAAGATCTGATAAAATTAAAGAAGGTATAGAAGATATCTATTATCTTATAGAACAAGTCAAAGAACATGGTTTTCTTCAGTCCGAATTAGATAAAGCAAAAAAGGAAATAATTCAAAGCCTAGAGAAATTTTTAACATCTGAAGAAACTCGTTCCTCATCCAGCTTTGTTAATGAATATATACGCCATTTTACGGAAGATGAAATGATATCGGGTCCTGAAAAATATATAGAATATTCAAAAAAAATACTTCTAACTATTTCTTTAAGTGAAGTTAATAACTATTTTGAAAATTACATAAAAAATGAAAACCAAATTTTACAAATTAAAGGGCCATTAAGTGTAAAAAATTTGCCTGATGAAAATGAAATTGATAAAATCGAAAAAATCGTAATTTCAAAGAAAATAGAAAAATATGATTATGAATTAAAAAAAGTTGAATTAATTAAAGGTAATCTTGAAGGATCAAAAATAATTAAAACTAAATTTTATCCAAACTCAAATGTGAAAGAAATTATTTTAAGTAATGGAGCTAAAATTCTTTTAAAAAAAACAGATTTTAAAAAAGATCAAATATTAATTGAAGGATATAGTTTAGGTGGATACTCAACTGTAGATATAGACAAATTACCTTCAGCAACTTATGCTGAAAGTATTTTGGCTAGAGCTGATGTTGGTGATTTAACAACTCCAGAAAAGGAGGAATTGTTTCCAACCAATATCATTGATATCTATCCAGAGATCTCGAGATATACAGAGAGTATTAATGGTTATAGTAATAATCAATATTTAGAAGATTTATTTAAATTATTATATGTCAATTTTAATGATTTAAGAATTCAACAACACCATATCGAAATATTTAAAAATGAAAAAATTGATGAATTGCAGATTGAGATGCAAAATCCAATGTATTCATATCTCAAGGACTTTTATAATAAATTTTATCTTCAAAACCCGAGAATAGCTTATCCAACAATCGAGGAATATAAAAAAGTTAATTTTAAAGATGTAGATAATTTCTACAAAGAAAGATTTCAAAATAGTGGGGATTTCACATTTGTAATAGTTGGGGACTTTAAATTTGACAAAATAGAACTTTTAATAAAAAAATATATTGGAAGTTTAAAATTAAATAACAAAGAGGATACTTATATTGAGAGAAATATATTAACAAATCTAAATAAAGAAAAAATATTATATGAGGAAGAAAATCCAGTTAAAGCCTCTGTAACAAGGTTTTATAACAAAAAATTTAATAATATATTTCCTAATCGTCTTAAAAATAAATTGCTTATATCAATAATTGATAAACTAATTTTTGATGAGATAAGAGAAAAAGATAAATTAGTTTATTCTGCAGGATCTTATGAGTTTTTTTCACAAAAAAAACCTATTGGATTAACTAGTATAATGATTAATTTTAATTCCGATCCAAAAAATATAGATAATATTAACAAAAAAATTGATGAGATATTAACAAATGTTTCTAAGAAAAATTTTGATAAGCAGATATTTATAAATCAAAAAAAATCATTGATAAGAGATTATGAAGAAAGTTTAAATTCTAATATTTTTTGGTTGAATGCAATTATAAAAGCAGAGAAATATAATGAAAGTTTTGAGCGTGTAAATTTTTATGAACAAATCATTAATCAGATAAATCTTAATGAAATTTGTAAATTAGCTAAAAGATATTTTGATGAAAATTATTTTGAAACAATACAATTAATAGAAAAATGATTTACTTAATTTAGCAATTTCTTCTTTGCCTTATCAAATTCATCTTTAGTTATTGCACCTGAGTCTAGTAAATCTTTTAAAGATTTTAATTCTTCTACTATCGTACCTTCTTTTGCTTTTTTACTATTTTTAACACTTGATCCAAAATTTATTGAAACAGAATCAGATAGATTTTCTTTGACTTTTAGAGAAAGTTTGCTGGTATCTTTTATTTTACGATTTGTATTAAACTCATCTACATATCTTGCACTTATATTTATAAATTTTTTCAAAAATTCTTCATGCTTAGGATAATTCATAACGCGTTGTTTGTGAAATTCACTTGTATCCCATTCAAGATTTACAGCTTTAGGTACGCCGTCTAATTCTGGGTTATAGAAATAACTCCATCCCCAAAGCTTTGGCCCCTTTGAATATTCATATGAAGTGTAAACAAGTATATCAGCATTTTTTAAATTGTTTGCAATTTCATATTCTCTGACCTTTGCCCAAAATCCTTTGTTAGCAGCAATATCCGATCTTGAGTGATTTACCATCCAGCATGCGTAAGCTTTATTAGCTTTAACCTGTTTAATAAAATAAACGTTGGTTCTATCGCAAAATTCTGGTGGGTTCCACCAATCCCATTTAGTTCTGCCTGTTGCATAAATATGTAATGCCCATCTAACAAAACCACTATTATCGTCTACTTGATAAAGCATGATATCTTTAAATTCTTTCTCTCTAGAAACTATTCCAACTGTAAATTGACCTGGTGGTAATTTAAATTTATCTTTTTTGCCAAAAATAATTTCTTCCTCAACTATATCTCCTGGATTATATTTCCATTTAGAAAAAGCAACGGAAGTACTACAAATTAGTATAAATATAATACTTAGAAATTTTATAGCTGAATTTTTAATCATGTAATAATGATATCAACTTACTTTATGGATGTCCATGAAGATTAAAAATTATCAAAAAATATATCTCCTAACATGATCTAAATGCATAATAACAATAAATTAGCTACAGATTTAGATGAAGCCTATATTGTTACTGAAAATGGTAATGAGAGATTGGGTAAACAAAAACAAGATTTAGTAATCTTATAAATTTATAAAATTAGAATAAAAGTAATTTGATCTTTCATCAAAGCTTGAAATTTTACTAAATTTATTATCTTCCAAAAATTGATCAACTTCTTTAAAATTCTTTTCAAAAATCTCTATTTGTATCAAGCAATCATTATTATTTAATAAATTTACGAAACCTTTTAAAACACTAAGCTCATGTCTCTCTACATCTATTTTAATTGCTAATTTCTGATTATTTAACTTTAAAATTTCATCACCTATTTTAAAATCTGCCTCAAACAACTCATGTCCTATTTCCTCTGTTGGATTTGAAACACTTGATCCTCCAGTTTGAACATATCCAAATTTTACTTTAGTTTTCATCTTTAAGACTGAGTTTTTTTCAGAAATACCAAATGGATATAATTTAACCCTATCCTTAAAAGTAGTATTTTTTTTCAGTGTTTTCTCTAATTTTTCATAAGCTTCAAGATTAGGTTCAAAAGCGAATACATTTAAAATGTTTGATAGATGAAATGTATAAAAACCACAATTTGCACCTATATCAATGAAATTATCTATAGAGTTATCTTTTATAAATTTCGAAAAAATTACAAATTCTTCATGTTCATATTCTTCAGTTAATATAATTTGTCTATCAATAGGATCTAGGAAATCTAAGAACATTTTGATGTTATTAATTTTAAAATAACCTCTATTTTTTTTTAGAACGTTTAATAATCTAATACCAAGAGAAGGAATTAATCTTTTTAAAATAGGTAGCTTTACTAAAAATTTTATCATTAACTAATTGAATCATTATTATAATTCTTTAATACACCTAAAGAAAGAGATGTATTTTTCATTATCTTTAGTATTCATGTTTTTTGTAACTTCGTGAATTAATTCACCAGTTGATCTATTTAAAAATACTGACTCCGAGTATTTTTTTTTAACATCTATGTTTTTAAATAAAATTGTGTCATTTTTTGCAATTCTAACATCGTCTTTACTTATATCTGAATAAGTATCTATAAATTCTGATAAACCATTAATTGTTAATACACTAGGTTGTTCTGCAACAACTTTTAATATTTTGTTTTTATCAACTTCAATATTATCTGCAGTAAAAGTTTGATAATTAAAATCTTTATTTTTGATCATTATTTTTTCTAATTTACAATCAAATGTAATCTTAAAATCATGGATGATATCAGTATTTTTGGAATAACTAATTGATGACAAAAAAAGAAATATTATTATTGAGAATATAATTTTCATTTAAGTTAAATTACCTCAGATCTAGACTAAATTTTGTACATTTAATTTTTTCACCATCGTAGCCACATAACTTACAGTCTGATGCTGAGTTACAATGATAATCATTATAGCCTGCACATCTAGACATACGCGTTTTGCACCAATTTTCTGAATCACCATGTCCTATCCCCATATTTCCATTGACCATTGCTCCAAAAGAATTTCTCGTTCCAACTTGATGATACCAATACTTCCAGATATTGTTTGTATGTGATGTATATCTGCCATTATAAATATCTGAGCAAGATGTTTGTATTGGACTAAAATTTGTAAAACCGCCATTGCCATCAGATTTTCCGCCTTGAGCTAATTCAATTTTATCTGATTGGTCAATCGCACATTTCATATAAGTGGTATTTACCCACTTAATAAATTTAGCATGATTAGACCACACGGCATTTTTTTTGGCAGCTGCTGTATATCCACTATAAGCAACAACCCCTACCGCAGCTAAAATGCCTATGATAGCTACAACAACTAAAAGCTCGATTAAAGTAAAACCATTTCGTTTCATAAATTTAACTTATTATATTTTTTTAAATAAGTCTTGTGCACTTAGCCACCCATTTTCTAGTCTTGGTCCTCCAAAATAATCACCACATAAACCTAATTTCAAAGAATTGTTCCATAAAGATAATTGTTTAAGTGGCTTTGAATTAGATGAATACATCCAGCCATGAATTCTAGAATGATAAATTTTTTTGATTTTTAACTTACTTAATTTCTCAAATTTTTTAACAAGCTGTTTGGTATAGTATTTTCTTTTATTTCTATAATCTTTTGTAAATTTATTGCCGTATTTGTATGTGCTTTGAAGTGTCCATAAATCATACTTATAGTTAAATCTTTTCTTACTATTTTCGTATGCAGCCCAACCAAGCATCTCATCGTTAAAAAAATAACTACTATTATTCTGTTTAAGCTTATTGGTGACAATCATAACTGTCAAATTGGCATCCATCTTAACTCTTTGATTTAAATAAGATTTATTAAGATATTTTCGTCCTAATTTCTTACTTTGTGGGAAAGGGCAAGTCAAAATAAGATTTTTACATTTTTGTTTTACATCATTTTTAAATGTTAATTCCCAATAGTCGTTTAATCTCTTTACATTTGTAAGCTCATGTTCAAAATTACATTTAATTTTCTTTAATAAATGTTTACTAATGGAGTTGTTTCCTTTTGTTCCAATTAATTTTAAATGATTTTTAATTTCTTTGACTGTTTTATGCAGAAATAAATGATTTCCTCCCCACTTTTTTAAAACTCTTTTTTTAATAAGTTGATTTGTAAAAGTTTTAAATTTTGTAGATTTTGGAGAGATATATTGAAGCCCATGGTCGAAACCGACTTTATCTTTATATTTTTTAAAACAGCTTCTACCACCAAAGCCCCTTGCTTTGTCATAAACTGCAACAGAATATTTTTTATTTAATAAATTTGCGATTGTTGATCCTGAAATTCCTGATCCTATAATGCAAAAATCAAGCATGATTTATAACTTGACTGATTAACAAAGATACTCAAGTGCCTTAAGTATTCCACCTTTTTTATAAGGTATTTTAGATTTCATTAGACCCATTTCAACACCTGCCAATGTTCCAGCTAACATTAATTCGTTAAAATCACCTAAGTGGCCAATTCTAAAAATTTTACCAGCAACTTTTGCAAGTCCTGTTCCTAATGACATATTGTAATGATCTAAAATAGTTTTTCTTAAAAAATCTGCATCATGACCATCTGGAACCATTACAGCTGTTAATGAGTCTGAGTATTCCTCTGGATTTTTACAAAGTATTTCTAATCCCCAAGAGTTAACTGCAACTCTTGTAGCTTCTGCAAATCTTTTGTGTCTTTTAAAAACATTATCTAAACCTTCTTCTGTAAGCATATTAATTGCTTCATCCAAACCATAGAATAAATTTGTTGCAGGTGTGTAAGGAAAGTAACCCTTTTTATTATTTTCTAACATTGGTCCCCAATCCCAATACGATTTTGGTAATTCAGATGTTTTATATGCTTCTAGAGCTTTAGAACTTATTGCATTAAAGGAAAGTCCTGGTGGTAATAGTAATCCTTTTTGGGAACCCCCCACAGTTACATCAACTTTCCACTCTTCATGTCTATAATCAATAGAACCTAATGAAGATATCGTATCAACAAATAATAAAGCTGGATGTTCCGCATTATCCATGGCTTTTCTAATTTCTCCAATTCTACTTGTAACGCCTGTAGAAGTTTCATTATGTACAGCACAAACTGCTTTAATTTTTTTATCTTTATCTTCTTTTAATTTTTGTTCAACAATGTTTGGATCTACACCTGTTCTCCAATCACCTTCAACAAAGTCTACTTCAATTTTAAATTTTTGAGCAATTTCCCACCAAAGTGTTGAGAAATGTCCAGTTTCAAACATCAAGATTTTATCACCAGCGCTTAAAGTGTTTACAAGTGCAGCTTCCCAAGCACCTGTTCCCGAAGCTGGAAAAATTATTACGGGCTCCGAAGTTTTGAAAATTAATTTTATTCGATCTAAAACTCTTAATCCAAGTTCTGCAAAGTCTGGTCCTCTATGATCTATAGTTGGATAATCCATAGCTCTTAAAACTCTATCTGGAACATTTGTTGGTCCTGGAATTTGTAAAAAATGTCGACCAGGTCTTATATTATTTGAAATTGCCATACCGCTGTATATGCTAAAGAAAATATATAATCAAATTGATAATGTATGGCAAATAGTAGTAATTTAATTGATAGCTTAGAAGTTTATGTTCTTAACAATCCAGAGGAGGTTACACCTCATTGGGTAAGCCATTTTATTGTTCCAACAGCAAACGAGCTATTGATAAAAATTAAAAATAAAGATGGTAATTCTGGTTTTGGATTAGCTACAAGTTACACAGATATATCACCATTAGTAAAACCATTTTCGAATGGTATTGCTGATCTAATTATAGGTGAAGATCCTTTTAGTCCAGAAAGATTATACGAAAAGATATTTAAATTAACAGATACTAGAATTAGTAGTGAAAAGGGTTGGAGCAGAGAAGCATTAATAAGAATTTCAGCAGCTTTAGATATTGCATGCTGGGATCTTATGGGTAAGGCCTCAAATATTCCGTTATATAAATTATTTGGTGGTTATAGAAATAAAGTTCCTGTCTACGTAACTTGTGCTTACTATAGAGATGGTAAAGACGAAAAAGAATTAAGAGATGAATTAAAAAAACTAATTCAGTTAGGTCATCAAAGTTTCAAAGTTAAAGTTGGTGGACTTAGTATTAAAGAAGATTTTAAAAGACTTGAGATAATACGAGAAGAGATAGGATATGAAAAAAATCTTATGATTGATGTTAATAGAGCTTGGGATTTAAAGACTGCAATAGAAGGTGTTAAGGAATTTGAAACATTTAATCCAACTTGGATTGAAGAACCAGTTAGATGGGAAGATGACAGAAGATCTCTTAGAGAACTTTCAAAAAGAACAAAAGTACCATTATCAGGCGGTGAAAGTGAAACTACAATATATGGATGCAGGTCAATGCTTGAAGAAAATGCCATACAAATTTTACAATTTGACTGCACAATGTTTGGTGGTTTTACAAATGGTAAAAAACTAGCTTCTTTATGCGAAATAAATCATATTGATATTGCCCCCCATCACGACTGTTATATTCATGCGCCACTAGTGGCATCATCACCTGCAGGAAGGATTTTAGAGTCGTTTGATGATGAAAGAGATCCATTACAATCAGAATTATTCGATATTAAACACGAAATGAAGAATGGGTGGATACATTTGAATGAAAATCCTGGGTTAGGACTAAATATATCAGATATCTCTTTGAAAAAATTTGGTAAATTAATATACAACAATAAATAAATTAAATATGCGGAATGGAATTAAACAGCAGTCAAATTAATAAAATTGGAAAAGAGATAGAAAAAAAAATAAAGGGTAAAACTTTATTTGATGAATTCTCGAGGGGAAGGTATAGCACAGACGCTTCTCTGTATCAGATTAAACCAGTCGGGGTTGTTCTACCAAAAGATCAAAACGATGTTTTAAGTTTGATGGAATATTCTCAAAAGAATTCACTGCCATTATTAGCTAGAGGTGGTGGTAGTTCTCAATGTGGTCAAACTGTTGGGGATTGTATTGTTTTAGATTACTCAAGACATCAAAATAAAATCTTGGAATTAAATATTGAAGAAAAATATGTTTGGGTTGAACCTGGAATAGTTTTGGATCATTTAAATGCATATCTAAAACCTCATGGTCTATGGTATCCTGTGGATGTATCAACAAGTAGTAGAGCAACAATTGGTGGCATGACAGCTAATAATAGCTGTGGATCAAGATCACTATATTATGGAAATATGGTTCACAATGTTTTGGCAATAGAAACTATTCTAGATGATGGCTCTATACATACGTTTGATAGTATAAATAAAAATTATTTAGCAACTACTAATGATCAAGACAGACTTTATAAAATAATAAATAAATTTATTGATGTTAAACAAAACGTTAAAAATGAAATTGATGAAAACTGGCCTCAAACACAAAGAAGAGTTGGTGGATACAATATAGATTTAATAGATCCTAACGGATTTAATACATCAAGTATTTTAGTAGGTTCAGAAGGAACCCTATCTTTGTTTAATAAAATAAAACTAAAATTATCAGAAATACCCACCAATAAAGTATTAGGTGTTTGTTACTTTGAGAATTTTCATCAAGCAATGGAACTTACAAAAGAAATGGTCAAGTTAAAACCTACAACTGTTGAACTTATGGATAAAAATTTATTGGATCTTGCAAAAGATATTCCAATGTAC
>CABZJA010000007.1 GCA_902525935.1 uncultured Pelagibacteraceae bacterium | reverse complement strand
AAAAACACTCAGAAAAAAGGTTTTGTGAGATGTGGTGTTTCACAAGGTCTACCAGGATTTTCTAATGCTGATGCTGCAGGAAACTGGACTGGTGTTGACGTTGATGTATGTAGAGCGGTAGCTGCTGCAGTTCTTGGTGATGCAAGTAAAGTTAAATTTACTCCACTAAGTGCTAAAGAAAGATTTACTGCATTAACATCTAACGAGATAGATATTCTATCTAGAAATACAACTTGGACACTTTCAAGGGATGCGGATATCGGTCTTACTTTCGTAGGAGTAAACTTCTATGACGGTCAAGGTTTTATGGTTAAAAAAAATTCAGGAATTTCATCAGTAAATGATTTTAAGGCTGGTGTTTCTGCATGTACTAACCTTGGAACTACAACAGAGCTTAATATGAGAGACTTCTTTAATTCAAAAGGAATTAAATATGAGCCAGTTACTTTTGAAAAAGCTGATGAAGTTGTTGCTGCATATGATGCAGGAAGATGTGACACATACACTACAGATAAATCTGGTTTAGCTGCTCAAAGAATTAAATTAAGCAATCCAGATGATCATATGGTATTACCTGAAACTATTTCAAAAGAGCCTTTAGGCCCAGTTGTTAGACAAGGTGATTCTGTTTGGGAAGATATAGTAAGATGGTCACTAAATACCATGATCGAAGCTGAAGAGTATGGTGTAACATCAGCAAATGCTGACATGATGAAAACTTCAGATAATCCGGCTGTAAAAAGATTAGTTGGTGCTGAAGGTGAATTAGGTGCTGCTCTAGGTTTAGATAATGAGTGGAGCTTAAGAATTATCAAGCAAGTTGGTAACTACGGTGAAAGCTATAAAAGAAATATAGCTGATACTGGAATTTTACCTGATAGAGGTCCAAATGAGTTATGGACAAAAGGTGGAATACTTTACGTACCACCAGCAAGATAATTCTTTTTAAAAGAATATAAAGAGGGCTAGATTTTTCTAGCCCTTTTTTTTATAAACCATACATAACAGTGAACTTTAAGAAAATATTACCCCAGTTACTTACACTAGTAGTTGTAATTTTAGTGTTTGGTTTCTTCTCATATAATGCCCAAGTTAATATGGAAAATAGGGGTATCACATTTGGTTATGGATTTTTATCTCAAGAATCGTCATTTGACGTACAGTTTTCTCTTATAGAATATGATGGATCACATTCTTATTTTAGAGCTTATCTAGTTGGATTATTAAATACTATTTTAGTTTCAGTTACTGGAATTGTGTTTGCGACTATAATTGGAGTTGTTGTTGGAATAGCTCGATTATCAAATAATTATCTTATTGAAAGAACAGCAGCAATTTATGTAGAATTTTTTAGAAACATTCCTTTGCTATTACAAATATTTTTTTGGTATTTTGCTGCTTTAAGAGCATTACCTTTACCGGAAAAAGCAGAACCTATGTTCGGTGTCTTCTTCTTAACTATAAAAGGTTTTTTTATTCCAGCTTTTATTTGGAATAATCTAGATATTTTTATTTATTCAGTAATTGCAGCAATAATTGCAATATTTTTTGTAAGATCATATGCTAAAAAAAAGCAGGAAAATCAAGGAACTCAAACCCCCGTTCTATTAATATCAATTGGCCTTTTAATTATTTTACCATTATTAAGTTTTTTACTTGGTGGGGTTGATGCATCAATTGAAATACCAGTTATTGAACAACTATCAAAAACATCATTTACTTATAAAGGAGGACTTAAATTACCTCCTGAATTAATTTCATTAGCATTAGCCTTATCTTTGTATACAGCAACTTTTATAGCCGAATGTGTAAGGGCTGGAGTTCAAGGAGTAAGCAAAGGACAAAAAGAAGCTGCAGCTTCAATTGGTTTAACCCCTAATCAAATTCTTAAATTAGTAGTTATGCCCCAGGCTTTGAGGATTATAATTCCACCAACAACAAATCAATATCTAAATTTAACAAAAAATTCTTCACTTGCTGCTGCTATTGCATATCCAGACCTAGTACTTGTTTTTGCAGGAACTGCTTTGATGCAAACAGGAAGAGCAATAGAGATTGTTTCAATTACAATGTTAACTTATTTAACTTTAAGTATAACAATCTCAATATTTATGAATTGGTATAATAAAAAAATAGCTATTAAAGAAAAATAATGAATAAATTAAATTTTTTATCACTAGACAAAAATAATCTATACGCATATTTGTATTCAGGTATTAGTTTATTTTCTCTTAGTATTTTAATTGTATTCTTGAACTCTTTTTTTAGTTTAGATTTGACTAGCTTTCTACCAGGAACAATAAGTTACTTTTTGCCTTTAATAATAGGTTTTATTGGTTTGCATTTAATTAGAATTGAATATTCAGGTCTAAAATTTTTAGACATTATTAACAAAAATATTAATACAAATAAATTTAATGCTCTTTTATCCTTATTAATTATTTTTGTGGTTATAAAATCACTTCCGCCGCTTTTAAGTTGGTTCATAATTGATGCAAATTTTACTGGTGATTCAAAAGACGCTTGTTCAGGTTCTGGAGCGTGTTGGGCTTACATAAAAACTTGGTTTAATAGAATTATGTATGGCATGTATCCAAATTCTGAACAGTGGAGAATAAATTTATCATTTATATCTTTAGCTTTTCTTGGAGGTGTTGGTTTTTTTGCAACAGAAAAATTCAAAAAATACTTAACATTATATTATGTTATTATTTATCCAATAATTGCATTTTTATTTATATTCTTTTTTATTTCTGGTGGCCCAATATTTTTTGATTTTTCATATGGAATTATTGCAGCAGTGATTTCTATTATAGTAGGTTTTTTTATCCCATCGAAATTTAAAATGTATTATTTTTTAATAATACCGATCACAATATATATATTATTAAAGTATGTATTTTTTTACGAAGTATTAATTGAATTAGGAAAGATTCAAGCTTTTGAATGGGTTGAAACTGGAGCGTGGGGCGGATTATCATTAACTTTCATAGTTTCATTTTTCTGTTTAATATTCTGTTTTCCAGTAGGTTTATTTTTATCTTTAGGGAGAAGATCTGATCTACCAATAATTAAATATATTTCTATAGGATTTATAGAATTTTGGAGAGGGGTGCCTTTAATAACAGTTTTATTTATGTCTTCTGTTATGTTTCCAATGTTTCTTCCAGAAGACATGTTTATTGATAAACTTGTAAGAGTTATAATTGCTATATCTTTATTTGAGGCTGCTTATGTAGCTGAAGTAATAAGAGGTGGTCTACAGGCTTTACCCAGAGGTCAATATGATGCTGCAAAATCTTTAGGAATGGGTTACTGGAAAATGCATATATTTGTTATTTTACCACAAGCTCTTAAACTAGTAATTCCGGGTATAGCAAATACATTTTTAGCGCTTGTAAAAGATACACCTCTAATTTTTGTTGTAGGTCTTTTGGAAATTGTAGGAATGCTTAATTTAGCAAAAACAAATCCTGAATGGTTAGGTTTTGCAATGGAAGGGTATGTGTTTGCATCAATAGTATTTTTTATTATTTGCTATGCAATGAGTAAATATAGTTATAATTTAGAACAAAAATATAAAACTGAAAGATAATGTCAGATAAAATAATTCAAATAAAAGAAATGAATAAATGGTTTGGAGATTTCCAGGTCTTAAAAAACATTAATTTAGACGTTGAAAAGAATAAAAAAATTGTTGTCTGTGGTCCCTCGGGTTCAGGTAAATCTACATTAATCAGATGTATTAACAGACTTGAAGAACACCAAGAAGGATCAATCGTCGTTGATGGAACTGAATTAACCGAAGAAACAAAAAATATAGAACAAATAAGAGCTGAGGTTGGAATGGTTTTTCAACAATTTAATTTATTTCCTCATCTATCAATTTTAGATAATTGCACTCTTGCTCCTATATGGGTTAAAAAATTGGCAAAAAAAGATGCTGAATCATTAGCTTTACAACATTTAGAAAAAGTTCAAATTTCTGATCAAGCATACAAATATCCAGGCCAACTTTCTGGTGGTCAACAACAAAGATGTGCAATAGCAAGAGCATTATGTATGGAGCCAAAAATAATGCTTTTTGATGAACCAACATCAGCGTTAGATCCTGAAATGATTAAAGAAGTATTAGATGCAATGGTTAATTTGGCTAAGGCTGGTATGACCATGATTGTAGTAACACATGAGATGGGGTTTGCAAAAGAAGTTGCAGATGAAGTTATTTTTATGGATGAAGGTATGATTGTAGAACAAGCAGAAACGAAAGAGTTTTTTGCTAACCCAAAAAGCGATAGAACAAAGCTTTTTTTAAGCCAAATATTATAAAAATTATAACTAAATTGCTAAAAAGTTGCTTGACAGGTTTATAAAATCTTAAAAATTAGTATGCTTTTTAAAATTATTTTACTTGAAATAACTTTTTGATTTCTATTAACTCAGTTTATTATTTTAAATTAAAGAGGGGTCTTTGATGGAAGAAAATTTCAATAAACATCTAGGTAATAAATTAAAACTTAGACGTTTGGCTTTAGGTTTAACTCAAACTAAAGTCGCAAAAGCAATACATGTTACATTTCAACAAATACAAAAATATGAAAAAGGAACAAATGGCGTAAGTTCGATTAGATTACTACAACTATCTAATTATCTTAAAGTTCCGATAAACTATTTTTTTGAGGATTTTTCAGAATATTTGATAAACCTAGAAAAATCAAAAGAGGGTCACATGAATGTTAACTATAATTTTTTAGTTAAAGTTTACTCTGAGCTTACTCAAGATCAAAAAATCAAGTTTAGTAAAAACATACAGATTAACCAGGTAAATATTTCTAAAATCGGCTAAATAATATTTTTATTGGCTCCTCGGGCAGGACTCGAACCTGCGACCAATTGATTAACAGTCAACTGCTCTACCAACTGAGCTACCGAGGAATGTAAAATCACAACTTACTTTCTTTTTACATTATCTCAACAAAAATATCTTGTGGAGGCAACGCCCGGAATCGAACCGGGATACAAGGATTTGCAATCCTCTGCGTAACCATTCCGCCACGTTGCCATGAATTAAATATTCAATGAAGTCATATATAATTAATTTTATAATTTAGTCTATAAATTTAACCGAAAATTTCATTGTTGTTTATTGGTATGATTAATTTATAAAATAATTATCCATGAGTTCGGACAAATATATTCACGAAAATGTTGAAAATAAGATTTATTCTTATTGGGAAGAAAAGAATTTATTTAAACCAAAATCCAATAAAAAACAATTTTCGATAGTTATCCCACCACCAAATGTAACAGGTAGTCTTCATATGGGTCATGCATTAAATAATTCTATTCAAGATTTGTTAACTCGATACCATCGAATGAATAATTTTGAAACGCTATGGCAACCAGGAACAGATCATGCAGGTATTGCTACACAAGCATTAGTGGAAAAAAAACTTAAATCTGAGGGTGTCAATAAAAATGATTTAGGCAGAGAAAAATTCATAGAAAAAGTTTGGGAGTGGAAAGGTCAATATGGTGACATAATAATTAATCAATTAAAAAAATTGGGCTGTTCATGTGATTGGTCTAGAAATGCCTTCACCATGGACGAAAATCTATCAAAATCTGTATTAAAAGTTTTTGTTGAAATGTACAAAAATGGATTAATTTACAAATCAAAAAAATTAGTAAATTGGGACACTGTTTTAAAAACAGCTATATCGGATTTAGAAGTAGATCAAAGAGAAGTTAATTCAAAGCTATATCACATCAAATATCCAATCGAAGGAACAGATAAATTTATAACGATTGCAACTACAAGACCAGAAACCATGTTAGGAGATACAGCTGTTGCAATTAATCCATCAGATCAAAGATATAAATCATTAGTAAATAAAAATGTAATAGTTCCAATAGTTGATAGAAAAATTAAAATTATAGAAGATGATTATGCTGATCCTGAACAAGGAACTGGAGCTGTTAAAATTACACCAGCACATGATTTCAATGATTATGAAGTAGGGGAGAGAAATAATTTAGAAATCATAAATATTTTTACGCCAGATGGAAAAATTAATGAAAATGCTCCTGACAAGTATATCGGACTTGATAGATTTGAAGCTAGAAAAAGAATTTTACAAGAACTTTCTGACAAAGATTTATTTGTTAAAGAAGAAAAAATTAAAAATAAAGTTCCATATGGCGATAGATCTAATTCAATAATTGAACCTTATTTAACTGAGCAATGGTTTGCAGACGCTAAGAAACTTTCAATAAAAGCAAAAGAAATAGTAAATAATAAATCAACTAGTTTCTTTCCTGTTAATTGGACAAAAACATATTTTCAATGGATGGATAATATAGAACCTTGGTGTATATCTAGGCAACTTTGGTGGGGTCATCAAATACCTGCATGGTACGGACCTGATGGAGAAATATTTGTAGATGAAACAGAAGAAGGCGCAAATAAATTAGCTAAAGAACACTATGAAAAAGATGTTGAATTAATTAGAGATCCAGATGTTCTTGATACATGGTTTTCATCAGGACTATGGCCTTTTGCAACATTAGGATGGCCAGAAAAAAACGAATATTTAGAAAAATTTTATCCAACCTCAGTATTGGTAACAGGATTTGACATCATTTTCTTTTGGGTTGCAAGAATGATTATGTTTGGAATGGAATTTCAGAATAAAGAACCTTTTAAAAATATTTATGTTCATGCATTAGTTAGAGATGAAAAAGGTCAAAAAATGTCAAAGTCTAAAGGTAATGTTATTGATCCATTAGAATTAATAGAAAAATATAGTGCTGATGCTTTAAGATTTACACTTTTATCAATGGCATCTCCTGGACGAGATGTAAAGTTATCGGAAGATAGAGTTAAAGGATATAGAAATTTTTTAAATAAAATATGGAACGCTAATAACTTTCTTATTCAAAATGATTGTAAATTTGAAAATATAGAAACGCCTAATGATTTAAAACTAAATATTAATAAATGGATATTTGTTGAATTCACTAACACAAATGAAAAAATTAAAAAATCAATAAATAGTTATCGATTTGATGAGGCTGCAAGAATCGCATATCAATTTGTATGGCACTCATTTTGTGATTGGTATTTAGAATTATCTAAAACTGTCTTCTATTCAGAAAATAATGAAAATATCGAAGAAACAAGAAATGTAGCTAGCTTCATATTTACTCAAATTCTAGTTATTTTGCACCCATTTATCCCGTTTTTAACTGAAGAGATATGGTTGAAAAATAAACTAGATAAAGATGGAAAAGATTTTCTTATGTTAAAAAACTGGTCTGAGGCCAGTTCCAATAAAGATAAAGATTCTGATGAAGTAAATGAAATAATTGAATTTGTCTCATCTATACGGTCTTTTAAAAATGAAATAGAAATAAGCCCTGGATCATTTGTTAAAATACTAGTGAATAAAATAAATCCGGAAATTAAGAAGTTTATTGAAAACAACTCTAATACATTAAAAAAAATTGGCAGAATTAATGAATTTGTAACCGAAGATATTAAAAAACCTTCGGCAAACCTGATCATTAAAGGTGAAATATTTAAAATTTACTTTGATGAAGATGTAGATTTGTCAAAAATTAAGGAAACATTATTAAATAAAAAGAATAAAATAGAGAAAGAAATGGAAAAAATTAATACAAGGCTAAATAATAAAAGTTTTATTGAAAGAGCTCCAAATGATATAGTTGAGCAAGAAAAGTCTAACTTTATTAATTTAGAAAAAGATGTTAATAAATTAAATTATACTTTAGAAAGTCTATAATGCGGAAATTTAATAAAAAAAAACTACCAAGTAGATATACTACTGTAGGACCAGACAGGGCACCACAAAGATCCTTTTATTATGCAATGGATTTAACCGAAAAAGATGTAGCAAAGCCTTTCGTTGGTGTTGTTTCAACTTGGAACGAGGCTGCACCATGTAACATTAATTTGATGAAACAAGCTCAATTTGTAAAACAAGGTGTAAATTCATCAGGAGGAACTCCTAGAGAATTTTGTACAATAACTGTTACTGATGGTATTGCTATGGGTCATGAAGGAATGAAATCTTCATTAATTTCAAGAGATGTAATTGCAGATTCTACAGAATTAACTGTAAGAGGTCATTGTTATGATGCTTTAGTTGGTTTGGCAGGATGTGATAAATCTTTACCAGGTCTAATGATGTCTATGGTGAGATTAAATATTCCAAGTGTATTTATTTATGGAGGCTCAATACTTCCCGGTAGATTTGAAGGTAAAGATGTAACTGTTGTTGATGTTTTTGAAGGTGTTGGAAAATATACCTCTAAAAAAATGACAGCACACGCTCTTAGAAAATTAGAGTTAAAAGCTTGTCCAAGTGCAGGTGCTTGTGGTGGACAATTTACAGCAAACACAATGGCATGTGTATCTGAAGCTATTGGATTAGCTTTACCATACTCAGCAGGGACTCCTGCTCCTTATAAAGAAAGACATAAGTATGCAATTAATAGTGGTAAAGCTGTAATGGAACTTTTAGCAAAAAATATTAGACCAAGAGATATTGTGACTAGAAAAGCTCTAGAAAATGCTGCAACAGTTGTTGCTGCAACAGGAGGATCTACTAATGCAGGTTTACACTTACCAGCAATTGCAAATGAAATTGGAATAAAATTTGATTTAATGGATGTTGCTAAAATTTTTAAAAGAACTCCTTATCTTGCCGATTTAAAGCCAGGTGGAAAATATGTTGCTAAAGATATGTGGGAAGCTGGTGGTGTACCAATGCTTTTAAAAACTCTTTATGATGGTGGATATATACATGGTGATTGTATGACTGTTACGGGCAAGACAATGAAAGAGAATTTAAAAAATGTAAAATTTAATCCAAAACAAAAAGTGATGAGAAGTTATAAAAATCCAATTACCAAAACTGGTGGAGTTGTTGGATTAAAAGGTAATTTAGCTCCAGAGGGTGGAATTGTTAAAATTGCAGGTTTGAAAAAATTACAATTCACTGGAAGAGCAAGATGTTTTGACTCTGAGGAAAAAGCTTACAAAGCTGTAAAAGAAAGAAAATACAAAGACGGCGATATAATTATAATTAGATATGAAGGTCCAAAAGGTGGTCCAGGTATGAGAGAAATGTTGCAGACAACAGCTGCAATTTATGGCCAAGGAAAAGGGGAGAAAGTAGCCCTTATTACAGACGGTAGGTTCTCTGGGGCTACCAGAGGCTTCTGCATTGGTCATGTGGGTCCTGAGGCCTCTATAGGCGGCCCAATAGCCCTTTTAAGGAACGGTGATGTAATTGATATAGATGCAAAAAAGGGGACTATTAATGTTAGATTAAGTAAAAAAGAGCTTAGTTTGAGAAAAAAGAGATGGAAACAAAGAAAAATGAACTTTGGAAACGGAACTCTTTGGAAGTATGCTCAAACAGTAGGACCAGCTTATTTAGGTGCACCTACTCATCCAGGTGGTAAAAACGAGGTTAAAACTTACGCAGATATTTGATGAAAATTAGACCTGTAATACTTTGTGGTGGTGCAGGAACACGACTTTGGCCAAATTTAAAAAATACTCAAGCAAAACAATTTATTGATTTTGGTGGTTGGACTTTATTGCAAAAAGCTTTTGAAAGAATAAATAATAACTCTTACGATTTTCCAATTATCAGTACAAATCTCAAGTATTTAAAAGAAGTTAAGAAAACACTAAAAAAATCTAAAATTAAAAAATTTAAAATAATATTAGAACCAGCAAAAAAAAATACAGCACCAGCTATCTTAGTAAGTGCTTTAATTAAAGAAATTCCATCTGATCAGCCAATAATGTTTTTTACATCAGACCATTTGATTGAAAATCCAAGTATTTTAATAAGATCTTTAAAAACTAATATTAAAAATTTAAGTGATGAAAATATATTTATATTTGGGATTAAACCTACAAGACCATCTAATGAGTACGGATATCTTAAAACAAAAAGTATAAATAGATTAAATAAAGTAACTAAATTTATAGAAAAACCTGCAGAGCAAAAAGCCAAAAAGATAATTAAATCTGGAGGCTATTGGAATTCTGGTATGTTTTACTTAAAAAAATCATCAATAATTGACAATTTTAAAAAATATCAGCCTAGTATTTATAAAGCATGTCTAAAATCTTTGGAAAAATCTAAAATTAGAAATAATACATATTTTTTGAATAAAAAATTCTTTGATAAATGTAAGGAAATCTCTTTTGATTATGCAATTCTTGAAAAATCAAAAGATATAAATGCAATAAAGCTTAGTATTCATTGGTCAGATCTTGGAAATTGGTTTGAAATATCAAAAATATACAAAAAAAATAAAAATAAATATTTTAAGAAAAAAAATGTTTTTCATAGACCTTGGGGCAAATATACCAACCTGTATGAAGGTAAAAACTTTCTAGTAAAGGAATTAGTAGTTAATCCGAACTCTAAATTAAGCTTACAAAAGCATTTTCATCGATCTGAATATTGGACTATTACTGATGGAAAACCTCTAATTACATTAAACAAGAAGAATTTCTTTAAAAAACCAGGAGAAAAAATATTCATACCAAGAGAAGCAATTCATCGAATAGAAAATAAATTTAAGAAAAAAGTAAAAATTATTGAAATACAAACTGGACCTATTTTAAAAGAAACCGATATAGTTAGATATCAAGATATTTACGGTAGAGTGAATTAATACTCTTTATGGATACATTGGTATTTTCTGTCGTTTTATTGGCAGCACTACTCCATGCCACTTGGAATGGTATGGTCAAAAAACACTCGGATAAAGCAGTTGCTTTAGCAGGTATAATTTTAGGGCATATACCTTTTTCAATTGTTGCAATAATCTTATTACCAGCACCCTCAATAGAAAGTATTCCTTATATCTTTGCAAGTATTGTTGTTCACATCGGTTATCAATGGTTCTTACTTAAATCATATGAAATTGGGGATTTGACAAAAGTCTATCCTATAGCAAGAGGCACGGGACCTTTATTTGTGACTGTAATTTCAATTTTATTTTTAGGAGTTATTTTAAATAAGTTTATTTTGATCTCTATTTTTTTAATATGTTTTGGCATTTTTTTTCTTGGTATTTCTGATTATAAAAACAGTAGCTTAAATGTAATTAAATTTTCCTTTATTACAGGTTTATTTATTGGGTCATACTCACTTATCGATGGATATGGAGCAAGAATAAGTAATTCTGCAATATCTTTTGTCAGTTGGTCTTTCACATTAAATGCTATAATTTTTCCATTTATTCTCAGTTTAAGAGGTCAAAAGGATATTATTAAAAGGGTTTATAGAGACGGTAAAATGATATTTTTTTATGGTGTAACATTATCTTATGCTAGTTATGCCTTGGCTGTGTGGGCATTTACAAAAGCTCCAATACCTATTGTTACATCCTTAAGAGAAACAAGTATTTTATTATCAATATTTATTGGATATTTTTTATTAAAAGAAAAAATCACACCAGCTAAGATAATTTCTATTTTGTTTATCCTAGCAGGTGCGATTGGATTAAAATTAGTTTAAAACCAATTATTTGGAATAATTATATAATGAATTCCTAGAACTATTCCAACTGATACACTAAGTCCAAATATCATTTTTAAGAAATCTTTTCCTATTAAAGGGAAAACATATCCAAATTTATATTCTTTATTCATACTAGCAATTGCTAATTCTCGACCACATAATAATCCAACAAAAACCCATGTTGTAGACATAGGTAAATCGTTTAGTTCTTTAAAGTAGAATAAGACAGCAGCATATATTACGTTAATAATTGTCGCTGATCTTGCATATCTAGTTCCTGTTTTTTCAAGAACAACTTTTTGAATTGGTCCACCTTGAATGTAGAAAATATAGAATAATAGTGCTGTAAAGTAACCCATTACTATTAAAAGCAATGTTAAATCTAATTGTCTAGGTAGATACACAGCAATATTAGCCACATCGTGAGATAACCATACCCACCATAACCAACCAGAAGAAATCCAAACACTATTTCTCCAAAAGCCTCTCCATTTATCATCTACTTCATCAAATTTTTCATTAATGAATTTAGAAACACCTATCCAGGCAATATAAGCAACCATTGCTGCTAAACCATAGCCAACGACGCTTTTCATAAGCATTTTTTCAAGCACGACTGTTGAGGCAAATGCTGAAAGAACTAAGAAAGTAGTTGATACCGGTATTCCAATTCTTGTTAATAATAGTAATATTGCAGGCGCTACTGCGTGATACCATTGAATTTCTTGATAAGGTATTCTAGTTAATCTTCCATAAGAAATATCACCATCATACGAATACCATCCCCATGCTAACGCTATAATCATAACAGCTGAAGCAGATCCAGCTAGAGTATACCATTTAAACCACTTCTTTTTTGAAGCTATAAATGTCCCAAGTGTTTGAATTGAGTCGTTAGCGATAACGCTATAACCGGCAAGGGCAAACCCTATAACCGTATAAATTAAAGTCATATCCATTTTTATCTCCTTTATATTATTGTTTTCGGTTCCATCTATTCATGACTTGATAGCTTTTTATATGTTGAGTGATTTAAATCTATTAGTAAATTTTTTTATTTCAGAATCATAAGGCGGATTGATCGATCATTATAGTATCAATGATTGATGTCCATACTATAAATTTATTATTTCGAAATATTAATTGTGGATTTGTCGTAGTTATATAAAATTATTTTAATGTCTACTAAAATTTTAATTTTCTTTAACAATACATTAATAGGTTGTACTCATCTTATTATTTTTTTAACTATATATATTGCGAGTATTAATCCTATAGCTTCAGCAACAATATAATTTGGAGTACTTTGATAATTAATTCCAGTAAAGGAGTCAGTGAAAGTACGTGCTATAGATACTGCTGGATTCGCAAATGAAGTTGATGATGTAAACCAATAACCAGCAGAAATGAATGTTGCTACACTAATAGCTGTTATAATTTTTCCATCTTTTAAAGTAGCAAAAATGACAAAAATTAGACCAAAAGTTGCGATTATCTCAGATATAAAGATATTCATTCCATCTCTACTTTTTGTTGATAATTCAATAAATTCATGCTCAAAAAAAATATTGGCTATCATCACACCCACCATACACCCAATTATTTGAGCAGATATATAGGTTATTAAAACATTGCTCTTAATTTTTTTATTAAAAAACATTGCAAGTGTTACAAATGGATTAAAGTGAGCTCCTGAAATATCAGCAAAACTAATAATAAGAACAAACAATCCTGCTCCAGTAGCTATTGTATTTGCTAAAAGTCTTACCGCATTGTCATCTGTAAGATTCTCAGCCATTATCCCAGATCCAACAATAATCATTACTAGAAAACAGCTGCCTAAAAATTCACCAATAAATATAATATTTTTATTTTTGATCATTAATCCAATTTTCTATTTTCTCATTTATTAAAACAAATGTTTCATTTATAATTTTATATGTTTTTGCTTCTTCACAATTCTTAAATTTACTTACAGGATCTTCAATATCCCAATGAACAATTTGATCATTTTTAGGCCATATAGGGCAAACTTCTTTATTTGCGCTATTACAAACAGTAATAACATGGTCAATATTAATATCTTTTTCGATAAATACCTTAAAACTTTTTGAATCATAATTTGTAAGGTTATAATTTTTATGATTTTCTAAAAATAATTTAATATTTTTATTTATTTCTCCAGTTGGTTTGCTACCAGCGCTGAAAGCTTTATATTTATTAAAATACACATTATTTATTATACTTTCAGCAATAATACTTCTTGCTGAATTACCAGTACAAACAAACAAAATATTTTTCATTAAAAGATAACTTTATATATTCCGACAATAAATAATGGAATTTGTAATCCAAAATTTGTTAAAATCGCTTTATCTTTTGAGATGAAGCCAGAAATTGTCCATCCAATAACGCCAAGACCGTGAAAATATATATTAATTGGATATATATTTAAATTTGTAAGCAATATTCCTGTTAAAACAAGAAAAGTGCTTATCCATTTAAGATACTTTTTTATAAACATAAAACCTCCTTCATTTTTTCTTATGACAATTTTCTTTCTGATTGAATAAATATACTAATTTTATAGGAAATTAACTATGTATCTATGGATAAAATATCCTCCGATTAGCAATATTAAACCGGCAATATAAATTATGAAAAAATTCATATTAAAAGATTTTGCAAAAAAGAAGGGTACAAAGAATAAATAACTTGCTGGTACTGCAATAAATATACTTTTTGTAAACATTACTGTTTTCTCTGTATCATTATGCTCATAATACGAAAACAGTATCGCTATTAGTGATACCAACGGTAATGCAATAATAAATCCAGCGAGCTTAGGATTTTGACCAGCCAACCAACTTGAAAAAGCAACAATTAAACCAGCTGCTATAACTTTAAAAATAAAAAATAACATCTGTTTTCTAGCTTGTTGCAAATTCTTTAATTTTTTCAAAACTGAAGTGATCGGCTATATCTTTCTTAGCGTAGTATACTTCATCAACTGTGCCTTGTTCGTTTATTAAAACATCTGTAACAGCTATATCAAAATGACCTTTGATTTTTAAAGGAATATATCCCTTTAACATTGCAGGTATTATTTTATGAGATTTAAATAGCATTGCAGATAACGTTTTCATCATTGATCTTTCAATTTCATATTTTTGAAAATATTTAAAATCTTCATCAGCTAATACAGTAAAAGGTAAATTTTTATGTTTTTTCATATAAGACCTTAAATTATCAACTGGTGAATGAAATATTGCTACATGTGTAAAATTATTTCCCAGCTCGTTAAATCTTTTATTAATTTCGTTTAATCTAAGATTGCAAAAACTACATCCAGCTATTCTATAAAAAGTTAAAAGAACTTTCTTTCCGTGCGTTTCTGACAAATTAAATGTAGACCCGTCATCTCTTGGAAGTGTAATTTCCTCTAATTTATCTCCTTTAGAAATCTTCATTTAATAGAGCATTTTTTACAAAGCCCGAAAAATTCAAGGTTATATTTATTAAATTTCATTCCTGCTTTTTCTTGAAAAGTTTTCAAATATTTTGATAATTTGTGATCACTTATTTCACTTACTTCTTCACAACTTTCACATATAGAAAATGCTGTAGCTTTCGATATTTGGCAATTAGAATTTTTGCAAGCTACAAATGCATTACGACTTTCAATTTTATGAATTTTACCAATTTCAACTAACCGATCTAATGCTCTATAAACTTGAAGTGGTGCTTTTATACCTTTTTTTTGGACGTTATGAAGAATTGAATAAGCTTTTGTGGGTTCATTAACTTTTTCTATATAATCAAGTATAATTTTTTGATTTTTTGAAAGTGTTTCTTTTTGCATTAGTTATTTTATCAATTTAACATTAATTTTTCAATTGAATGGTCTGTTTTATTTTAAATAAAGAAATTATAAATAAGAACAAAGCCGCTGCAATTATCGATGGACCTGAAGGTGTGTTAAACTCTAGTGATGAGAATAATCCAATTAATACTGATAATAATCCACCTAGAATAGAATATACAACCATTTTCCTTGGAGTATCAGATAGATTTCTCGCCATTGCAGTAGGAATTATCAACATTCCGGTTATTAACAAAAGCCCCACAATTTTTATGGAAATAGCAATTATTGCAGCCATTAAAATAATAAATATTGCTTTTGCTCTATCAGGATTTAAACCTTCAGCTTCAGCTAATTCATAATTTACCGTTGAAGCAAATAAAGGTTTCCAAATTAGTTTTAATACAATGAGAATTATTGCACCACCTCCCCATATGATTATCAAATCATCAACATTAACAGCTAATATGTCACCAAATAGTAACCCCATAACATCAAATCTTATAAATGATAGAAAACCAATTACGACTAAACCAACTGCTAAAGCAGAGTGAGCTAGAAGCCCAAGTAAAGCATCTCCAGGTAAATTAGTATTTTTTTCAAGTTTAACTAATATGATAGCTATTACAGATGAAATAATAAATATCGAAATTGCTATATTAATTTCAAAAGCCAATGCCATTGTAACCCCAAGCAAAGCCGAATGAGCTAATGTATCACCAAAATAAGACAATCTTCTCCAAACCACAAAGCAACCAAGTGGACCAGTTACAAAAGCAACTCCTATTCCTGCCACCAATGCTCTTATGAAAAAATCATCAAACATATTAATTTTTTTTTATTTCTCCATCATCAGAATGTGTATGGTCGTGTTTGTGTTCGTATATTGACAGAGTTTGTGATGCTTGCTCTCCAAATAAAACTTTATACTCGTTATTCATCGCAACATCTTTTGGAGTTCCTGAACAACAAACGTGTCCATTTAAACATAAAACAAAATCAGTAGCACTCATTACAGTATGCAAATCATGAGAAATTAATAAAATACCACAATTTAGCTTCTCTGATATTTCTTTTATCAATTTATAGAGCGCAATCTCTCCTGTAAAATCTACACCTTGAACAGGCTCGTCTAATACTAATAATTCAGGTTTTTTTGAAATAGCTCTAGCAAGCAAAACTCTTTGAAATTCTCCGCCTGATAAATTTCCCAAACTTTTATTTTTAAGATGTTCTGCACCTGTTAGAGATAAAGCTTCATTTATTGCTTCATCACTTAAATTCTCAGTCAATACCATAAAGTCATTTACTCTCAGTGGTAAAGTCCAATCAATAGATATTTTTTGAGGAACATATCCAATTTTATTTGTAAATTTTTCTACCTTACCCTCAATATTTTTGTGGATTCCAATTGCAATTTTAGCTGTAGTACTTTTTCCAGATCCATTGGGACCAATTAAAGTAACTATTTGACCTTTCTTGACTGTTAAAGAAACACCTTTAACAAGCCATTTATGATTTTGTAAAAGTCCTACGTTATTTAATTTTACTAGTATATTGTTTTCTTCACTCATTTTAGTCTTGACTATTTAATGTTATATTATTACATAGTGTTATATTATAACAACTAACTTAACACTATATTATGAAAAACCTAAAAAAATCATCAATTATCATTACTATCATATCCTTTTTAACTTTTTTTTCATCTGCTAATGCAGAAATCAAAGTTGTAGCCTCAATTAAGCCAATACATTCTTTAGCAAGTTATCTGATGGATGGAGTTACTAAACCAAAATTAATAGTCGACGGATACTCTTCTCCACATGGTTTTGCATTAAAACCATCACATGCAAAAATGTTGCAAGAGGCAGATATAATTTTTTGGGTAGGTGAAGACTTAGAAAATTTCATGGAAAAACCATTAGACTCAATAGCAAAAAAAGCAGATAAAATTGAATTACTGGAAATAAAGGGTCTTAATAAATTAAAATTTAGAGAAAGAAATATTTTTGCTGAACACGACGATCACGATGACCATGGCCATAAGGAAGATGGTCATAAAGAAGACGACCATGACGATCATGCAAAAAAAGAAGACGGACATGACGATCACGACGATCATGATGGACATGAAGGTCATCACCATGGTGAATTTGACCCACACATTTGGTTAGATCCAATAAATGCAAAAGTGATTTTATTCCAAATGTCAAAGCATTTGATTGATAATGATTCAAAAAATGAAACTATTTATAGAGCTAATTTAAGTAAAGCATATAAGGAAATTGACAAACTTACTAATGATGTAAAATCTGAATTAAATAAAAGTGTAGCATCTATAGTTTTTCATGATGCTTACCAGTATTTTGAGAAAAGATTTAATGTAAATATATTGGGTGCATTTACTGTTAATACAGATGTAATGCCAGGTGCAGAACAATTATCAGAAATCAGAGAAATAATTGAGCACGACAAAGTTGCTTGTGTATTTTCCGAACCTCAATTTAATCCTAATATCATTAAAGCTGTAGCAAAAGATATGAATATTAAAACTGGCGTTGTAGATCCTTTAGGAGCTACACTAGATCCTGGTAAAGATCTATATTTTGATCTGATCAAAAATATGTCAAAATCATTTAAAGGATGTTAAGTTAGATTTTATTTTTATTTAAGTTTGCTTACTTTTTAATGCTTCCTCAAGATAGTCTAATCTATCTTGGCCCCAAAAAATTTCATTATTGAAAACATATGAAGGTGCACCAAATACATCATTTTTAATCGCGTCCTCTGAATTTTGTTGATATTCTTTTTTAATTTCATCATTTAGTGCCATTTTTTTTATTTCTTCAAAATTTAAACTTAATTTTTCACAAATTTCCTGAAGAATATTAAAATCTGAAATATCTTTTTCTAATGACCATAAATATTTTAAACATTCATTTCCAAAACTAAGTTTATTTCCCATTTTGTTCGAGGCTATTACAAATTTCGCTGGTAAATGAGGGTCTTTAGGTGGAAAAAACTTTGGTTGTTTATTAATTGGCAAATTTAGTTTTTTTGCAATTCTTGTAAGTTCTAAAAGTCTATATTTTTGTCTTGCAGGATGTCTTTTTGGAACTGGCAATCCTCCTGTGTTTGGAAATATATCCCCAACTAAATCAAATGGTTTTTCTATAACTTCAAAATTGTGATCACTTACTATTTTAGTAAATCTGTCTTTTCCTAGATAAGTAAATGGAGACAATACACTGAAATAATATTCAATTTTCATATAATTTAATTTTTTATTATAGTAAAACTTTATCTTAATCATATATAAAAATAATAAGTAATGAAAATTGCTAACAGTTTAAGTAATTGCTTTTTTTTATTAAATAAGTTCTAATAATATTAATGACAACTGTTTCTCTAACTTTAGATGAGATTTTTCAATTAGCAAAAAAAACTCTACTCGCAAATGGATGCGATGAAGAAACAGCAGATACTTTATCTAATTTAATAAAAAATGCTGAAAGAGATGGATCATTATCTCATGGTTTATTTAGATTACCTGCCTATGTATCAGGTTTAAAAAGTGGAAAAATAAATGGTAAGGCTAGACCAGTGATTTCAAAATTAACTGCTAGTGTTGTTAAAGCGGATGGAAAAAATAGTCTTGCCCCAATGGTTTTAAAATATGGAATACCAGAACTTGTAAAAGCTGCGAAAGAAAATGGAGTAGCGGTTCTAGCAATCACTAATTCTCATCATATGGCCGCTATGTGGCCTGAGACAGAAGCAATAGCAGAGCAAGGTCTTGTTGCTTTTGCTTGTACATCATACAAACCAGCAGTTGCACCAGCAGGAGCAATTAAACCTTTATTTGGAACAAACCCAATTTCATTTGCTTGGCCAAGAAAAAATAAACCACCTGTAGTTTATGATATGGCTACTGCATCAATGGCAATGGGAGAAGTTCAAGTTGCAAAAAGGGAAGGTCACAAGGTTCCAATTGGGACTGGTTTAACTAAAGAAGGAAAAGAAACAACAGATCCTGGTGAAATAGCAGATGGTGGAGTTTTGTTGCCATTTGGCGGCTATAAAGGCTCAGGAATAGCAATGATGGTCGAATTACTTGCTGGAGCCCTAGTTGGTGATAATTTTAGTTATGAGACGGCTGAGAACGATACAGATGATGGTGGGCCACCTAGTGGTGGGGAATTTATTTTAGCAATATTTCCTGACAAATTAACAAATTCTAATTGGGATAGTCATTCAAATAAATTCTTTGAGAAAATGAAATCAATGGGAGAGGTTAGATTGCCCGGTGAAAGACGTCACAAAAACAGATTAGACACTGGACCTAGAAATATTAATGAGGAACTTGTTAATAAAATAAAATCTTTAAGTTAATTCAATTTCAATTGGTGTGTGATCCGAAGGTTTTTGTCTTCCACGAGGAAATTTATTAATTTTTACATCTTTCACAAAATTTATAATTGAGTTTGAAACTAAAAAATGATCAATCCTCATACCATTGTTTTTTTGCCATGCACCACTTGTATAATCCCAAAAAGTATATCCTTCTTTATCAGGATGAATATATCTATATGCATCATGAAAACCTAAACTTAATAATTCTCTTAATTTTTTTCTTATCTCTAGTCTAAACAATGCATCATTTTCATAACCTTTGGGATTATGAACATCTTCTGCTGATGGAATTATATTAAAGTCACCACCAATAATTATATTTTCTTTTTTTTTTAAATAACCTTTTAATTTCTTAATTAAACTTTCAAGCCAATATAATTTGTAGGTATATTTTTCTGTATTAACTGGATTTCCATTAGGTGTGTAAATATTTATTAATTTAATAGTTTTTGATTTATGTTTTAGATCTGCAGTAATAATTCTAGATTGTTTATTTTTGTCTTTAAAAATATCTTTTTCAATTTTGTCTAATTTTTTTTTAGAAATTATTGCAACTCCATTATATGATTTTTGACCAAATACATAGTTTTGGTATTTCGATTTTTCTAAATCTTCATAGGGATAGTTTTCATCTTGAGCTTTGATCTCTTGCATCATTAAAATATCTGGTGAATATTTTTTTAGATACTCTTTAATATTTTCAATTCTTGCTCTTACAGAGTTAACATTCCAGGAACTAATTATCATTAAAGCGAGAAAGATACGCCACAACCACAAGAAGATTTACTTTGTGGGTTGTTTATTTTAAAAGAATCTCCGATTAATTCTTTTACAAAATCAATTTCAGATCCTTTTAATAAGTCTGCTGATGTTTTGTCGATAAGGATATTGTCGTGTTGTAGATCATCATCATTAGCAGAGTTATCAAATGAGAAATCATATTGAAATCCAGAGCATCCACCACCTTTAATAGCGATTCTAAAAAATGATCCTTTATCTTTTGACGATAGAAGATGGTTTATCTGCTTTATAGCATTATCTGTAAATTTAACTTCTTTAATCATAAATAAACATTGATAAAACCAATATAATAATATTTTACCATTTTTAAAGAATGAAAAATTACTCAAAATTAGGAACATTTGCTTCAAAAGGTAGACTATTCAAAGAAGCAAGCAATCCTTTTAGATCACCATTCCAAAGAGACAGAGATAGAATAATTCATTCTACCTCATTTAGAAGATTGAAGCATAAAACTCAAGTATTTGTGAATACTGAGGGAGATCATTATAGAACCAGAATCACTCATTCCATTGAAGTTTCACAAATTGCCAGAACAATTGCTAAATACTTAGGTTTAAATGATGATTTATCTGAAACATTAAGCTTAGCCCATGATTTAGGTCATACACCTTTTGGTCATGCAGGAGAAGAGTCGCTAAATGAATGTATGTATGAATATGGGGGATTTGACCACAACCTTCAAACACTTAGGATAGTAATGTTCATTGAAAATAAATATTTTAAATTTGAAGGTCTTAATTTAACATTAGAAACATTAGATGGTCTTATTAAACATAATGGCCCGGTAACAAAGCTAGTCAAAATAAATAATCTAATTGGTTTGAAAAATTTAAAAAATAAAATTAATTTTTCAAAAAACTCCTCAATGGAGGCTCAAATTGCATCAATTTCTGATGACGTTGCATACAATAACCATGATATTCAAGATGGAATAAAAGCTAAATTATTTACTTTAAACGATATTAAACAAATCTCTTTTTTTGATGAAATTTTAAAATCATATAAAAACAAATTAAAAGGTGAAAATAATGATATTCTTGTATACCAAACTATAAGAGACTCTATAAACTTAATGGTTCAAGACTTAATAAAAACAACTACAAGAAATATTTTAATGAATAAAATATCTACAAAAAATGATGTATCAAATAAAAAAAATCAAATTGTTGATTTTTCCAACAAATTAAAAATAACTATAAATGAGATTAGAGATTTCCTTAGAATAACTATGTATAATAATAAAGAAGTATTAAAAAAAAATAACGAGGGAAAAAAGATAATTAAAAAGCTTTTTAGTGTAATTAACAAAAATCCAAAAAGGTATATTAAAACTAAATATTTAAAAACGAACAAAGAAAGAGCTATATCTGATTATATTTCTGGTATGACAGATCGATACGCCATACAATTATATAGAGCATCAAAATGAATATATTTGAGGAATACTTAAATAAAATTTTAGATAAAATTAAATTAGCAAGTGATGAAAAGCTAATTTTATTACCTGAAAGTTTATCTGGTATAAATGTAGATATACCTCCTAAAAAATTTAAGTGCGATCTGTCAACTAATGTTGCAATGGTTTTATCTAAAACAAACAATGAACCACCAATTAAAATTGCCGAAAAATTGAAAAATATTATCTTTAAAGATGATAATAATATTGAGAAGATAGAAATAGCAAATCCTGGATTTATAAATATTATTTTAAAAAAAGAGTTTTGGACCTCATTTCTTTTAAATATAAATAATCTTAATAATTTTGGTGCAGCACTTAATGGTTTTAAAAAGAAACATTTAATTGAATTCGTGTCAGCAAATCCTACTGGACCATTACACGTCGGTCATTGTAGAGGTGCTATTCTAGGTGACGTTATCTCTAATTTGTTAAAATTTAACAACCAAGAAGTTGTAAAAGAATATTATGTAAATGATCATGGTAATCAAATTTTACATTTTACTAGATCTGTATATTTAAGAATAAAAGAAAAATTAGATAATCAAACTTTTCCAGTTAATGAGGATGATTTATATCCAGGAGAATACATCAAGGATATAGGAGAACATATTATAGATAATAATAAAGATTTAAAATTTGATGATTATGAAAAAATTAAGTTAACACTTACTAAATTAGCAATCACAGAGTCACTTAAACTCATTAAGACCAATCTAAATAATTTGGGAATTATTCATGATAATTTTGCGAGCGAGACTGAAATAGTTGAAAATAAAGAGGTTGATAAGGTTATTGAGAAACTTAAAAAAGATAAATTTGTATATATTGGAAAAATCAAAGCTCCCGAAGGAGAAGACACAACTAATTGGGTAGAAAGAGATCAGTTACTTTTTAGATCAACAGATTTTGGGGATGATAAAGATAGGGCATTACAAAAATCTGACAACACATGGACTTATTTTGCTGGAGATGTTGCGTATCATAATACAAAACTAAATAGAAACTTTGATAAATTAATAAATATTTTAGGAGCGGATCATGCAGGTTATATAAAAAGAATTACATCTGTTGTTGAAGCATTATCTGGGGAAAAAAATAAATTAATTTGTAAAGTAAGCCAACTTGTTAAGCTAATAAAAGACGGCAAACCTTTTAAAATGTCTAAAAGAAAAGGTGATTACATTACCGTTGAAGATTTAATTTCTGAAGTAGGAAAAGATGCAACAAGATTTATTATGCTAAGTAGAAGCAATGATGCTGAATTAGATTTTGATTTTACAAAAGTAAAAGAAAAATCCAAAGACAATCCGCTTTATTATGTTCAATATTGTTATGCTAGAATTTCATCGGTTTTTAGAAATATAAATAAAAATATTGATGACAAGATTGATAATGAAAATGACAATATGCAATTTAATAATGAAGAAATTGAAATTTTTAAAAAAATTTCTGAGTGGCCAAAATGTGTAGAAATTTCCACTAAAAAACTAGAACCTCATAGAATCCCTGTATATTTATATGAATTATCATCACTGTTCCATTCCTATTGGAATATGGGAAAAGAAGATGTTGAAAAGAGATTTATCAATGATGATAAAACAATAAATATAGAAAAACTAATCTTTTTAAAATCTATTGCAAAAACAATTAAAACCGGAATGGATATTATAGGTGTTGATACACCTGAAAAAATGTAATGCTAAAAGAGCTTAAATATTTATTTTTTTTAATAATTATATTTTTCTTTCTATTTTTTACATTAAGATATTATTTTTCAGACGATAATTACAAGAAATCATATAGAGCAATCTCAAGTATTGATGAAAAAATATCATCTAACGAAAATAATCTATTTATTCTTAAAAATGACACAGACAACATTATTGAATATGTAGAATACAAAAATAAAAATACAAAAAAATATTCTTTTTGGGAATTGCTATATAATGATTAAAAAAACAAGGTCTTTTATATGTGGCATTAGTGGATACAATTTAAAAAAAAGTGAAGTGAGTTTTTTAAAAAAATATAAGCCATGGGGAATAATTCTTTTTTCAAGAAATATAAAATCAATCAATCAAGTTCAAAAATTAACTAGTTCGATAAAAAAAATATTTAAAAACTCTAATTATCCAATTCTAATTGATGAAGAAGGTGGAAGAGTAAGCAGAGTAAGAAAATTTATAGATAATTCAATTTTTAGTGCAAAATATTTTGGTGATTTATATTCAAAAGATAAAAAAAAATTTGATATTTATTTCAATGTTTATGTGAAGCAAATATCCTATTTGTTAAGACTTATTGGTATTAATATTAATACAGTCCCCGTATTGGATTTAAGACGAAATAAATCTCATAAAATTATAGGTGATAGATCCTATTCAAACGATAAAAAAAACTTGTCTAAAATTGGCGATATATCTATCGAAAAATTTCACCAAAATAGGGTTGGTACAGTAATTAAACATCTTCCTGGTCATGGTTTAGCTAAAGTTGATAGTCATCACAAATTACCTATTATAGAAAAAGATCTAAAGTATCTTAAAAAATATGATTTTTTTCCATTTACCAAAAAAAAATCTGTTTTAGGTATGACTGGTCACTTGTTTTTTAAGAAACTTGATCCACTAAATAACGTTTCACACTCTAAAAAAGTTATAAAAATAATTAGAAAAGAAATATCATTCAAAGGAATATTAATGACAGACGATATTTCTATGGGTGCGCTTAAAGGTAGTTTAAAAAATAATGTTGTTAAATCTTTTCGTGCAGGTTGTAATTTGGTGCTCCATTGCAATGGAAAAATGAGCGAAATGAATGTTGTAGGTCAAAATTCACCTTATATCGATGATTTTATTGAAAAAAAAACTTCTAAATTATTTCGAATAATAAGTTAAATTTAATCCAATGAGTGATTCTTTAGAATTTAATGTTGATCTTAGTAATTACTCTGGATCACTAGAAATACTTTTAGATTTAGCAAAATCACAAAAAGTTGATTTGGAAAATATATCAATCACCAAATTAGCAGATCAATTTCATGATTTTATTACAAAGACTGAAAATTTAAATTTAGAATTAGCCTCAGAATATTTGTTGATGGCAACTTGGTTAACTTATCTTAAATCAAAACTGCTATTACCAGAAACAGAGGAAGAGGAATTTAAAGTTCTTGAAGTAGCAGAAAAATTAAAACTCCAACTTAAAAAACTAGAATTAATAAGATTATTGTCTTCTCAAATGTTGAGTAGAAAAAGATTGGGAAAAGATATTTTTATGAGAGGTTCAAAAAGTGGGATGAGATCAATATATAATTCTCAATATTCATTAACATTATTTGAATTATTAAAAACGTATTCAAATATCGTAATGACAAAAGATTTTCAGAGAATGAATATCCCTAAACTGCCAGTATTTACTACTGAAGAAGGTATTAAAGTCATAAAAGAGTTTTACAATAATTTAAATGATTGGAAAAATATGACTGATCTAATACCAAAGAATTTTAGATACTCTAAAACTTTAAGTAAGTCAGGTAATGCAGGAATTTTCGCTGGATCTTTAGAGCTTGCAAAAGAAGGCAATATATCTATTAAACAAGATAATTTATTTGAGGACATATATATTAAAAAAATTTAATGAATAAATTAAAAAAAAATAATGTCGTATCATTTCCATCTAAATTAAGTGATGTTGATAAAGAAATAGAGGCTATTGTTTTTGCAGCTGCAGAGCCGCTAAATATTGAAACAATTGAAAATAAAATTTCAAAAAAAACTGATGTTCAAAAATCTTTACTAAAACTTCAGAATTTTTACTCTGATCGTGGAATAAATTTAGTCTGTATATCTAATAAATGGTCTTTTAGAACTTCACCAAATTTATCCTCATTAATGTCTCAACAAAAAACTGTTGAAAAAAAATTATCAAAGGCTGCTATAGAAACACTTGCAATTATTGTCTATCATCAACCAGTCACTAGAGCTGAAATAGAAGAAATTCGTGGAGTTGCTTTCGGAAATAATACACTTGAGATATTGATGGAATTGAACTGGGTTAGACCTCAAGGTCGAAAAGATGCTCCAGGCAAACCTATTCAATATGGAACAACAGATGACTTTTTAAGTCATTTCAATCTTCAAAAACTGTCAGATCTTCCAAATGTCGATGAATTAGGAACTGCAGGTCTTATTGATACATCTAGTGTAGATGCATCTATATTTGGGACAGGCAAATTCTATAAAGAAAAACAAGAGGATAAAAAGGAAAATATATACTCTGATATAGATGAGATGCTTAATAGCACTCTTAATACCGATACCGATAAATAAAAAAATAGTTTTAAAACTAAAATTATAAGGTTATAAGTAATTATGAGTATAGGATTTTGGCAAATTGCAATTGTAGTAATTTTAGTAGTATTACTTTTTGGTAGGGGTAAAATCTCTAGTCTTATGGGTGATGTTGCTAAAGGAATTAAAAGTTTTAAAAAAGGTATGGCTACAGATGCCACAGAAGATAGCCAACCAAAAAATATATCTGAAAATCAAGACTTAGACAAAAAAGAGTAATCAATGCCACAGATCGGCTGGTTTGAAATATTAATAATAGTTTCTATTGCAATAATAGTTGTAGGACCAAAAGATTTTCCTGTAATGTTAAAAAAAGTTGGATCATGGATAGGTTCAGCTAAAAGATATTTTTCAGATGTTCAAAATCAAGTTACAGAAATAACAGACGTTTCAATTAAAGAAGAATTAAAAAAAAACACTGAGATCATGAAAAAGGATAAACCTAAAGATGACAGCTAAAAAAAAAGAAACAGGTTTTATTAGTCATCTTACTGAATTAAGACAAAGACTAATAAATTCATTTATCTTCTTAGCAGTATTATTCGTGGTTTGTTACTATTTTTCTGAATACATATATGGATTTTTAGTTGAACCTTATGCTAACGCTGTAAAGGATGATAATGTTGATAGAAGATTAATCTTTACCGCTCTTCAAGAAACATTTTTAACATATCTTAAAGTTTCTTTTTTTGCAGCTTTTTTTGTGACCAGTCCATATATCCTAATTCAAATTTGGAAATTTATTGCACCAGGATTATACACTCATGAAAAGAAAGCAATTATGCCTTACTTAGTAATTACACCAATACTTTTTTTACTAGGTGGTATGCTTGTTTATTATCTAATTATGCCACTAGCATTTAAATTCTTTTTATCATTTGAAAGTGCGGGACTTGGAACTAGCTTACCAATTCAATTAGAAGCTAAAGTAAATGAATATTTATCTCTTGTGATGAAGTTAATTTTTGCATTTGGATTAAGTTTTCAGCTACCAGTTGTATTAAGTTTGCTTGCAAGAATAGGAGTTGTAAATTCAACTTATCTAAGAGAAAGAAGAAAATATTTCGTTGTAATAATATTTGCTGCTGCTGCAATATTAACTCCACCAGATCCAATTACACAAATAGGTTTAGCAATACCTTTGTTAATTTTATATGAATTATCAATTTTTTCTGTAAATATTATCGAAAAGAAAGCTCAAGAGAGAAATGCACAATATTAAAGATATTAGAAAAGATATCGATAATTTTAAAAATACAATTAAAAATCGAAACGTTAATGTAGACTTTGATCAAATATTAAATCTTGATGAGGAAAATAGAAAATTAATTCAAGAAAAAGAAAAATTAGAAATGGAAAAAAAATCTATTTCTAAATCTAAAGATGAAACCCTTTTTGAAAAGTCTAAAGAAATTTCAAATAAAATAGATGATATAAGCAAAAATCAAAAGAATATTAAAAATCAACTTGATCAGATATTAAGTAATATTCCTAATTTAGCATTGAATGATGTTCCCGTTGGTAATGATGAAAACAGTAATAAAGAGGTTGTAAAATCTGGTGAAATTAAAGAAATGAGTTTTAAACCAAAATCTCATTATGAAATTGGTGAAAAACTGAATATGTTAGATTTTGATTTAGCAACAAAAACAACTGGATCAAGATTTGTTTTTGTTAAAGACAAATTAGCATCATTAGAAAGAGCAATTTCTAATTTTATGATTGATACACATGTCAATAAAAATGGTTACACTGAAATCTCTCCACCTTTAATGGCAACAGACAACACTATGTTTGGAACCGGCCAATTACCTAAATTTGAAAATGATCAATTTGAAATTAAGCTTGATGATAAAAATGACAGAATTTTTTTAATTCCTACCGCTGAAGTGATTTTAACTAATATGGTTAAAAATCAGATATTGAATATAAAATCATTGCCAATGAGATTAGTTGCATCAACACCTTGTTTTAGAAAAGAGGCAGGAAGCTATGGTAAAGATACCAAGGGCATGATTAGACAACATCAATTTTATAAAGTTGAATTAGTAAGTATTGTAGAAAATAGCAAATGCATTGAAGAATTAGAGAGAATGACTAATTGTGCTACTAAAATTTTAGATGATTTACAATTACCTCACAGAAAAATTATTTTAAGCACTGGTGATATGGGTTTTAGTGCAGAAAAAACTTATGACTTAGAGGTTTGGCTTCCGTCAGAAAATAAATATAGAGAAATATCAAGCTGTTCTTCATGTGGCACATTCCAGGCTAAAAGAATGAAAGCTAGATATAAAAATAATAATAACGAAAATGAATTTGTTGGTACTTTAAATGGGAGCGGACTTGCTGTTGGTAGAACCTTAATTGCAATATTAGAAAATTATCAAACGGAGGATGGTTCAATAATTATTCCTGAAAAACTAAGACCATATATGAACAATATGGAGAAAATAGGTATCAATTAAGAGTTGTCTTCTAAAAGTATATAGTATAAATAATTCTTAACTTTGTAAGGACTTAACATGGACGCAGGAATTGGACAATTTATACCCCTAATTTTAATATTCGTAATATTTTACTTTTTTTTAATTAGACCCCAGCAAAAGAAAGTTAAAGAACATAAGGCTATGGTTGAAGCTTTAAAGCGTGGAGACAAAGTTATTACCTCTGGTGGTATTGTTGGCACAGTTGAACGAGTTATTGATAATGAAAAAGTAGAAGTTATGATAGCTGATAATGTTAAAGTTGAAATTGTCAGATCTACAGGAATACAAGGATTAATTACTCAGGCTGAACCAAAAAAATAATAACTTTTAAAGTGTTATATTTTTCTAAATTAAGAGTTTTTAGTGTTTTAATTTTTACACTTATCATTTCATATTTTACAATTTCAAATTTTACCAAAATCGATGATGATTATTTTTCTAAAAATATTAAATTAGGTTTAGATCTGCAAGGTGGTTCTTATTTATTATTAGAAATAGATAACGAACCAGTAATTACTCAAAGATTGCAAAGTAAAGTATTAGAGTTTAAAAAATTTTTCAAAGATAAAGATATTAAGGTTAGAAATTTTGTAATTGAGGATAAGTCAATTATATTTGATGTTGAAAGTTCTACGATTGAGGATGTTAAATCTCTCTTAGAAGATGATAAAAGTGAGATAAATCCTTATTTTCAGCAATACAAATCTCATCAATTTAACTTTGAAAATATTGATACATCTTTCAAATTAGAATTTTCAGATTATGGATTGGTATTATTAAAAAATTCTTCATTAGATCAAGCAATTGAAATTGTGAGAAGAAGAGTTGATGAAGTAGGTACTAATGAGCCAAATATTTTAAAAAGAGGTAATGATAGAATTCTTGTTGAGTTACCAGGATTAGATGATCCTGGTAGAATAAAATCATTATTAGGAAAAACAGCAAACTTAACATTCCAATTTATATCCAGTAGTTCTGAAGAATCTTTTGGAACAGAAAAACTTTCTTTTGAAGATGGCAGTAGTGAAGCCATTGTTAGTAAACGAATTGTTTTAAGTGGTGATAATCTTATGGATGCCAAACCAACTATGAATAATCAGACTAATGAGACGGTTGTTTCATTTAGTTTGGATAGGGTAGGAGCAAAAAAATTTGGTAAGGCAACTTCAAATGGTGTTGGAAAAAGGTTGGCAATTGTGTTGGATGGAAAAATTATTAGTGCGCCCGAAGTCAGAGAACCAATTATTGGAGGAAATGGACAGATATCTGGTAATTTTACCTTTCAATCTGCAACAGATTTAGCTTTACTATTAAGATCAGGTGCTTTGCCAGCTCCACTTAATATTATTGAAGAAAGAACTGTAGGTCCTGACCTTGGAAAAGACTCAATTAATGCAGGAATAATGTCATTGATAATAGGATTTATCTTCGTCGTTGCTTTTATGTTTTATAAATATAGATTTTTTGGCTTAATTGCTAACTTAGCCTTAATATCAAATTTATTTTTATTAGTTGGGATTTTAACTTTATTTGAAGCAACTCTTACACTTCCTGGAATTGCAGGTATCATTTTAACAGTAGGTATGGCTGTTGATGCAAATGTTTTAATTTTTGAGAGAATTAAAGAAGAATTAAAAAATGAAAATAATTCAATTGTAGCTTTTGACTCTGGTTATACAAAATCACGAACAACAATTTTAGATGCCAATATTACAACTTTAATTGCTGCAGTAATCCTTTTTTTCATGGGTTCAGGTCCAATTAAAGGATTTTCTATAACGCTTGGAGTTGGAATACTTACAACACTATTTTCAGTATATTTCATTGCTCGTTTGATTACTGCTTACTATGTCATCAAAAATAAACACAAGGAAAAACTAATATAATGAAAATAATCTTTTTTAATAAGTTTTATAAAAGTTTTAATATACTTTCAGGAATCTTAATTATCGTTTCCTTAGTTTTCTTAGTTTTTAAAGGATTGAATTTTGGTGTCGATTTTAAAGGGGGTACTTTAATAGAGCTAAGGACTGACAGATCCTCTGCTAATATTACAAAAATTAGAGATAGTTTTAATCAAATGAATCTTGGAGATATCTCTGTGAAAAATTTCGGCAATGAAACAGATTTTGTAGTTAAATTTGAAAAACAAAATTCAAATGATCCAAAGTTTATAGAAGAGATAAAAACTAAGCTATCAAATTCTATAGGTATGGTTGATTTTAGAAGAGTAGAAAATGTTGGTCCAAAAGTTAGTGCAGAACTTTTGAGATCAGGTGTAATAGCGATAGCTTTATCTTTGGCGGCTATGCTTTTATATATATGGATCAGATTTGAGTGGCAGTTTAGCCTAGGAGCCATTTTAGCTTTATTTCATGACGTTATAATTACATTAGGAGTATTTTCTGTATTTTCATTAGAAATCAATCTTTCTATCGTTGCAGCTGTTTTAACAATAGTTGGATATTCAATGAATGATACAGTTGTAATATTTGATAGAGTTAGAGAAAATTTACGTAAATATTCAGATGTTAAAATATTTGAACTAACAAATATCTCAATAAATGAAACTTTATCCCGAACAATAATAACTTCTGTTACTACATTGTTGGCACTTTTATCTATTTTTATTTTTGGTGGAGAAATATTAAAAGGATTTTCGTTGGCAATGATATTAGGAGTAATTTTTGGAACTTATTCATCTATTTATATTGCAAACCCAGTACTAGTCTCTTTAAAAGTTAGCCAAAGAACGATTGTTAAAGAAGATAAAGAATAATTAATAAAGATTTTGTGCAGCCACCATTGTCAATAACATTGGCAACGATAAAAGTGTGTTTGTTCTAGAAAAAAGCATAGCTGTCTTTGCCGATTTAGCTTTAACTTCAGGTTCACATTCAACCATACCTAAAGCTCTTTTTTGATTTGGCCAGATAACAAACCAAACATTGAATGCCATAATTAATCCTAACCACATTCCAATTCCTATTGCAGTATTTTTTCCACCACCAGATCCAATTCCTAATGTCATCGCTTGATGAACGTATCCATTAAAATGAGCTAGTAATAATCCTGATATAATTGTAAATAGTGCTGCCCATCTAAACCAAAATAATGCTGCAGGAGCTATAACTTTGCCTATTGCTGGTTTTTGTTCGTCTGGAATTTTAGCCATATTAGGAATTTGAACAAAATTGAAATACCACAGCAAACCAATCCACATAATACTTACAGTTACATGTACGTATCTTAATAACCAGCTCCAAAATAAAACATCAAAATCAAATCCACCATTACCTATGTAAAGACCAATGAATAATAATATTGCAATAGCCAATGATAAATGAACAGTTTTTGATAATGATTGTAATATTGAAGTCATCTATGTGTGATTTTATATTATTTTTTTATAAAGATTAAGCTGTTTTTTTAAATTTCGTATCTAATAAAGGCTTTAAAAATTTACCTGTATAGCTATCTTTTTCTTTTGCAACTTCTTCGGGTTTGCCTTCAGCAATAATATTACCGCCTTTAACACCCCCCTCGGGTCCCATGTCTACAATATAATCAGCAGTTTTAATAACATCTAAATTATGCTCAATAACTACAACTGAATTACCAGTTGCAACAAAGGTGTGTAAAATTTCCAAAAGTTTTTTTATATCATGTTGATGTAATCCAGTAGTTGGTTCATCTAATATATACATTGTTCTTCCTGTAGACCTTTTAGAAAGCTCTTTAGCAAGCTTAATTCGTTGGGCTTCTCCACCAGACAGAGTTGTTGCTTGCTGACCAATTTTTATATAGCCAAGACCAACTTTTTTTAATGTTAAAAGTTTAGTTTTGATGTTTGAAATATTTTCAAAATACTCACATCCTTCATCAACAGTCATATTTAAAACATCTGCAATACTCTTATCTTTGAATTTAATCTCTAATGTTTCTCTGTTGTATCTTGTACCCTTACACTCGTCACATGTAATATAAACATCAGGTAGAAAGTGCATTTCATAAGTAATTACGCCATCTCCTTCACATGCTTCACATCTTCCACCCTTTACATTGAAAGAAAACCTTCCAGGTTTATAACCTCTACTTTTTGCTTCTGGAAGATTGGTAAACCAGTCTCTTATTGGGCCAAAAGCTCCAGTATATGTAGCGGGATTTGATCTAGGAGTCCTACCAATGGGTGATTGATCAATATCTATAACTTTATCAATTAATTCTATTCCCTTAAATCCTCTAAATGGTTGAGGAATTTTTCTAGACTTATTATTATTCAAAGTAAGGTTTAATGCATTGTATAAAGTTTGAAGTATTAGTGTAGATTTACCACTTCCAGACACACCTGTAACACAAGTAAAACTGCCTAAAGGTATTTTTAAATTTACGTTATTTAAATTATTTCCTGAGGCACCATTGATTTCTAAAAACCTACCATTTTTTGCAAGCCTTCTATTTTTTGGAATAGGTATAAAACTTTTATTTGATAAATATCTTCCAGTTATACTTTTATCATTTTTTAAAATTTGTTCATATGTACCTTCGGCAACTATTTCTCCACCTTTGTTTCCAGCTTCAGGTCCTAAATCTATTATATGATCAGCATTTTCCATTGTTTCTGTATCATGCTCAACAACAATAACAGTGTTACCTAAGTCTCTTAATCTTTTTAATGCATCTATAAGTTTAACATTATCTTTCTGATGTAAACCAATTGATGGCTCATCTAAAACGTAAAGCACACCTGTTAAACCTGATCCTATTTGTGATGCTAGTCTTATTCTTTGTGCCTCACCACCTGATAGTGTTCCAGACTCTCTAGATAAAGTTAGATAATCAAGACCAACATTTAGAAGAAAATCTAAACGTTCATTAATTTCTTTTAATATATGTTGAGCAATTTTAATTTGTCTTTTGTCTAATTTAACTTCCAAAGATTTAAACCACTCTTTAGCATCTAAAATTGATTTTTCTGTAACTTGGCTAATATTTAATTCATTTATTTTAACACACAGAGCTTCATCTTTTAATCTATAACCATTGCATCTTTCACATTTTGTATCAGATTGGTATTGAGCAATTTCTTCTCTTTTCCAATCACTATCTGTTTCTAAATATCTTCTTTCTAAATTATTGACAACACCTTCAAATGTTTTTTTGTGTGAATACTTCTCATAACCATCATCATAAGTAAATTTAATTTCCTCATCATCAGAACCATATAAAATCACATCCTTAATTTTTTTTGGTAGTTTCGACCATTTATCATCTAATGAAAATCCATAATGTTTAGATAAAGATGCTAATGTTTGAGCGTAATACATTGAGGTAGATTTTGCCCAAGGTTCTATAGCACCATCTGCTATAGATTTTTTTTCATTTGGAACAACTAAATTTGGATCGACATTTAATTTTATTCCTATACCTTCACATTCTTCACAAGCTCCATACGGACTGTTGAATGAGAAAAGTCTTGGTTCAATTTCCTCAATAGTGAAACCACTTTCAGGGCAAGCAAATTTGGTAGAGAAAATTAATTTTTCAATTTTTCTGTATTTTTTTGGAAGTGTTTCATTTTCATATTCAACAAAAAGCAATCCATTTGCTAAATTAACAGACGTTTCAACACTTTCAGCTAATCTATTTCCTAATGAAGAATTTATTATAATTCTATCAACTAAAATTGAAATATCATGTTTAAGTTTTTTATTTAATTCTGGAACACTTTCAATATCATACAATTTGTCATCAACTTTAATTTTTCTAAATCCTCTTTTTTTGTATCCTAATATATCTTTTTTGTATTCACCCTTACGACCTCGGACAACTGGAGCATATAAATATATTGTAGATTTTTTTGGTAATTCTTTAATCTTATCAACAATTTGACTAATAGTTTGTGAAGTAATTGGTTTACCAGTGAATGGAGAGTAAGGTATTCCTGCTCTTGCATAGAGTACTCTCATATAGTCATATATCTCAGTGACGGTTGCAACTGTCGATCTTGGATTTTTTGAAGTATTTTTTTGTTCTATTGAGATTGCTGGACTTAAACCTTCGATTAAATCTACATTTGGTTTTTTCATTTTGTCTAAAAACTGTCTTGCATATGCAGATAAACTTTCAACATATCGTCTTTGACCTTCTGCATAGACTGTATCGAATGCCAATGATGATTTTCCTGACCCAGATAGACCTGTTATTACAACAAATTTATCTTTAGGAATCTCTAGTGAAATATTCTTTAAATTGTGCTCTTTTGCGCCCTTAATAAGTATCTTTTTAAGCATAATTTTAGTTGCTTTAGATTAATAAAATTAATATTCAAGCCTATTAATGTTATAAATAACATTTCAAATATATAAATATTATGGCAGGAAGCTTAAATAAAGTACTTTTAATCGGTCGATTAGGCGCAGATCCAGAAATTAAACAAATGGTTAACGGTAAAAGTGTAGCAAGATTAAGCCTAGCTACTAGTCAATCATGGAAAGATAAAAATACCGGTGAAAAAAAGGAAAAAACTGAATGGCATAGAGTAGTTGTTTTCAATGAAGGACTAGTAAATGTAGTTCAACAATATTTAAAAAAAGGAGCACAAGTATACGTTGAAGGACAACTGACTACTAGAAAATGGAAAGATGAACAATCAGGTCAGGATAAATATTCTACTGAAATTTTAATTCAAGGATACAATTCATCATTAACAATGTTAGGTGGAGGAAATCAAAATTCAATTCCAACTCAAGACAACAAACAAAGTTTTGATGATAGTTCTATGGTTCAAAACGAGTTAGATGATGATATCCCTTTCTAAATAAATGCAAAAAAACGAAGTAACTAAAGATTTAAATATCAAACCAATTTCAATGTATGATGAAATGAGTTCATCATATTTATCTTACGCCATGAGCGTAATAATTAGTAGAGCATTACCCGATATAAGAGATGGACTTAAACCTGTTCACAGAAGAATTTTATATGCAATGCACAAAGGTGGTTTTGATTGGACAAAACAATTTAGAAAATCTGCAAGAATTGTTGGAGATGTAATTGGTAAATACCATCCGCATGGCGATCAAGCTGTGTATGATGCCTTAGTTAGAATGGTTCAAGATTTTTCAATGAGTGTTCCACTAATTGATGGTCAGGGTAATTTTGGTTCAATTGACGGTGATCCACCTGCAGCAATGAGGTATACAGAAACCAAACTTGCAAAAATTTCTCAATTTTTGATTGATGATATAGAAAAAAATACTGTTTCATTTAAAAGTAACTACGACGAAACCGAGCAAGAGCCTACAGTACTGCCAGCTCAATATCCTAATCTTTTGGTTAATGGAGCTGGAGGTATCGCTGTTGGTATGGCAACTAGTATACCACCACATAATCTTGGTGAAATAATTGACGGAACTCTAGCTCTTATTAAAAATAAAGATATTAAAGTTAAAGAGTTAATGATGCATATACCTGGCCCTGATTTTCCGACAGGAGGAGTGATTATTGGTAAAGATATTATTCGTGAAGGATACAAAACAGGCAGAGGCTCTTTTAAAATTAGAGGTGAAATAAATGTTGAAAATCTTAAAAACGGTAAAGATAGATTAGTAATTACCTCAATACCATATCAAGTAAATAAATCTAACTTAAATGAAAAAATTGCAGAATTAGTTAGAGATAAAAAAATTGAGGGTATAAGTGACATAAGAGATGAATCTAACAGAGAAGGTATAAGAGTTGCTATAGACTTAAGAAGAAGTGTTGAACCAGAGACAATAAAAAGACAACTTTATAAATATACATCCATTGAAACTTCATTCGGATTTAATTCATTAGCAATTGTTGATAACAAACCCAAAACATGTTCATTAAAAGATTTTTTAGAGAACTTTTTAAAATTTAGAGAAGATGTAGTTATTAAAAAAACCAAATACGATTTAAAAAAAGCTGAAGATCGCGTTCATGTTTTACTTGGCTTATCTGTTAGTGTAGAAAATATTGATAAAGTAATAAAAATTATCAGATCTTCCAAAAATCCAGAAGAAGCAAAAAATACTCTTATAAAAACTAAATGGAAAATAACAAAATCTGCAAAATTAATTAAATTAGTTGATAGTAAAAACTATAAAGGATCATACAGCTTATCTGAAACTCAAGTCACGTCAATACTAGAACTTAGATTACAAAAGTTAACTGCCCTTGGAATTAATGAAATTGAAGAAGAAATAAAAAAATTATCTGAATTGATTACAAAGTATAAAAAAATAATAAATTCTAAAAGTGAACTATTAAAAGTAATTAGTAATGAGTTATCTCAAATTAAAGAGAAATTCTCATCTCCGAGAAGAACGCAGATTATAGATGCTGTTTTAAACTATAATATTGAAGAAACTATTCAAAAAGAGTCTGTGATAATTACAATTACTTTACAAGGATACATTAAAAGAGGAGCCTTAAGTAATGTTAAACAACAAAAAAGAGGTGGAAAAGGTAAAACAGGGATTAAAACAAGAGACGAAGATTCTGTAGTACAAACATTATCAGTAAATACACACACTTCTGTGTTATTTTTCTCTACAGAAGGATTAGCATACAAAGTTAAAGCTTGGAAAATTCCAGAAGGATCAGCTGCATCAAAAGGTAAGTCTTTATTTAATATTCTTCCTCTAAAAAATCATCAATCAATTAGTTCAATTATGCCATTTCCAGATAGCGATGTTGATACAAAAGACATGCATATCATTTTTGCAACAAGTGAAGGAAAAATTAGAAAGAATAATCTTGAAGATTTTATCTCAATTAATGCTTCAGGTAAAATTGCAATGAAGCTTGACGGTAATGATAAAATTATTGGGGTTAAAATTTGTAGAGATGATCAGGATATAATTTTAAGTACTAGATTAGGAAAATGTATAAGGTTTGAGTCGAAAAAACTTAGAGTTTTCAAAGGTAGATCATCAAAAGGTATAAGAGGTATCAATTTAGCAGAAAATGATACTATTGTATCTCTGTCTATTATTGATCATGACTCAAATAAAAAAACAAAAACTAAAGATCAAAAATCAGAAATCAAAGCTAAAGAAAAATTCATATTATCAATCACAGAAAATGGTTACGGTAAGAGAACATCTCATTATGATTATAGAGTTACAAATAGAGGAGGAAAGGGAATTATTGGTATTGTAAATTCACAAAGAAACGGGAATGTTTCTTCATCCTTTCCTGTTTTTGAAGGAGATCAAATATTAATTTCAACAAATAAAGGTAGAGTAATAAGAACAGCTGTTAAAGAAATAAGAATAGCTGGTCGTAATACGCAAGGTGTTAGAATAATCAAACTGACTGGTGATGAAAAAGTAGTTTCTGCTATTAAATTAGATGATAATCTCATCTAATGCAAAATATAGCTATCTATCCAGGAACTTTTGATCCAATCACTTTCGGTCATATAGATGTCATTAAAAAATCACTTAAGATAGTAGATAAAGTAATTGTAGGTATTTCAGATGGAAATCAAAAAAACTTCCTATTTTCATTAGATGAAAGAATAGAAATAGTTAAAAAAGCACTTTATAAAGATCTGAAATTTAAAAAAAATAAGATTGATGTTATAAAATTTAATACATTGACAACAGATCTTTGCAAAAAATATAAATCAAATATCATTCTAAGAGGCCTAAGGGCTGTTTCGGATTTTGAGTATGAGTTCCAATTAGCTGGAATGAATAGAAAACTTAATAATCAAGTTGAGACAATTTTTTTAATGTCGGATGTTGAAAATCAAATAATATCATCTAGGTTTGTTAAAGAAATCGCCCAACATAATGGTGATTTAAAAAAATTTACAACTAAAAGTACAATTAAATCATTGAAAGAGGTTTATGAATAAATTTTTAAATATTTTAATTATTTTTTTTATTTTTTTATCAACAAATTTAATAGCAAAGGAGTATATAATGATTTTAAAATTGAAAGATGGTGATGTAAAAATTGAAATGTATCCAGACGTTGCCCCAAATCATGTAAAAAGAATTCAAGAGTTAGCTGATTCAGGACAATACGATAATGTTGTTTTTCACAGAGTAATTGATGGGTTTATGGCTCAAACAGGTGATGTAAAATTTGGAAATTCATCTTCTAAAGATTTTGATTTAAGAAGAGCTGGTATAGGTGGATCTGATTTACCAGATTTAAATCAAGAATTTAACGACCTCCCTCATGATAGAGGAACTGTTTCTATGGCAAGATCGTCAGATCCTAATAGCGCCAATAGTCAATTTTTCATATGCTTTAAACCAGCACCTTTCCTAGATAGACAATATACTGTTTTTGGAAAAGTAATAGAAGGAATGGAATATGTTGATATGATTACAAAAGGTGATGGTGATAACGGAGCAGTTTCAAATCCAGATAAAATTATTAGTTTTAAATCTCAATAATTAAATAATGAATGACATTAAAAGATTTCATTTTTAATGTTCATCACACTCAAAATTATGCAAGAGTAGGAGTTATAGAGACCCATAGAGGAAATATAAATACCCCAGCATTTATGCCAGTTGGCACTCAAGCAACTGTTAAAGGTGTTTTTTTAGAAGATATAAAAAAAACAGGTAGTGAGATCATCTTATCAAATACTTATCATCTAATGATAAGACCGGGTGTAAAAAGAGTCGAGAGTGTTGGAGGACTTCATGAATTCATGAATTGTGATTTACCAATTTTAACGGATTCAGGTGGTTTTCAAGTAATGTCACTATCAAAATTAAATAAAATTGATAGAGATAAGGGTGCAATTTTTCAATCACATATTGATGGTAAAACTTTTATTTTAAGTCCTGAAGAAAGCATAAGAATTCAAAAAGGTTTGAACTCAGATATAGTGATGGTTATGGATGAATGCCCTAAAAATACTAAAGACTATGATAAAATTAAAAAATCGATGGAATTATCATCTGAGTGGGCAAAAAGATCAAAAGATGCATTTGGTATAAATGATCACAAAGGTTTATTTGGAATAGTGCAAGGTGGATTATTTAATGATCTAAGAATAAAATCACTAAATAACCTTATAGACATTGAATTTAATGGATATGCCCTTGGAGGATTGGCAGTAGGGGAAACTCAAGATGAAATGTTTGATGTACTTGATGGAATAAAAGATCATATGCCTAAAAATAAACCAAGATATTTAATGGGTGTTGGAACTCCATCTGATATACTTGGTGCAGTTAAGAGGGGTGTTGATATGTTTGACTGTGTAATGCCAACGAGATCTGGGAGAACTGGTTTAGCTTTTACATGGGAAGGACAAATTCAAATTAGAAATTCAAAATATAAAAATGATAATACTCCACTGGACAGAAGTGTCACAAAGTTCAATTTAAATAAGTATTCTAAGAATTATTTAAATCATTTATTTAATACCAACGAAATGTTGGCCTCGATGATTCTGACCCTTAATAACATCAACTTTTATCAAGATTTAATGAGAAACATCAGAGACAATATAAAACATGGTACTTTTGATGAATTTCACGATAAGTACATCAATAAATTGTAAATTTTTAACATTGATTAATAAAAAAAAATCAATATAAAAACGCTTCTTGGGGGCCCTTAGCTCAGTTGGTAGAGCAATTCCCTTTTAAGGAATGGGTCGATGGTTCGAGTCCATCAGGGCTCACCACTTACGCAATAGGCGGATATTTAATAATAATTTCGTTTATCCAATTTGTAATATTATTAATTCTATTTGTTGATGATGGGTGAGTAGACATAAATTCTGGTGGTTCTTTCCCTTTTTTTGCTTCTTTCATTCTTTCCCAAACTTTAATTGTTTCCCTAATGTCATAACCAGATAGTGATGCAAATATCAAACCAAGATAATCAGCTTCGCTCTCTTGTTTTCTATTGAAAGGATTCATAATTCCTATCTGTGATAATAAACCAACAGCATTCATTCCTGTGGTTCTATTTATCTGAGATACTTTACCTTTAGTGGCTATATCTAAAATTGCTGTACCAGTATTTAATAAAACACCTCTACTTGCTCTCTCGACTGAATGTTTTGCAACTGCATGTGCTATTTCATGTCCCATTACAGCTGCCAATCCATCTTCATTTTTAGTTATATCTAATAGACCAGTATAAACAGCAATTTTACCTCCTGGCATACACCAAGCATTTTTAACTTTTTTTTTATCAATAAGTATATACTCCCAATCAAAATTTATAGTTGGGTCAGGGATATTATTACTTTCAAAGTATTCTGATATTGAATATTCTATTTTAGATCCAATTTCTTTTATTTGATTTAATGTTTTAGTATCATCACTTAAAGTTTCTTTCTCTTTTACCTTTTCATATAATTGAGCAGCTCTTGCATTAAGGTTAGATTCGGGAATTAATTTCAGTTGTTTTCTATCTGTTATTGGTGCGCTGCCACATGCCGATAAGCCAAAAGATAAGCAACTACAGCCAAATAAATGTATGAAATTTCTTCTATTCACTTTTTTTAGTTATTATATTACACCTTTTTTATAATATTTTATATGATACTTAATAACAAAATTTTAATAGCACTTTTTATATTAGCAGTCTTGTTTATTTTATATGCGAGTTACAGTTAAATTATGGCAAAACTAAAGAGAAAAGGAATTTCAATTCTTGGAAGACTTAGAAACTATTTTATAGCAGGAATAGTTGTTCTTGTCCCAATAGGTATCACATTATATTTAACTAGATTTTTTATATCAGTATCTTCAAAATTAATACCTAACGAATTAAATCCAAATAGCTATTTACCTTTTGCAATACCAGGATTAGAAATTTTGTTAGCTATAATTTTTATTACAATAATTGGGAGTTTGTCTCTTTCATTTATTGGTAAAAAAATACTAAAAATATTTAATGACATATTAAAAAGAATTCCAATTCTTAGAACAATATATTCTGCAATTGGTCAAATGACAGAAACATTGGCTCCAAACAAAGGATCAAAAAAAAGTGTTGTATTAATAGAATATCCAAGAAAAGGTAGTTGGGCAGTGGGATTCGCCACGAGAGAAAACGAGGGTGAAATATCAAAAAAAACAAATACTAATCTTGTGAATGTATTTGTTCCAACAACACCAAATCCTACAAGTGGATTTTTATTAATGTTCCCTAAAGAAGAAGTTGTTTATTTAGATATGACTTTTGAGGAAGCATCTAAATTCATTGTTTCAGCTGGGACCTCAGATCCAAAAAAAATTTAAGAAATTTCGTTAATTATTGAAGCACGATCATATAATTTTAATAATTTATTATATTTACTAAAATTATCTCCTTTCATTTCTAATTTTTTGACTTCTGCATCAGCAAGTAAAAATAAATCTTCATTTAGTATAGGATCAGCTAGTCTAAAATTCTTAATCCCACTTTGTTTAAATCCTAGCAAATCTCCATATCCACGTAATTTCATGTCTTCCTCAGAAATTATAAAACCGTCATCTGTACTTTTGAGGATATTAATTCTTTTTTTTGCATTTTTACTTAGAGAGGATTTAAACATTAATATACAGTATGATTCTTTACTGCCACGTCCGACACGACCTCTTAACTGATGCAACTGTGATAAACCATACTTATCAGCATTTTCTATAATAATTACGTTAGCATTAGGAAAATCAATTCCAACTTCAATAACAGTTGTCGAAACCAATATATCCAACTTTCTATCTAAGAAATTATTTAAAATATTATTCCTTTCGTCCTTATCAAGAGAGCCATGAATTAATCCAATTTTATTTTTAAAATATTTTTCTAAATACTTAAATTTATTTACAACAGATTGATGCTCAACTTTTTTTGACTCTTCTATCAAAGGACAAACCCAGAAAATTTGATTTTTATTAGAAATTTCTTTTTTAACAAATTTAATTATTTCAGATATTTTATCTTCTAACTTGCTGTATGTGACTATTTCTTTTCTATTTTTTGGTTTTTCTTTAATTAAGGTTAAATCCATATCACCATAAACTGTCATCATCATGGTTCTTGGTATTGGAGTTGCAGACATGACTAGAACATCACAGTTATTTCCACCTTTTTCTGATAACTCTTTACGCTGACGAACCCCAAACTTATGTTGTTCATCAATTATTATTAATCCTAATTTATTATACTCAACTTTTTTTTGGAATAACGCATGTGTTCCTATCAGAAAGTCTATCTTACCTAGTTTAAGATTTTCTAAAATTTTCTTTCTATCAGCGTATTTTGACTTACCAGTTAACATTTCAATTTTTATATTTTTGGGTAGATATTTTTTAGCAAAAGAAAAATGTTGCTTAGCTAGAATTTCAGTAGGCACCATAAAGCTAGTTTGGTATCCAGCATTTATACTATTTACTGCAGCTATCATTGATACAATTGTTTTACCAGATCCAACATCTCCTTGTAGAAGTCTGAACATTCTACTTTTAGATTTAAGATCTTGGTTTATAATCTTTATTGCTGCTTCTTGATCATTTGTTAATTTAAAATTTAAATCTTTTATTAATTTTTCTTTACAATCTTTAAAAATTTTTTGTGATTTCTTTATCTTTTTTATTTTAGTTCTTATCTTTGAGGATAATAAAAAATGAGCAAATAACTCGTCAAAAACTAATCTTTTATAATATTTAGACTTTAAAATTTCTTCTGTATCAAGACTGTGAATTTTTAAGATTGCATCTTTCCATTTAATATTATTAAATTTTTTCTTTATATCATCATTTAGCCACTCATCTAAATCAGGTAATTTCCTTAAAACTTCATTAATTATATTGTTATATTTATTTATCGTGAGACCTTCTGTAAGACTGTATTTATTTTTAGACTCTAAGATATTTTTATTACTCTCTTTAAACTGAGTCGGATTAGTGATCTGATATTTATTCCTAAAAAAATTAATTTTTCCACTTATTATTATTTCAGTGTTTAATGGTAAGATTTTTTTAATATAACCTTCATATGAATTAAAAAAAACACAGTCTATTTTAATATCATTACTTTGACATATAACTCTGTTGGGTAATCGTCTTATTCTAGGAAAATTGTATTTTAGTGGTATTAATTTTATTGTTTGTAATTTACCTATTTGTATATCATCAACATTTGTTACTTTTGAGTTTTCAATTTTACTCGTAGGTAAATGCCATAATAAATCAAAAATTGTATTTATATTTTTTCTTCTAAACAATTGGGTTGTTTTTTTCCCTATACCTTTAATATTCTGAATATTTGACAATAAATAGTCGTGATCATTCATGATTTATATATATAAAGATTTAATAATGGATTCAAATAAACAAAATTTAATTAATAAAATTTTATACAGAGCTCAATATCGTGGAACTAAAGAAATGGATATCTTTGTCACTAAATTTGTTAATTCAATTATTGATAATCTTGATCATAAAGAATTAGTTTCTTTAGATAAGTTAATTAATTTTGATGACGAAACTTTAATCAATTTAAGTTTGGGTAAAAATTCTAAAGATTTTGAAGATACAGTTATTTTAGAAAAACTTATAGAATTTAAAAATAAATATTAGTGGCGGAGAGACTGGGATTCGAACCCAGGAAAGAGTTGCCCCTTTGCCGGTTTTCAAGACCGGTGCTTTCAACCGCTCAGCCATCTCTCCTAATTTGTAATAATTAAAATTCTATATTTCATAAACAAAATAGTTTAATTGATCAATATAATGTTAAGCAAAAATCAATTTAATAAAGGCATAATTTTAACAGCATTTGGTTCTTTCTGGTGGGGTTTTATTGGAGTTATATATTTTAAATATATTGCATTTGCAGGTCACATTGAAGTTGTCCTACATCGAAGCGCATGGACAACTGTTATGCTCATTTTGACAACAATCATTTTATCAAAGTGGAAAAAATTTAGCTTGGTTTTTAAAGATAAAAAAAAAATTATGATGCTATTTTTATCTGGATTATTAATTTTTACCAATTGGGCTGTTTGGATTTATGCGATAGGAAATGATCAAGTTATAGATGCAAGTTTTGGATATTTTATTATGCCAATAATAAGTGTTTTTTTAGGTTATTTTTTTTTAAAAGAAGAATTAAGTTTTAAAACAAAAATTTCGCTATTAATTGTAACAATATCAATTTTGTATTTAGTGATATCTAGTTTTCAATCAATACCATGGGTTGGTTTAATTGTAGCTTTAAGTTGGAGTTTTTATAATTTAGTAAGAAAAAAAATTGATGTAGATACAGATATCGGATTATTAGTTGAAAGTTTATTTATTTTTCCAGCTGTAATATTTGCATTTTATTTAATCGTGCAAAATGATTTGAATGATTTTGATATATCGAATGTTAAATTAATGTTAATATTCATACTTGCAGGTCCTATGACAGTGATTCCTTTATATCTATATGTTAGAGGTGTTGAATTATGCGGTTTAGGACCAACGGGTATGGTTTTTTATATAACCCCAACATTGCAATTTTTATTGGGTTATTTTTTATATAATGAGGATTTAGATATACATAAATTAATCAGCTTTATTTTGATATGGATTGCTGTAACGATATATCTGAAAGATCTATATGAAAAAAATTAAATTACTAATCTTATCTATATTAATTGTATTTAATTCTTCTATTCTAATTGCTGATACATTCAATGATTGGAAAGTTAATTTTAAAAAAAGAGCAATTAACGAAGGTATTAGTAAATCAACAGTTAATAATTTAATAGAAAACTCAAAGTTTTTACCTGATGTAATAAAATACGACAGATACCAACCAGAATTTTATGAAGACACAATGACATATATTTCAAAAAGAACCTCATCAAAAAAAGTAAAATTAGGAAAAATTATATTAAACAAAGAAAACAATATTATTAATAAAGTATCTTCTGAATACAAAGTAGATAAAAATTTACTATTAGCGCTAATGGGCATTGAAACTAACTTTGGAAACTATTTAGGTAAAATGGATATTGTTTCATCACTGGCAACATTAAGTTACGATCAAAGAAGAAGTGAATTTTTTACAAAAGAATTAATCACTCTTTTAAAATTAGTAGATGCAAAAATTATAGACCCAAGAACATTATTTGGTTCTTGGGCAGGTGCTTTTGGTAATTTTCAATTTATGCCATCCACAATTAAAAATCATGCCATTGACTATAATAAAGATGGATCAATTGATTTAAAAAATATTGAGGATTCTTTTGCATCTGCAGCTAATTATTTAAGCAATCTTGGATGGAATGATAATACTCCTTGTTTTTATCGAATTAATTTAAATGAAAATATTCCTGATAAATATTTAAATACTTCAGCCAAAAAAATAAAAAATGAAAGAAAAGTAAAATATTTAAAAAATTATATTAAAGATTCATCCTTTTTGGATAAATATGAAAATTTGACAGCTGCAATAGTTACTCCAGATGCTGAAATTGTTGAAAATGCAAATAAACACAAACCAGCATATATTATTTTTAATAATTATAAGCTAATCTTAAAGTGGAACAGGTCATTAAGATTTAGTTTGGCGGTATGCACATTAAAAAATAGTTTTGAAAATGAAACTTAAGATAATAATTTTTTTAGCAATAATTTTAACATCATGTGAAACTACTAATAAAAAAGTAATTACCAATAAAGATTTCAAAAATTATTCAAATGATGGATTTGCTCTCATATATAATAATGATATTTTCAAAAAACGAATAGTTTCAAAAAAAATAGAACAAAGATCATTAATTATTTTCAATAATAAACTTAAAAAAGATACAGATATAAAAATAACAAATTTGTTAAATGAAAAGTATATGATTGCTAAAGTAGGAAAAAATTCGAAATATCCAATATTTTATAACTCGGTAATTTCTGAGAGAATTGCAACTGAACTTGATATAGACCCTGAACAACCCTATGTACGTGTAGAAACAATAAATTCTAATAATACTTTTGTTGCAAATAAAGCAAAAATATTTGATGAGGAGAAAAAAGTAGCTAATAAAGCTCCAGTAGAAAGTATTTCAATCCAAAATATATCTATTGAAAAAAATAATAATAAATTCAAAAAGGAAAAAAATACAAAATTTGAATTTATAATTAAATTTGCCGATTTATTTTTTGAAGAATCAGCAATTACATTGAAAAAAAGACTTGAGGATGAATACAATTTAAAAGGCATAAATATCAAAAAAATGTCTAAAAACTTATATAGAGTTTATAAGGGTCCTTTTTATAATTTAGGATCAATTAAAAATGTATATAATGAGATAGCTAATATAAATTTTGAAAATATTGAATTAATAAAATTATGAAAATAAAAGCACTATTAAGTTTTGTCCTATCATTTTTAATAATAACTAATATTTCATATGCAAAATTTAACATAAATGCACGAACTGCAATTTTACAAGACTATTTATCTGGTGAAATTTTATATGAAAAAAATCCTGATGAGAGAATATTTCCTGCTTCTATGACAAAAATAATGACCTCAATCGTTGCTTTTGATTTATTGAAAAGTGGCGAAATTACTTTAGATGAAAAATTTATTGTTTCTGAAAATGCTTGGAGACTATCCTCATCTGGTTATTCATCAATGTTTATAATGGTTGGAGATGAAGTTTCGGTAGAAGATTTATTATTAGGTATAATTGTTGCTTCAGGTAATGATGCTTGTGTAGCTTTAGCAGAAGGTATTGCAGGAACTGAGGATGAGTTTGCTTTGCTAATGACTGAGAAAGCGCAGGAAATTGGCATGGAAAATACAAATTTTTCAAATTCTTCAGGTATTAATGATGATAATAATTATTCAACCGTTAGAGATATTTTAATTATGTCTAATTATCTAATTAAAGAACATCCTAAATATTATGAGTATTTTAAAATTAAAGAATTTACTTGGAGCAGGACAGGCGGAGATCCCATTACACAAGGAAATAGAAATCCATTATTATATAAAAATATGGGTGTAGATGGAATTAAAACCGGCTACCTTGGTTCAGAAAAATATTCACTTGCATCTTCTATATTAAGAAAAAAAAGAAGATTAATAGCTGTTGCAAGTGGTTTTGAAACAAAAAATTCTAGATCAAAGCAATCACAAAAGTTGCTAACATGGGGAATTACAAATTTTGATACAATAAAAATAAGCAATGATAACGAATATCTTTATGAACTAGATGTATGGCAGGGTAATAAGAAAAAAGTAAAAGTTAATACAAAAGATACAATTTATAAGACTATTCCAAAAGCAAAAAAAAAATACATGAAGGTTAAAATTGTTTATGAAGGTCCTATACAGGCACCGATAAAAAATGGTGAAAAATTAGCAGAAATAAAAGTATTATATAAAGATGAAGTTATATCTAATCATGACTTATTTTCTACAGAAAATATAAAACAACAAAATGCAATATCAAGGTTGATAACTTCTATCAATTTTTTGATATGGGGCGATGTCTAAATATCCAATTATTGTATTTGAAGGCATTGAGGCCTCAGGAAAAACTACTAATTTTAAAATTGCTTCAAATTATTTAAAAAAGAAAAGAAAAAGTTTTATAAAATTAAGAGAACCTGGTGGATCAATTTTTTCAGAAAAAATAAGAAAATTAATTTTAAATAAGAAACTAAACTTAAGTAACAAAACCGATCTATTACTATTTTATGCTAGCAGATCAGAAAATTTTGAGAAAATTATTAAAAAAAATCATAAAAAAAAAATAATATTAATTGATCGTTTTACAGATTCTACTATTGCGTATCAACATTATGGAATGAAAATTGATTTAAAAGTAATCAAAATGCTGAATAAGTTTATAATTGGAAATTTTAATCCTAATATAGTTTTTTTAAGCATTGTAAATTCAAAAAATTTACAAAAAAGACTTGGAAATAGATCTAAATTAAATAGATATGATAAATTTAAACTAAAATTTTATAAAAATGTTCAGAACGGATATGAAAAAATATCAAGCAATAAAAAAAAATATATTAAAATTAATTCAAATACCAATACTATTAACGAAGTAAAAAAAATTATAATAAACAAACTTGAGAAAATAACATAAATGTCTGAAGATAAATTAATAGGACATGAAATATATTTAGAAAAATTTGTAACTCTTTATGAAAATAATCAACTTCCAAATAAAATTTTATTAGCTGGAAAAAAAGGTATTGGAAAATCATTACTTGCTGAAAAATTCTTATGTAAAATTTTTAATTCTAATAACGATTACGAACTAATAAAAAACAAATCACATCCTAATGTTTTAAATATAAAAAAAAATAATGATAAAAAAAATATAGAAATTGATCAAATTAGAGAAATCATAAAGTTTACAAATCAATCCTCCTTTAATAATAAGTCAAGATTTATAATTCTCGACGATGTCGAATTTTTAAATATTAATTCATCAAATGCTTTATTGAAAAATTTAGAAGAACCAAATGATAATGTTTTTTTTATTTTAATTTTTAATTCAGAGAAGTTTTTAATAGGTACAATAAAATCTCGATGCATAGAATTTAAATTAAGTTTATCTAATGAAAATACCAGATTGATTATTAATAATTACTTTAAAGAAAATATTTATGAACAAATAAATTCAAATTTGATAAATTATTACTCAACACCTTTTTTTTTAATATCTTTAATAAACTATATGAATGAATATCAATTATCAGTATCCGAAACCACAGTCGATGATTTATTAGTTAAATTAATTAATGATAAGCACTATATTAAACAAGAATTTATAAGAGATAATTTAAATATGATTATTGAATTATTTTTTTATAAACATATAAACACAACAAAAAAACTGTCATATAAAGTTAAAGAATATTATTATTCTAAATTATCTAATGTAAAAAAATTTAATCTTGATTATGAAACTTTTTTTTTAGAATTTAAGGATAAATTACTAAGTGAATAAAAATTATTATATAACAACACCAATTTATTATCCTTCTGCAAAACCTCATATGGGACATGCATATTCAAGTATAATTGCTGATTTTTTTGCGCGTTTCAAAAAAATTGACGGTTTTAATGTCTATTTTTTAACAGGCACAGATGAGCATGGTTTAAAAATACAAAGATCTGCTGAAAAGTTAAACAAGGATCCAAAATCTTTTTGTGATGAAATAAGTAAAACATTCGAGGATTTAACTAAAACATTAAATTTATCAAATACTGATTTTATAAGGACTACAGAAGATAGGCATAAAGTATCAGTACAAAATTTGTGGAATGTACTTGAAAAAAATAAACAAATTTTTTTGTCTAAATATTCTGGCTGGTATTCTGTATCAGACGAGGCTTTTTATAATGAAGATGAAGTTGAGGAAAAAGATGGTTTAAAAATTGCTAAATCATCTAGTTCACCTGTTGAGTGGGTCGAAGAAGAATCTTTTTTTTTTAAACTTTCAGAATGGGAAAAACCTTTATTAGATTTTTATGAAAAAAATAAAAATTTTATATTACCTGAAAGTAGAAGAAATGAAGTAATTAGTTTTGTCAAAAGTGGCTTAAAAGATTTATCTGTTAGTAGAAAAACATTTTCCTGGGGTGTAAAAGTACCAAATGATGAAAATCATGTCGTTTATGTATGGTTAGATGCATTAACAAATTATTTAAGTTCTTTAAAATATCCTGATGAAAATAATGAATTATATAAAAATTTCTGGCCAGCAGATTTACATATTATTGGTAAAGACATACTTAGATTTCATGCCATTTATTGGCCAGCATTCTTATTAGCTGCAAAAATAGAGCCACCGAAAAAGATATACGGACATGGATGGATACTCTCTGGTGATGAAAAAATGTCAAAATCAAAAGGAAATATTTTAGATCCATTAGAAATAATAAATGTTTATGGTCTAGATCCATTAAGATATTATTTACTTAAAGAAGTTTCTTTTGGTAATGATGGCAATATCTCAGAGGAAAAATTAGAAAATTGTATTAATAGTGATTTAGCAAATAATTTTGGAAACCTATGTCAAAGAGTACTTTCTTTTGCTGAAAAAAATTGTTCATCTTTAATACCTGATCATAAGTTTACTGATGAAGATTTAGAAATTTTGAAACCATTAAATAATCTAAATAAAATAAGATTATTTATCGATAATCAAGACATAAACCAATATATGAGTTTTGTTGTTGATAGATTGTTTGCGGCAAACAAATATTTTAATGATCAGGAACCTTGGAAGAAGAAAGATGATAGATTGAGGTTAAATACAATTGTTTATACTGCATTAGAATTAATTAGAAAAATAACTATTTTGCTTTATCCAGTAATGCCAGAAACATCAGCAAAAGTGCTGAATATTTTTAATGAAACAGGAAATTCTATTGATTTTACATCAATTAAGAATAATGAAATTTTAAAAAAAGATTTAAAAATAAATAAATTAGATATTTTGTTTAAAAAAATTGAAAAATGATAGACTCACATTGTCATCTTGATCACGAACCTCTTTATTCGAATATTAGTGATGTTATTAAACGTTCCAAGGAGAATGGATTGAAGAAAATTTTAACTATCTCAACTAATTCAAAAAGTTTTGAAAATATTAAAAAGATTATAAATCTTGATGAAATAATTTATGGAAGTATAGGAATTCATCCTCATGAGTCTAGCAATGATAAGATAGATAAAAAATTCATTGTTGAAAATGCAAATAAATTCAAAAAAATAATTGGAGTAGGAGAAACAGGATTAGATTTCTATTATGAAAATAGCCATAAAGATGATCAAATTAAAAGTTTTGAGACACATATAGAAGCCTCTATTGAACTAAATTATCCTTTGATAGTTCATTCTAGAAGTGCCGAAAGAGAAACTTTTGATATTTTAAATAGATATAAAAATAGCGATATTAAAATACTTATGCACTGTTTTACAGGATCAAAAGAGTTTGCTAAAAAAATGACGACGTTAAATGCATATTTTTCTGCTAGTGGAATAATTACTTTTAAAAATAGTAATGATCTTCAAGAAACATTTAAAATGATTGAAAATGATAAAATTTTAATTGAAACAGACAGTCCTTTTTTAGCACCTATACCAATGAGAGGTAAAAAAAACGAACCTTCTTTTATTAAATATACATTGGAAAAACTTTCAGAATTAAAGTCAAAAACCTTTGATGAATTAGAAACCATTACAAATGATAATTTTGAAAGATTATTTTTTCAACAATGAGTATTAAATTTATAATATTAGGTTGTGGAAGTTCTATGGGTGTGCCAAGACCTGATGGATTTTTTGGAAACTGCAATCCCAAAAATAAGAAAAATTATAGAACAAGATGTTCAGCACTTATTAAAACTTTTGATGAAAATATTTTAATTGATACATCTCCTGACTTAAGACAACAGCTATTGCGTCATAAAATAAAGAAAATTGATAAAGTATTCTATTCACATATGCATGCTGATCAAACCCATGGAATCAATGATTTGAGATCTTTTTTTATTAATAGTAGAAAACAAGTTAATGTTTATGCTGATAATGAAACATCCAAACTCTTAAAACAAAGTTTTTCATATTGTTTTAAAAGTTTCTCAAGAGAATATCCAGCTACTTTAATATTAAATAAATTAAAGAAAAATTCATTTATTAAACATAAAAACAAAAATGTAAGATTTAAGTCGATTGTTGTTGAGCACGGTGCAGTTAATTCTAATTGTTTTATAATTGATAAAAAACTTGCATACATTACAGATGTAAGTGATATTTACAAAAAAGATTACTCATATTTTAAAAATCTAAAATATTTAATAATTGATTGTCTGTGGTACAAATTTCATCCATCACACTTTAATTTAGAAAAATCTTTATACTTCATCAAAAAATTTAAACCAAAAAAGGCGATTCTTTCAAATCTATCACCAGTCTTAGATTATAATCAGTTAAAGAAAGTTATACCAAAAAATGTCATACCGGCACATGATGGTTTAACTATAGAACTATAGTATTTCCTGAATTTTATTTATAATTTTATTTGATGTGGGTTTTGTAAAAGAAGCATATGTTTCTTCTACATTTCCAAGTTTATTGATTAATATTTTATGAAAATTCCACTTAGGAATTGCAGATTTTCCAAAATTTTTTTCTGCCCACTTAAAAATCTCATGAGCATTCCTTCCTTTTACCTCTGTAATAGTTGTTAATGGAAAATTTATTTCAAAATTAACTTCACAAAATTCTTTTACTTCACTATTGATTTTTTTTTCTTGATTGAAAGAGTCTGAGGGCACTCCAAGGACAATAAGACCCTTAGATTTGTATTTATCCCATAAATCTTGCAAATCTTCGTATTGTTTTGTGAAACCACAATAACTAGCAGTGTTCACTATAAGTATAACTTTATTTTGATAATCTTTTAATTTAATGATTTCTCCATTAATACTCTCTATTTCTAGATCATAAAAACCTTTCTGATCGTTGCTCGTTGCTGAATTTTTAAAAAAAAACATAATTATAGTAAAACTTATTATTATTAATCTTTTCATAAACTACTTACTTATTTGGTGTAAGTAGTATTAGGAAGTATCCAAATAAAGTGGATAATAATGACCCAGTTAAAACTCCAATTTTTACTCCATCCATGTATTGCATATTTTCAGCAAAAGCCAAATTTCCAACAAATAAGCTCATTGTAAATCCAATACCTGTTAAAACACCAACACCATAAAAATTAAACCAGTTAGAATTATTAGGCATTTGCGCTATTTTCATTTTTATTGAAACATAAGAAAACACAAATACACCTAATTGTTTTCCAACAAACAATCCTAACAATATTCCTAATGGGACTTTATCAAGTAAAGATGCAAAAGATAAACCTTCCAATGAAACACCAGCATTTGCAAAAGCAAATAATGGCATAATACCAAACGCAACATAAGGACTGATTGCATGTTCAATTTTTATTAGCAGTGAGAAATCTTTATCTTTCTTTCTGTGAGGTATAGTCATTGCTAGCAAAACTCCAGCAATCGTTGCATGAATTCCAGAATTATGAGTGAAATCCCAAAGAAATATTCCAACAATTAAATAAGGTAAAAATTTTTTTATATTAAACTTATTTATTACTAGAAGAACAATAAAAGCTAACAGCATTAAGCTTAAGTATTTTATACTAAGGTCTCCCGAATAGAATAATGCAATAATTACTATAGCTCCTAGATCATCTATAATAGCTAAAGCAGTTAGAAAAACTTTTAAAGATAATGGAACTCTTTTACCTAATAATGACAGTACTCCTAAAGAAAATGCAATATCAGTTGCAGATGGAATAGCCCAACCATTCATTGTTTCACTATCTCCAAAATTAATAAAAACATAAAATAATGCAGGTACTAACATTCCACCAACTGCGGCAATAATTGGAAGAAGTGCTTGTTTTATATTTGAAAGTTCACCTTGTAAAAATTCTCTTTTAATTTCTAATGTTACAAAGAAAAAGAAAATTGCCATTAAAGCGTCATTTATCCAATGTAATACAGATAATTTTAAACCAAAATTATTTATTCCCAAAAATAAATTTTTATTCAATGTAGAAAAATATATTTCTGATAAATTAGAATTACTTACAACTAAAGCTATTATGGCTGCAAATAATAAAACAAGACCACTGGCAGCTTCTAATTTGAAAAACCACCTAAATGGTTTTGTAATTATCTGAATCATTTTTACCTGACTAAATCTTTAATAAATAATTTCAAGTCATTTATTACTAGATGCAGACTATCTGACATATTTATTATGCCTGGAAATATAACAGATATCTGATTTTTAAACGTGTCTATAAGTAATATAAATGCAATAGTTGAAATAATAGTTAGAAATATTTTCTTGATAATATTGTTTTCTTTTGAGACTGAATTTTTATCAATAGATATTAATTCTTTTGTTGCACTCTCTTTTGTTGAAGATCTTTTTGAAATTTTTTTTCTTATTTTTTCTGTTTTTTTTACAGGTTCTTTAACTGGTTCTATATTGATCTCTGATTTATTTTCTTCAATTTGACTTATTTTTGTAGTCTGATCCTCTGACTTTATATTTTCTTCCTTTTTAAAAAACCATGTATGTTCGCAATTGCCGCACTTTAAAAGTCTACCTTCATCTGGAATTAGCTTTTCATTAATATTGAACTTCTTAGAGCAGGCTGGACATTCAATGATCATAGATACTTATATATAGCAAATTTTATAAAATTTCCTTTTAAATAGTGATTAATATACTTTGATATTTTTTTTATCTACTGTATTAGTACTGCATTCGGGGTGTAGCGCAGCCTGGTAGCGCACTTGGTTTGGGACCAAGGGGCCGTAGGTTCGAATCCTACCACCCCGACCATTTTATGAAAAAAGCTAAAATTTATAAACCCTCTAAAACTGCTATGCAGTCAGGATTAAAAAAATTTGACAAATGGATTATTGAATATATTACTGATGATCCAGGCACAAATCCTTTAATGGGGTGGGAGAGTTCGACAGATACTTATGGCGAATTAAAATTAGAATTTTCAAACAAAGAACTAGCAATTGAATATGCAAAAAAAAACAATATTAGTTTTGAAGTGATAGAGCCGAACAAAAGAAAAATTACTTTAAAATCCTACGCTGATAATTTTATAAAATAATGTTTAAATTTTTTACAGAAAGAAAATGGTATCGTTGGAGCATATTTGGATCAATCTTCATATTAGTTTCAACTTGGTATCAAGTACAATTAGATGTAAAAATTAATGAATGGTTCGGCGAATTTTACGATACTCTTCAAAAAGCTTTAACAGAACCTGGTTCTGTAACTGAGACTGAATTTATTGGATATTTATTTACATTTGCAAAAGTTGCAGGTCTTTGGATTATAATTGCAATTATAACTGGATTTTTCGTTTCTCATTGGGTTTTTAGGTGGAGAACTTCAATGGCTGAGTATTACCACTCACAATGGTTAAAAGCTCGTTTAACAGAGGGCGCTTCGCAGAGAGTTCAAGAAGACACTTTAAAATTTGCAAGAATAATGGAAGGTCTTGGTGTTGGACTTCTAGATAGTATAATGACATTAGTAGCCTTCTTACCAATATTATGGGGATTATCTAAACAGGTCGATGTTCTTCCATGGATTGGTGAAGTTGATCATGCTTTAGTTTGGGTTGCAATAATATCTGCACTTGGTGGAACAGTTTTATTAGCGGCTGTAGGTATCAAATTGCCTGGTATTGAATATGATATTCAAAAAGAAGAAGCTGGTTATAGAAAAGAATTAGTTCATGGAGAAGATGATCCTATAAGGGCAGCTCCACCAACTATAGGTCAATTATATGATAGAGTAAGAGGTATTCACTATAAATCATATTTTCACTACTTATATTTTAATGCAGTGAAGTGGAGCTATTTTCAAGGTATGGTAATTGTTCCTTATTTGGCTTTAGCACCAACTATTGTATCAGGTGCGATTACTTTGGGTTTTGTTCAACAAATAACCAGAGCATTTGGAAGAGTTGAAAATTCATTACAATATTTAGTTAGAAGCTGGTCTACAATAGTAGAATTAATTTCAGTTTGGAAAAGATTAAGTGAATTTGAAGCTAGATTGAAATATAATTTAGAAAAATCCACTTTTGAAAATATTTAATGTCTTTAGATAAAGATCTGATTAATCAACTTGTAAATGTTACTTCAAGAGCTGCAGTTAATTGTTATCAATTTCTTGGCAAAGAAAATAAAAAAATTGCTGATAAAGCTGCAACGGACTCTATGAGAAATGATTTAAATAACATAGAAATTAACGGAGAAGTGGTGATAGGTGAGGGCGAACTCGATGAAGCACCAATGTTATATATAGGTGAAAAACTGGGTAAGGGTAATGGTCCATATTTAGATATAGCTGTAGACCCACTTGAAGGAACAAACTTTGCTGCAAAAAATATTCCAGGCGCTATATCTGTATTAGCAATTTCAGAAAAAGGAAATTTATTTAATGCTCCAGAAACCTATATGAATAAAATTGCAGTGGGCAAAGATGTTCCATTCGATGCGACAGATTTAGATTATCCTATAAAAAAAAATATTTCCAATATTGCAGAAGCCAAAAACAAAAATATTAATGAACTTACAGTATGTATTCTCGATAGACCAAGACATAAAGATATCATTAAAGAATTAAAATCATTAAAAGTAAATTTAAAATTAATTTCAGATGGTGATATTTGTGGTTCTCTCTTAGTTACTGATAATAAGTATAATGTTGACTTATTTTTAGGTATTGGAGGAGGTCCTGAAGGAGTAATCTCTGCAGCAGCTTTGGATGCTTATGGATGTAAATTTCAGGGTAAATTTTTATTTGCAACAGACCAAGATAAGGCTAGAGCTAAAAAAATGGGAATTATTGACCTAAATAAAAAATATGAATTAAATGAAATAGTTAAAGGAGATAGTATTTTTTGTGCGACTGGTATTACTGGTACTGAAATGGTTGCGGCTGTAAAAAAAGAAAATACAAAATTTATTACTGAGACTCTTGTCACACACAAAGAATCTACAATAGAAATTATAAAAAGTGAGGTACCTATAGCTTGATTATTTTTAATAATTGCAATAGAAACTCCATCTCTGGTCCCTTCGTCTATCGGTTAGGACACATGGTTTTCATCCATGAAAGAGGGGTTCGATTCCCCTAGGGACCGCCATAATGAAATATTTTGTTTATTTAATCATATCTAAAAATAGGCAAAAACACCTTAGCTACGTTGGATATACTAATAATTTAAAGAAGAGATTAGCTAAACATAATGCTTCGAAAGGAGCAAAATTTACTAGAGGTAGAAAATGGATATTAGCCTATAGTATTAGTTATGATTCAAAATCCAAAGCTATGAGTGAGGAATACAAGCTTAAAAAAAACTATAAACTTAGAAATAAAATAAAATCTAACTTTTTATAAATGAAAATCTCTATTCTACTTCCTTACAAAGAAAATTTTACTCCTAATTATGCAGGTGCAGTTTCACTTTTTTTAAATGATACTATCAAACTAAGTAAATATAAAAAAAATATTCAAGTATATGGAAATACTTTTTTTAAAAAAAAGTTATTACCTAATTATACTAATTTAAATTTTTCAAAATTACTTTTCAGAAGCAGCAGCAAAACTTATATAAAAAAATTTCTGGAGAATGAAAAAATAAAAAAATCAACTTTAATAGAAGTTCATAATAGGCCTGATTATATAAATTCTATTCATGAAATAAACGATAATATTGTTCTGTATTTTCATAATAATCCCTTAGATATGAAATCATCGAAAACAGTGAAAGAGAGAATTGATGTATATAACAAAACAAAAAAAATAATTTTTAACAGTAATTGGACCCTAAAAAAATTTACAAAAGGATTAAATAAAAAATTTAATACTGATAAACTTGAAGTTATTAATCAATCAACAAGTAAAAAGATTATTAATTTTAAAAATAAAAAAAAAATAATTTTATTTGTTGGTAGATTAAATGCCTCTAAAGGTTATGACCTATTTGGAAAGGCTATTATAAGTGTATTAAATAATAATCCAGATTGGAAAGCTATAGTTATTGGTGATGAACCTAGAGAAAACCATATTTTTGAACATAAAAATTTGAAAGTTTTGGGATTTCAAAAATATAACGCTGTTACAAAATGGTTTGTAAAGTCAGATATTTCAGTTGTTTGCTCTCGATGGGACGAACCCTTTGGTAGAACTGCTTTAGAAGCTTCAAGTGCAGGATGTGCTGTAATTATTACAGATAAAGGTGGGCTTAGTGAGGCATCTCCAAAGGCTATGAAAATAAAGTCTTTAACTGTTAAAAATATTGAAAATTCAATCGAAAAACTTATTAAAAATGAGTCTTTAAAGAAATCATTACAAGAAAGGATTTATAAAAATTTTTACTTAACGAATAATTATATTTCAAAAAAAATTGATGGATACAGAGATAAGTTAATTTAAGATTATTATATTTTAATTTTATTTAATGCATTATTTTTAAATAAGTTTGACTCATTTATATATCTTCTAACCATTTGCGTAGTTTTATGTCCTGTCATTGCCATTATGCTTCTTTCATCAGCGCCAGTTTCTGCAGTCGATGTTGCGAAACCTGATCTAAGACTATGCCCAGCATATTTTTTTTGGTCTAATCCGGCCAATAAAGCATATTTTTTAATTGTTAAAGCTACAGTTTTGTCAGATATATTAAATATTTTACCCTTATCTATATTTAAAAAATTTATCCAATTTCGAAGAGAAGTAACTGGACAATAAGTTTTATTATCAAAGTAGGGGATTGCTTTTATCATTCCTTGGCCAGTTTGATCAGTTTTTGACCGTCTAATGACTATTTTAACTCCCTCTATAACAAAGTCTAAATCATCATACTCTATGGAAACAAGTTCAGATCTTCTAAATCCCCCTGCAAATCCAACCAACAATAAAGCTTTATTTTGTAACCTCTTTAGATCATTTTTTTCTTCATCTATTACATTAATTATAATTTTTAAATCATTGATTAATATGGGTTTTTTAGCAGTTTGCTTAACACCCATTTTTCTTTTTATACCCATTAAATTTTCGATAATTATCGGATGTTTTATATCTATATAATGACCTTTTAATTTATGGACAACTTTTATTGAGGCTAATCTCCTTTTTAAAGTACTATATTTTGAAAATGAACTTAGATAGGTAAGGTAAATCGACACAATTTTAGGCTCGCTGGGCAATGGATTTAATCCATTCTTCGCACAAAAAGCTGAAAAATCTTTAAAATCTGCATTATAAGCTCTCAAAGTATTATGAGCTTTAGAATTTTTTAAATTTTTTAAAGTCTCAATTTCTAAGTTTTTTACATCAGTTATTAAATCATTCATATATTTTTCCGATAACCATTAATTATCGGAAATAATATATTAAGTGATTTTAAATGTCAAATGAATTAAGATCATTATTTCATGACAATAGATGGCGAAATTCCTACAAGCTATTTTTTAATTATATCTTTAGGTTTAACTATACTGAGTTATTTGGTTTACAAAAAAAATGGAAAATCATTAGAAGTATATTTCCTATCTGTTTTAACAATAATTTTCTATTTATCTTATTTTATAGTTATTTTTGTTGGACCTAGATAGGTTGTTACCGCTATTCACAGTTGTTAAAAACCGTAAATTATCAACTATAAAGTGATACTAATCTCATTTGCACTATGATAATTTCATAAATGAATTAAGAGGCAACTCTTAACTGACCATCTGGGGAAAAATCGAGAGATTCAAGCCCAGAGGGCAGAAAACCACGCAGAGTAGCGCTAAAATTGCGGGGTGGAAGGCATGGCGGTAGCGCATACAACGACGTGCCAAAAACTACTGTTCTTTGTACCTGAAAAGGTGCAGAGATACAGGGTTTTTTTTAATATGATCCTTAAAGGAACAAAATTTCAAATTAAAGTCTGGAAATATTTAAAAACAATAAAAAAAGGTTATGTTCTAACGTATTCTGACGTAGCTAAGGGAATAAATAAGCCTAAAGCTGTTAGAGCTGTAGCTAATGCTATTGGAAAAAACCCATATGCTCCAAAAATACCTTGTCATAGAGTGACCAGGTCTGATGGATCTCTTGGAGGATATTCTGGAAAAGGTGGTATAAAAACCAAGAAAAAACTTCTCAAATCTGAAGGAATTTCATTCTAAAAGCTAGCAATACCAACGTTTTTTTTAATTTTAACATCATTTAGTACTACAATTTTAATTTCCCCTATTGGTTGCAGCTTGTAAATTGAAATCTCTAAATAAGCCCTGTATTTGGGGCATTAAACGCTATATTCACAAATTGCATTACTTAGCTAATTATTATGAAAATTATTATTTTTTTGTATATTTACATCAATCAATATTAAGAAATTCCTTAACAAAACAAAACTAAGTTTTCATTATCAATAGTTTTGTTTTAGAATACCTTCATAATTGTTGATTTTATTGAATTACTGTACCCTATCTCATAATTCA